>NZ_CP030085.1:1695240-1833375 GCF_003261235.1 Polynucleobacter paneuropaeus | reverse complement strand
AATAAAAATGCTATTTAAATTAAGGTGCTAGGTGAAAATCACACGGAAAATAGAGAAAACACCTATATATTTATCAGCATAGGTTGACCTTTTAGCTCACAAGCACGAAAATAGTCGGCTTTCCTAGGATCGATCATGAAAAGAACATACCAACCCTCAGTTACCCGCCGCAAGCGTACCCATGGTTTTCGTATTCGTATGAAAACTAAGAGTGGCCGCGCTGTTTTGAACGCTCGCCGTGCCAAAGGCCGTAAACGTCTAGCCGTTTAAGTTTGCCTTTGAATAGCGCCAGGATTTCCGAGTTATTAAAAACACGCCCCAAGACAAGTTCCCAATGGGGGGTTTATTCAGCACCCCCAAAGGCTGGCTGCAGTCCCGACCTTGGACTGGCGGTCGCTAAAAAACTCGCTAAACGCGCAGTGGATCGGAACAGGCTTAAACGCATGTTGCGCGAACAAATTCGGAAGGCACAGCCAGGCTTGGATGTCGTAGTCAAGCTGCGCACACCTATTGGTCGAGAAACTCGCGGCCGACTCAGAAGCAAAGAAAAAGGCCAACTGCGCAATCAACTGCTGGACCTTGTGTAATGCGACCTTTAAATGCTTTAGCGATAAAACTGCTTAGGCTTTATCAAATTAGCTTAAGCCCCTATTTTGGGGCGCAATGTAAGTATTTTCCAAGCTGCTCACAATATGCTTGCGATTGTTTTAAGCATTATGGTTTTTTCAAGAGCGCTCGTTTAAGTGTGTGGCGTATCCTGCGTTGTAATCCTTGGTCACACGGCGGCCACGATCCTGCTGTAAAACAGATATCTCATTCTTTAAGTGAAGCAAATGGACTTTAAAAAAACAATACTTTGGGCAGTCTTCTCTTTATCGGCCCTTATGCTTTATAACAACTGGCAAACCTATCAAGGAAAGCCATCGCTATTTTCTAGTGCGCCAAGTAAGCCCGTGGGCTCGGATCAAGGCACAAACCAAAATAAAGGTGACTTGCCTTCCCCGGTTTCTGGCACACCCACCAACTTATCTAGTGCATTACCAAAAGAGAATGTGAACCTAGAGCAGGGTGAAAAGTTTGTATTAGAGAATGATGTGCTCCGTTTAGAGATTAGTTCAACAGGCGCCAATGTGATTGATGCCAAGCTTCTAAAAGAACTTAATGCGGATCAAAAACCGGTTGAATTATTTCAATACACGCCTGCACACAAGTATTTTGCGCGTTCGGGCCTAATTGCTATTGGTAACCCAGATTTACCTAACCACACTAGTGCGTTTAAATTGCAGCAAGCAGGCAAGGATGGATCGGGCAGACCATTTTTAGTGTTGGCAAGCGAACGTAATGGGGTCAAGCTAGAAAAAACATTTTTACTGAATCCAGGCAGCTATGTGATTGACGTTGGTCACCGCGTTACTCAATCAAACTCCAACCCAAATCCTTTGGTGCTTTATACCGAGATTGTTCGTGACGGCACCAGCGAGCCAAAGATAGGGCCATTTGGCGGCGCTTTCTCGGCCAGCACCTTTACTGGTCCTGCTGCATATACAGAAAACGATAAATTCAGAAAAGTAAATTTTGAAGATATTGAGAAGAGCAAAGCAGAAGTGCCCAAGCAAATTCCGGCCGGACAAAGTGGGTGGGTAGCAATGGTGCAACACTATTTCGCAAGCGCTTGGATTCCTGGCGATAAGGTTGCGCGTGACATCTATGCAGACAAAGTCGATGTCAATTTATATCGCATTGGTATGCAAATTCCGCTCGGCACAATTGACAAAGGGGCAACTGTAGTAGAAAAGGCCCGATTGTTTGTTGGACCACAAGAAGAAAAAATGTTAGAGGGTATCGCCCCTGGCTTAGAGCTTTTAAAAGACTACGGCTATCTGACGATTTTGGCAAAACCTATTTTTTGGCTGCTAGCAAAAATTCAGTCTTATGTTGGTAACTGGGGTTGGTCAATCATTTTGCTCACCATCTTAATTAAGTTAGCCTTCTTCCCACTCTCTGCTGCAAGCTATAAATCAATGGCGCGCATGAAAGAAGTGCAGCCTCGCCTTGTGGCCATGAAAGAGCAATACAAAGGTGATCCTCAGAAGCTGAACCAAGCCATGATGGAGATGTATAAAAAAGAAAAAATCAATCCTGTTGGCGGTTGCTTGCCAGTCGTGATTCAAATCCCCGTTTTCATTTCGCTTTACTGGGTACTGCTATCTTCCGTTGAGACACGTGGCGCACCATGGATTGGTTGGATCCACGATCTATCTGTACCCGATCCTTACTATATTTTGCCGATTGTTATGGCAATTTCCATGTTTGTCCAAACAAAGCTCAATCCAACACCACCCGATCCTATTCAGGCAAAGGTGATGTTGTATATGCCAATTGTTTTTTCCATCATGTTCTTTTTCTTCCCGGCAGGTTTGGTTCTGTATTGGGTAGTTAATAACATGCTGTCGATTGCGCAGCAATGGCAAATTAATAAATTGTTTGGAAAGAAAGCGGGCGCCTAAAAAGCCCAACATTTTCTGTAAAGATAACAGCGATGATGACTCGTAAAGTGCCCATCATCGCTGTTGCTAGTGCACCGGGCAAAGCCGGCGTTGGCGTTATCAGGATAAGCGGCTCTGAGCTCAAAAGCTTCGCTAGTAGCCTATTACAAAAACCACTCGCAACTAGACAAGCAAGCCTTCAGAGTTTGCGCGATGGACATAACAACATCATTGACCAGTTGCTAGCAATTTATTTTGAGGCGCCCGCCTCATTTACTGGCGAAGATGTTCTCGAACTTCAATGTCATGGTGGGCCACAACTTTTAGAGTTGGTCATGAAGCGCTGCCTAGAAGTTGGGAAAGAGATTGACCTATGCATTGCCGAGCCGGGCGAGTTCACTCTGCGTGCCTACTTAAACAACAAAATGGATTTGGCTCAGGCCGAAGCTGTGGCCGATCTTATTGACGCACAAAGTGAGGCCGCGGTTCGAAGTGCCGCACGCTCTTTACAGGGCGCATTCTCAGACGACATCAATGCATTGGTGGAAGAGATTACGCAATTGCGAATTTTGGTCGAATCTACTCTCGACTTTCCCGAAGAAGAAATTGAGTTTTTAGAAAATGCCCAAGCCAAAGAGCGCCTACAAAAAGTGATCTCGAGGCTTGCGCACTTGCGAGCAAATGCAAAGCAAGGAAAAATCTTACGTGATGGCATTCAACTGGTCTTAGTTGGTGCGCCGAACGTTGGTAAGAGTTCATTACTCAATCGATTGGCTGGCGAAGAAGTTGCCATAGTGACGCCAATTGCTGGCACCACCCGCGATCGGGTAAAAGAAAGCATCACGATCAATGGCGTGCCGATTCATATTATTGATACCGCTGGCCTGCGAGATACCCAAGATGAAGTTGAAGCAAAGGGTATAGAACGCTCTTGGGATGCTATCCGCACGGCTGATTTAGTCGTTTACCTAAAGGATGCCGCCAATGCGGGAAAGGAATCTGCAAAAGATACCAAGCTCAAGGCAGAAATCATTGCCGCCTTGCCGCCCAAGTGCCCAATTTTAGAAGTGCATAACAAGGTCGATTTATTGGCTGCAAATGCTTTTGCTGCCAGCGAGACTCTGAAGATTTCTGCCAAAACTGGGGACGGAGTTGAGGGTCTAAAAAATAGAATCCTTGAAATTGCAGGATGGAGCGCACCCCAAGAGGGTGGAATATTGGCGCGTCGCCGCCATCTAGATTGCTTAGATCGTGCCATGGAACATATTGAGAAATCAGAGCAGTTCGCCGCAAATGGCAACAATTCGCTAGAGTTGTTTGCAGAAGAGCTCCATTTAGCGCAAGATGAGCTAGGAAAGATCACTGGAAAGCTTTTACCAGACGATCTTTTGGGAAAAATTTTCAGCCAGTTTTGTATTGGTAAATAGAGGGTTTCTTCTAGGCTCGCAAGGTCGTTAAATATGACCGAAATGTTAAAATTGTCCGATCCAAAATTACTCCCCCAAAGGATCACATGAGCACTGCAGACATTAGCCAGGTGAACGTAAATGCACCGCCTTACGTAAAAAATAATCAATTAATTCAATGGGTTGCAGAGATAGCCGCCCTAACTCAGCCAGACAAAATCCACTGGTGCGATGGCTCGCAGGACGAGTACGACTCACTTTGCGAGCTCTTGGTAAAGGCCGGGGTTTTCAAGCGCCTAAATCCTGCAAAACGAAAAAACTCATTCCTGGCGCTATCTGATCCGGATGATGTAGCCCGTGTTGAAGACCGTACCTTTATCTGCTCTAACAAGAAAGAAGATGCCGGTCCAACCAATAATTGGGTTGAGCCTAAGGAAATGCGGGCAACCCTAAACCCACTGTTTGAAGGCTGCATGCGCGGTAGAACAATGTATGTGGTGCCCTTCTCTATGGGCCCGATTGGCTCACCTATTGCGCATATTGGTGTTGAAGTTTCAGACAGCCCTTACGTCGCTATTAACATGCGCATCATGACGCGCATGGGTAAAGCCGTGGTTGATCAGCTTGGTAGTAATGGTGAGTTTGTTCCTTGCGTGCACTCTGTTGGTAAGCCGCTTGCATCTGGTGAGAAGGATGTTGCTTGGCCAAACAATAAAACCAAGTACATCGTGCACTACCCAGAGACCCGGGAGATCTGGTCATTTGGATCCGGCTATGGAGGCAATGCCCTCCTAGGTAAAAAATGTTTTGCTTTAAGAATCGCCTCCAATATGGGCCGTGATCAAGGATGGCTAGCAGAGCATATGCTGATTTTGGGAGTGACCGCTCCCGAAGGAAAGAAGTTTCATATTGCCGCTGCTTTCCCATCCGCCTGTGGCAAAACCAATTTCTCAATGATGATTCCGCCAAAAGGTTTTGAGGGCTGGAAAGTAACCACCGTTGGCGATGACATTGCTTGGATCAAGCCGCGTAAAGATGTAAACGGCAAAACTCGCTTATACGCAATTAATCCAGAGTCAGGATATTTTGGTGTAGCACCAGGCACCAATCGCCAAACCAATGCGAACTGCTTGGACTCCTTAAACCAAGATGTGATCTTTACAAACGTTGGCTTAACTGATGATGGTGATGTGTGGTGGGAGGGTTTAACAGAAACCCCGCCTGCCCATTTGATTGACTGGCAAGGCAAAGACTGGACGCCAGCAGATGGGGCGGCAGGACGCAAAGCTGCGCATCCTAATTCTCGCTTTACAGTTGCTGCAACGAATAATCCGGTAGTCGATCCAAAATGGGATGATCCAGAAGGCGTTCCGATAGATGCATTCTTATTTGGTGGACGTCGCTCCAATACTGTTCCACTAGTGAGCGAAGCGCGGGACTGGGTAGAAGGCGTTTACATGGCTGCTACATTGGGCTCTGAAACTACCGCAGCTATTACCGGACAAGTTGGCGTAGTGCGACGCGACCCTTTCGCCATGATTGCTTTCGCTGGATACAACATGAGTGATTATTTCCGTCACTGGTTAAACATCGGTAAGAAGCTTGAATCCGATGGAGCAACGCTGCCAAAAATTTATTGCGTCAATTGGTTCCGCAAAGATGAGGATGGTAAATTTGTTTGGCCTGGTTTTGGAGAAAATATGCGAGTGCTCTCTTGGATTCTGGGTCGTGTTGAAGGTAAAGCAAGCGGTACAGAAACCCCATTTGGCATCTCTCCCAAACATGCTGATTTACATTGGGGTGGCTTGGACTATTCAGCGGCTCAGTTTCAAAAAGCAATTGCCGTCGGAAAAGAAGACTGGAAGAATGAACTTAAGCTTCACTCCGAGCTATTTGCCCACCTTGGTGATCGCCTGCCCAAAGAGCTTTTAGCAACCCAAGCCAAAATTGAGGAACGCTTAAGCGCCTAAATTAGGGCGCTTAACTAAAGCTTTGTGATTAAACCCCAACACCATGCCGTTGTGGTGATTGGGGCAGGCATTGCTGGCGCCGCTATTGCCAATGCCTTGCTTGAGCAGGGACAAGCTGTTTGTGTGGTCGATGCAGCAGCGGGCCCAGCCACTGCATGTTCAAGTCATGCCCATGCAATTGCCCACCCCCATATTGGCAGAGGTTCACCGCGCTTACTTCGCCTAACCCGTATTGCTTTCTTACTAGCAGAAGCCCAGTGGGGGGCAAGCTGGAATCAACACGGTATTTTCCAGCCAAGCAAGAAAGACAAATCATTTGATCGAGTAGAGGTGGCTGCATATTTGCAAGCACTTGAACTTGATGAAAGCATAGCAATTGCCCTAGAAGCAAAAGACGCAGAACAGATTTGCGGCATTAAACAAAATGGAGTTTGGTTACCGCGTGGCGCATCGATGAGTCTTTCAGGCGCCAGTAAAAAGCTGCTAGAAGCACAAAGTGGGCTAAGCACTTGTTGGGATCAAGAAATTACAAAACTAGAGCAAAGCAATGGCCATTGGCTGCTGCTGAATAAGGAGAATCACGCAGTACTCTGCGCCGATAAAGTTGTAATCGCCGCCGGTGCACATACAAAATCTTTAATTGACAGTCTGAAGGTGCGCCTACCGTTAAGACCGGTGCGTGGACAGCTGAGTATTTTCTCTGTGGCAGAAAATAGTTCTTGGGCTCAAGAACTTCCTTCGGTAGGTATATCTGGTGATGGCTACTGCTTGCCTGCACAAGTGCTTGACGATGGTCGGTGCACTTGGATGGTCGGCTCAAGCTATGACGAGGGCGAAGACGACCTACTTCCAAGGCAAAGCAGCGATCAATTTAACCGTGAGCAAGCAAGATCCCTCTTGAACTTTGCCCAGGGTAATTTGGCTGATCTTCAAAGCCACGGTAGCTTTGTAGGGATACGTTGCGTTGCGGGGGACCGACTACCGATTATTGGGCCCTTAAGTCAACGCCCCGGAATATTTATAGCTAGCGCTTTTGGATCTAGGGGCGTGCTTTGGTCAGCCTTGTCAGCAAAACTCATTACTGCTCAGGTGCTAGACGACGCAGCTTTACTAGCCCGCTTAGGCTTGACTGCTGATTTGCTTGCAGCGCTTGACCCGGCACGTTTTTTAGCGGGCGCCGCCCCTTCAGCTTTAGGCGCCTTAGCTTCAAACTCAAAACCAATTTTTCCATCAGGCCCGAGAGCCAAGTAGGCTTTAAAGCCCCGACCGGTCCGATTGGATTTGAAGTTGGTTAACAAGTCTGTTTTACCTTCCTTCAGTAATTTTTCGACTTGTTCAGTAGAAATTTCTTGTTGAAGAACGACCTTGCCGGTTTTGAAGTCGCAAGTTTTAGCGGGACCGGTATTGTGCTCGCAGAGGTAACGCATGCCATCTTCATATACTGCGCCAGAACACTTAGGACATACACCCAAAGCCTGTCGTCCAGTGAAATCAATTGCTTCGGATTCATCTTCTTGCGAGTTACCGAAGTCAAACTCAAGCTTAAAGCCTGCATTTGGATAGTCTGCATCATCCTCAGGAATTTCACTCAATTTAATAATGGCTGCAAATGGCCTACCCATCTTGCTGCGAAAGCCCTGTAATGGCCCAATCGTTTTTTCTTTAAGGAGCTCTTCAACCTCGGGATATTCAAAGGCGCGACCACCCGGTGTTTTGCTAATCGTGAAGCCACACTTTTCACAAGCAAAGCGACGATAGTTTTCTTTAACAGCACCCTTACAATGGGGGCAAGGTGTTTTCAAGGTGGCATAGTCACCTGGAATCGTGTCACTGTCATACTCTTTTGCACGCTTCACAATCCGTTGCGTCATTTGTGCAATTTCTTGCATGAAGGTATCGCGGCTCATCTTGCTTTGCTCGATGAGGGCTAATTTATTTTCCCAATTACCAGTGAGGTCAGGGCGCGTGAGCTCTTCCACATCGAGGCCGCGTAACAAGGTCATTAGCTGAAAGGCTTTTGCGGTCGGAATGAGTTCGCGAGCTTCGCGCACCATATATTTTTCAGCCAGCAAACCTTCAATAATGGCTGCGCGCGTTGCTGGAGTACCAAGGCCTTTCTCAGCCATCGCTTCGCGCATCTCATCGTCATCAACCCATTTGCCGGCGCTTTCCATGGCAGACAATAAGGTTGCCTCGGAGTAACGGGCTGGGGGTTTGGTCTTTAAGGGCACTGCTGCAATAGATTCAGTTTGAACGCTCTCGCCCCCCTTAACCGCAACCAATTCATCGTCAGCTTGATTGGCTTTGCCATAAACAGTTAACCAGCCTGGATTCACTAAGACACGGCCCTCTGTTTTGAAGTGGTGTCCTGAGGTTTCAGTAATACGTGTAGTGACGCGGAACTCGGCAGCAGGATAGAAGACCGCCAGGAAACGACGCACCACCAAGTCATAAAGTTTGAACTCTGGCTCACTTAAGGTTTTCGGAGCCTCAAGCGTAGGAATGATTGCAAAGTGATCAGAAATTTTGCTGTCATCAAAAATACGTTTGTTAGGCTTGATCCAACCGAAGCCGACTTTGTTCTTTGGATCCTTGGCATCGCCTTTTAATATCTGCTCAGCAAAAGGACGCAATTCTTGGGAGTGCTGCGCGAGATTCTCAATCGTTTGCTTAACGGTATCAAGATAGTCTTCGGGTAGAGCCTTAGAGTCTGTTCTTGGGTAGGTCAACACCTTGTGTCTTTCATATAGGGCTTGTGCAAGACCCAAAGTATTTTTGGCCGAGAAACCAAAGCGCGCATTTGCTTCGCGCTGTAGGCTGGTTAAGTCAAACAGCTGAGGAGCAAGTTGCGTTGCAGGTTTTGCTTCTTCGGTAACGTTTGCTTTTTTGTCTCGGCAGGCGGCCACGATACTTTGCGCCGCAGCTTCACTCCACAAACGGTTCTCACGTGCATCGGGTGCGGCAAGATCTTTTTTAAACTTAGGATCAAACCAGCGGCCTTCATAGACACCAGCAGCAGCAATGAACTCTGCTTTCACTTCCCAGTAATCTTTAGAGACAAACTTGCGGATCAACTCTTCACGCTCAACAACAATCGATAATGTTGGCGTCTGTACTCTACCAACTGTTGTTAAAAAGAATCCACCGCTTTTGCTGTTGAAGGCGGTCATGGCGCGAGTGCCATTAATACCAACTAACCAATCGGCTTCAGAGCGGCAACGAGCGGCATCAGCCAAAGGCTGCATTTCTTCATCGCTACGCAGTTTTGCAAACCCCTCCCGAATAGCGTTAGGAGTCATTGATTGCAACCAGAGTCGTTTAACGCCCTGGGGTGCTTTAGCGTGCTGCGCAATCAAGCGAAAAATTAACTCGCCTTCGCGTCCTGCGTCACAAGCATTAATTAGCGCATTGATATCCTTACGCTTAATCAGTTTTTGTAAAACCTTTAAGCGGGATTCAGTTTTGGCAATCGGGCGCAGATCAAAGTGTGGAGGAACAACGGGCAAATTGGCGAAAGACCACTTACCCCGTTTTACGTCATATTCTTCAGGGGCAGCAATTTCTAGCAGGTGACCCACGGCAGAGGAGACGACAAAGTCTGCGCTCTCAAAATAATCTTCATGCTTTGTAAATCCACCCAGGGCTTTAGCGATGTCGTTGGCTACCGAAGGTTTTTCGGCAATGATCAGCGCTTTTGGGTGATCGACCCCAGAAGACTTTGGGCTGGTTTTGGTAGGTGCTTTAGCCACGCGTTTGCCTAAATTTGAGCTTAAAAGATGGATGGAATGGGGAAAAGACGACCAATTTAAACCAAAATGACTGCTGACCAACTGTTTACCCCTTTTTTATTATTAACCGATAAATCGTTAAAAGTCCAAATTGCCGTATTCTTGTGCCCAATAAATAGGCAAAAAAGATGCTTCATGAAGTGAAAACATCGATTTTTTGCACTTTAAACAGGGTTTTCAATAAATCAGCTCTTCCAGAACTTCTTTTGGAGAGGCGACCAGTTTTGCCCCTTGCCCAATTAAATAGTGACATCCAGCAGACAAGGGGCTGTGAATTGAGGAGGGTATGGCAAAAACTTCCCTGCCCAATTCCAATGCAAGGCGGGCCGTAATAAGTGAGCCCGATTGCTGAGCGGCTTCTACCACTAAAACCCCTATGGCCAGTGCTGCAATCAGGCGGTTGCGACGCGGGAAGTGAAAGGCCTTGGGTCCGATGCCTAAGGGCAGCTCGCCCAATAAAAGACCATTTTTCTGAATTTCATTCGCTAACTCATGATGTTCAGGTGGGTAGGTGAGATCTAGGCCGGTGCCGCAGATTGCTAATGTGGGTTGGCCCACCGCAAGGGCTGCCCGGTGCGAAGCCCCATCAATGCCCCTGGCCAAGCCAGAAATGACTAGTAGGCCCTCGCTGGCAAGGGTTCTAGCAAAGTAACCGGCATTTTTGATTCCTTCTGGGCTAGCTACCCGAGAGCCAACAATAGCGATCATGGGCATACTCAGCAACTCTATTTTTCCTGCTATATAAATAGTGCACGGAGGATCGGCCAAGTCAAGAAGGCGTTTGGGATAGTTTGTAGCACCTAAAGCTAGGGGCAAAATAGAGTTGGCTTGCAGTTTATTTTTCATCAAGCCATTCTGAGCCTTGGAGAAATTTCGGCAATCAGCCCATTCGGATTGGTCTGTTGGATAATTCAGACATGGCCTTATTACCCGTCCTTTGTTATCCAGACCCTCGCTTACATAAGCGAGCTAAACCTGTTGTTAAGGTAGATGAGCGCATTAAGGCAATCGTCAAAGATATGGCAGAGACGATGTACGATGCGCCCGGCGTTGGCTTGGCCGCAACCCAAGTAGATATTCATGAACAAATTATTGTGATTGATGTTTCTGATGAACAGAATGAACTGATGGTGTTCATCAATCCTGAGCTTGTGTGGGCTAGCGAAGAAAAAAAATCTTGGCGTGAGGGCTGCCTCTCTGTGCCGGAATATTACGATGAAGTAGATCGACCGGCTAACATTCGCGTTAAAGCGATCGATCTGCACGGTAAACCGTTTGAACTAGAAGCGGACGGTTTGCTCGCAGTATGTTTGCAGCATGAGATGGACCACCTTCAGGGAAAGGTTTTTGTAGAGTATTTATCTCTACTGAAACGCAATCGCATCTCTCTCAAAATGAAAAAACGCGCTAAAGAGTTAGCGGAGCAGCGCTAAGCGTAGCCAATGAAAATTGTCTTTGCTGGAACCCCTGAGTTTGCAGCTCAAGCAATGCGCGCGATTGATTTGGCCGGCCATCAGATTGTTTTAGTGTTGACACAGCCAGATCGTAGGGCGGGCAGAGGAATGCATTTACATGCAAGTTCAGTTAAAACATTTGCGCTTGAAAAGAATATTTCTGTTTTACAACCAAGCACACTCAAACGCAATGCTACCGATGCTGAAAAAAAAGCCGAGGCAGAGAGCGCCTATCAAAAGCTTGCTAAGCTAGAGTTTGATGCGATGGTGGTAGTTGCCTATGGTTTGCTCTTGCCCCAAGATGTTTTAGATCTTGCAGAAAAAGAAGGTCGCTTTGGTTGCTTTAATATTCATGCCTCTCTCTTGCCTCGTTGGCGAGGTGCAGCGCCGATTCAAAGGGCGATAGAGGCTGGCGATAAGAAGACAGGTATATGCATTATGCAAATGGATGCGGGCTTGGATACAGGCGATGTCATCTTGAGACAAGAGCTTGATATCGCAAAAGAAGAAACAAGCGCGTCTTTGCATGATCGCTTAGCAGATATGGGCGCGAGTCTCATTGTGCAAACGCTCAATGCTTTAGATGCTAGACATACTTTAGTGAAAAGTCCGCAAGCAAAAGATGGCGTTAGCTATGCAGACAAAATTCTCAAGAGCGAAGGGGAGATTAATTGGCAGCTCAGTGCCAACGAAATCGATCGACGGATTCGTGCCTTTAATCCTTTTCCTGGCGCAAGCGCCACTCTGGGCGGAGAGCCTATCAAGATTTTGAATTCTGCCCTGGCAGCACAGGCGTCACCAAGACAGTCAGCTGTTCCGGGACAAATATTGGGGTCATCTGAAACCGGAGTTTATGTTCAATGCGGAGATGGAGTTGTTGAGCTAACTGAAGTTCAGCGTCCCGGCGGAAAAAGAATGAATGCAAAGCTGGGCCTTCATACTCAGTTGGAGCAGAAAGAAGCGAGTCGGTTTGACTGAGCGCCCAGGAAGTCATAATCTGCCTTTATCAGAGGCAATCACGATCGCAGCCCAAGCGCTTGGCGAAGTCATGCACGGCAGGTCATTGGGCGAAGTGCTCGATCAGCTTGGCTCACATGAGCGCCCCATCGTCCAAAGTCTGACTTTTGATGCTTTGCGCAAATGGAATGGCTCACAAGAACTCATCAAAGAGTTTGTGCCGAAGGCGCCACCTCCTGAAACAGCTCATCTCTTAAGCGTAGCGATTGCATTATTTCTCCATGGCGACCAGAAGACTTATGCCACGCATACGATTGTCGATCAGGCAGTTGAGGCTTGCGGCCTTTACGACAAAACCCTTTATGCCAAGGGGATGGTCAATGCTGTATTACGTAAGGTGAGTCAGAAGTTTCAAGCGATTGCCACCAAGGGCTATGCGCCTGACCCAATTTCTATGTATTACCCAGCATGGTGGCGCGCCAATTTAAAGCAGTCTTACCCTAAAGAGTGGCAAGCGATTGGTTTTCAGCAAGCCCAGCGTGCCCCATTAATACTTCGTGTCAACGTACGGCAATATACGCGTGAGCAATATCAAGCTATGTTGGCTCAAAGCGGAATTGCTTCAAAACCCCTTGATACCCTGGCTGGCGTTCCTCTTCCCTCGGCGCTAATCCTAGATGAGGCTGTGCCTGTCTCAGACCTGCCCGAGTTTTACAGTGGAGCTGTTTCAGTGCAGGACTCTGGGGCTCAATTAGCCGCAATATTGTTAGATCCAAAAGTAGGCGACTTAATCTTAGATGCCTGTGCAGCCCCTGGCGGCAAAACGGCGCACTTATTAGAGTTGGCCGATGCGGATACAGTAGCTTTAGAAATAGATAAAGACCGCCTTGCCCGTATCGGCGGAAATTTAGATCGCCTGCGCCTACATACCGACAAGGTGCAGATTGTGAGAGGGGATGCCTCGCAATCTTCTTGGTGGGACGGCAAGCCTTTTGACAAAATTCTGCTTGATGCTCCTTGCTCCGCATCGGGCATTGTGGCCCGCCATCCCGATATCCCTTTTCTGCGTCGCGCCTCGGATATTGCTCAGTTGCAGCAAAAACAGCAGAGCATTATGGCGCAGGCTTGGCAAATGCTAAAACCAAATGGCACGCTTTTATATATCACTTGCTCTATTTTCCCGGAAGAAGGGGAAGACCAGGCTAAATGGTTTGCAGCAAAATACCCCAATGCATTACGATTAAGCGCTCCAGGACAGATTCTCCCGACCGCTACAAATGATGGTTTTTACTATGCCTTGTTTAAGAAAAATGGGCCATGAGCCAAAGCATTAAACAACTGATTCTGTGCATCTTGTTAGTGCTGGGTTTGGGTACAGGCACTGCATATGCAGAAGGAATCAAAATCAAATCCGTTGAGTTGGAGCGGGCAGACAACGACTGGCTGCTTAATGCCACTTTTCAAATTGAACTATCACCAGGTTTAGAAGATGCGGTTCAAAAAGGGGTGGTTTTGTATTTTCAAACGGAATTTGATTTAACCCGTTCTCGCTGGTATTGGTTTGACGAAAAATCAATCTTGGTACAAAAGCAGGCCCGTCTTTCTTATCAGCCCCTTACCAAACAATATCGAATTTCATCAGAGGGCTTTACATTTTCCGCACCTACTATTACTGAGGCGCTGCAAGTGATCGGTAGTATTGGTGGTTGGCGCGTGCTTGATAACACGCAGATTGATCCTAGTAAGGCTTATACAGCGGGTTTAAAAATGTCACTCGATTTAAGCAAGCTGCCTAAGCCATTCCAAGTCAATGCGCTCAATAATCGTGACTGGAATGTGAGCAGCGAGTGGCTACACTTTCCGTTTAATCCAGCAGGACAAAACCTGATTCAGCGATGAAGATGGCAATGAACTCATTTATTCCCAGGCTTTCTCATAAAGAGATTTGGAAGGGGCGCATTCTTCCAGTTGCGGCAGGGCTGATTGGCACATTTGCATTGATTTTGTTAATCATGCTTTCGCTTGCATCATCCAATACCCAGTTCTTCGATAATTATTTTATTTGGCTTTACGCTGCCAACATCATTATTGGGGCAAGCTTAACCTTGGTGATTTTGATATTGGTAGTTGTCATTGCGGTACGTTGGCATAAGGGCCGCTTTGGTACAAGACTGATTGCTAAGCTAGCCATGATTTTTGGTTTAGTGGGTGTAGTGCCGGGCTTAATCTTGTATGGCGTATCTTTGCAGTTCGTGTCTCGCAGTATTGAAACTTGGTTTGATGTGCAAACCGAGTCCGCCCTTGAGGCTGGCCTCGAGCTGGGCCGTGCCACCTTGAGTAGCTCGCTTGCTGAATTGCAAGATGAGGGTCGCATTATTGCTGATCAAATTCAGCGCCTACCGAATAATGCGAGCCCTGCAGAGCTGACCCTGCTGTTATCTAGAATGCGGGATCAGTTTGGTATTCAAGAAATTACCATCTTCAATGGCCGTCAAATGATTGTTGCGACAGCAGCATCAGGCGCTCTTGAGGCTCACGCTGCGGCACCTACCCCAGAGATCATGTCGCAAGCCTCCAAAGTCAACGGTAGCGCCTATATAGATGAGCCTAACAATACAGATGGAACACAGGCCTATCGTTTGCGCGCAATCGTTCCCTTGGTGAAAGAACGCGCCAGCAGTGGCCACAGCTTTGGACTGAATCTACAGTATCAAAAAGAGTTTTGGTATCTCCAGCTCATTAAGCCTGTGCCTGAGGCTATCAGCAAAAATACTATAGCGGTGCAGGCAGCTTATACCGACTATCAAGAAAAATCTTTGGGCCGCTCGGGCCTAAAGAAGATGTTTGTGGGCACGCTGACGCTCACACTCTTCTTCGCATTATTTGTGGCGGTAGTTTTGGCATTATTGTTGGGTAGGCAATTGGCGCGGCCCTTGCTGATGCTCTTACGAGGCACACAAGCAGTTGCGCAAGGCGACCTTTCTCCAAAGCCCGAGTTAGATACGGGCGATGAGCTGGGTATGTTGACCCGCCAATTTAATGTGATGACCCGTCAGCTTTCCGACACTCGCAAGTCATTGCAAGAATCTAAGACCTTTTTAGAGACGGTCTTAGGAAACCTGACAGCCGGCGTCTGTATTTTTGATAAACACTTTAATGTTGTCTCTAGCAATGCGGGCGCAGACCGAATTTTTCGCCAAGATTTGACGAAGTTAGATGGCAAAGCCTTGCATGAAATTCCTGCGTTAGAAGAGTTTGAGCAAGCCATTAAAGAAGGCTTTGCCACCATGAAACTCAGTATTGCTGCAGGGGGAGACGCAGCTACCGTGAATACAGAAGGGGCATCCCCTGTTTGGCAAAAACAAATTCAGCTACACGCCACTAATGAATTTGAAAATGAACTGGGAGTTACTTTGTTTGTGCGAGGAACAGAGCTAGCCCCTGATTTAAAGATGGTGGTATTTGATGACATTACTGATGTTGTTAGTGCTCAGCGTTCTATTGCTTGGAGCGAGGTAGCAAGACGTTTAGCCCATGAAATCAAGAACCCATTGACCCCCATTCAGCTTTCTGCAGAGCGTCTGCAACATAAATTGGCTGGTAGCTTAAGTCCAGAGCAGGAAGAGATGCTCAATCGCAGCACCGATACTATTATTGGCCAAGTGCGCGCCATGAAAGAAATGGTGAATGATTTTAGGGATTTTGCAAAGACACCCGCACCGCAATTAAAGCCCGTATCGATTAATGCGCTTACACAAGAGATTCTGGGTCTTTACGAGGGCAGTCCATTGCGCGTCATACTAGATCCACATTGCCCAGATATCATGGGCGATCCAACCCAGCTAAGACAGGTTATTCATAACTTATTGCAGAATGCACAGGATGCAACTTTAGAAGGTAGCCATCAAAATGAGCCGGTTCAAGTTAAAACAGAGTTGGTTCCTTATGGCGAGGCGAACGGCATAATGCAAAATGCAGTGAGATTGACAATAAGCGATTCTGGTTCTGGATTTCCAGCTAAGATATTGGCAAGAGCATTTGAACCATATGTAACAACCAAGAGTAAGGGTACGGGTTTAGGATTGGCGGTAGTAAAGAAAATTATTGAAGACCATTCCGCCAAAATAGAAATTCGGAATCGTATGCAGGGAGAAGAAGTGATTGGTGCAAAAGTATCCATTTTGTTTATGAACCTAGCGAAAGAGGCGGCGTAATCATGGCCAGCATTTTGGTAGTCGATGATGAAATGGGCATAAGAGAGCTCCTCAATGAAATCCTGACGGATGAAGGCCATACGATTTACGCTGCCGAGAGTGCAGTACAGGCTCGCAAAATTCGTGAGCAGATGCGCCCCGATTTAGTTCTGCTAGACATCTGGATGCCAGAAACAGACGGCATTACGCTCTTAAAAGAATGGTCTAAAACGGGCCAACTTACAATGCCAGTAGTGATGATGTCTGGGCATGCCACGATTGATACGGCAGTAGAGGCAACGCGTATTGGTGCCCTCAATTTTTTAGAAAAGCCGATTGCTCTTCAAAAATTACTTAAAACGGTTAACAAGGCTTTAGAAACTTCACCAAAATATGTTGAGCCAGAGCAGGGAAGGGTTGCTCAGTCAAGCACTCCCGCCCCTAAAGTAAACATCCCAGAACCCATTAGTAATCCACATCCTGAGGGTGAGTACATTAGTGGAATTGCAAAGAATTACTATGATTTACCTCTCAGAGAGGCTCGGGATTTATTTGAGAAAGCCTACTTTGAGCACCAGATGCAGATCATGGGTGGCAGTATGACCAAGATCTCCGAGTACACCGGTCTAGAGCGAACCCATCTCTACCGTAAGCTCAAGGCCTTGGGGATCGATACTTCTAAAAACAAGGGCGATGTTTAGCTTAGTATCCTTTGCATTGATTACGTAAATAGTTTGTCGTATGCAGCTAGAAGGCTTTGATGCATTGCGCTGGCCTCCATATTTTCACCAAGATCCTCAAGACCAAAGAAGCGCTCATCTCTATTAATAAGAGCTTTAGCTTGGCGCAATATTTCTGTACCATACAGAAGAGATAGAGAATGCTCATAGGCAGTAGGGCTATCAAACTGAAGATAATTTTCAATGCACCGATAGACTAGTCTGCGCGCAGGATTCATTTGCTTGTAGTGATCAATCCAATCGCAGCCTTCAAGGACCGCTTCTTTATCACCTACCGCTAGAGCAAGTAAGGTTTTTAGTTCGCCGATACGCAACTCTTTCCAGCTTGTAGCAACCGGAATAGCTAAGCCCAGAATTTCCCAGAGCGGCCGCTCATCATTTAAATTGAGTGTTTGCAATTCGGTTAGCAAATCTTTTATTTCTGAATTACTGAGTTGAGACAGGCGCAATAGTGCTGGACGAATGAGATTCCCAACGCTGTTGTTCTCCCACTCCAAGTCTTCCACCGGATAAATTTCTGACATGCCTGGCACTAGTATTCGGCATGCGTAAGCGCCTTGCTCAGGAAAGTCTGCAACATAAGCATCGCAGCCATCTTTTTCAATACGCTTGCATAACCAGTTGTAATCTTCTTCCGTAGTCGAACTAAAGTTCCAGTCTATAAAAGGAAAGTCAGGCTGATTGCTTAGAAAGCTCCAGCTAATCACGCCACTAGAATCTACAAAATGAATTTCGAGATTAGATACCGAGTTAATCTCATCCATATCAAAACCAGGCGCAGCAAAGTTCTCTAAAGAATCTAAGGCGCGACCTTGTAATAGTTCAGTCAGAGCGCGTTCGAGCGCAATCTCAAAACGAGGATGGGCGCCAAAGCTAGCAAAGCAGCCCTGATCTTTTGGATGCAATAGGGTCACGTTCATGACGGGATACTCACCGCCAAGCGAGGCATCTTTAACCAATATTCCAAAGCCAGCATCACGCAAACCTTTTATGCCGTTTGTAATTTTAGGATAGCGTGCAATTACCTCTTCAGGTACGTCTGGCAGACAAAGTCCCTCGCTAATGATTCGATATTTAATGTGTCGCTCATAAATTTCAGAAAGGGCTTGTGTGCGGGCTTCCATCATGGTGTTGCCAGCAGACATGCCGTTGCTGACATACAAATTCCCAATAATATTCACGGGTATCCAAGTGAGCTCTCCGTCGCGAAGACGAGTGTAGGGTAGCGCACAAATTCCTCGCTCTATATTTCCAGAATTGAGATCAACCAAGACAGAGCTATCAATTGCGCCATCAGGGTTGTAAAAAGAATGCAATTCAGGATTGAGTAATTCGCTTGGCCATGAGCCATCACCATGAGGAAACCATTTTTCTTGCGGGTAGTGCACGAACTTGCCTGAAGCCCTTTTCTTGCCTAGATAAAAGTGGGTCCAAAAGTAATGTGTACCGAGTCTTTCAAAGAACTCACCAAACGCACTAGCGCGAGCGGCTAATTCTGTTGCGCCTTTACCATTAGCAAACAACATAGGGCAATCTTGGTCCTTCACGTGTGTAGACCAAATGCCCTCCACAGGATTCAGAAGAGAAGATTCGTTGAGAAAGAACCCTCGATCCGCCAACTTTTTCTGCATAGTGGCGATCGTCGATTCAAGCGATGCATCCTTGCCGGGTATAAAGCTTTGTGTAGTCATCACCCATTCTAACGGGGCATAAAAGACCTATCTGACACAGATGGACTGGCCATAAACAATAGTCACCAGGGGAATTTAATCAAAACCAAGCCCAATTCGTTATAATTCCGAGTCTTGGCCTGGTAGCTCAGTCGGTAGAGCAGAGGATTGAAAATCCTTGTGTCGGTGGTTCGATTCCGCCCCGGGCCACCAAGAATTCTCGGTCCGTACCGGACACATGCTTTACGTCCGGTACCGACCACATGGTTTACAGTTGCCGTTCACATCCCCCCATCATGAACTGTCCTTTAAAAGGACGCTTTATCTATTGGGGATTTGTCATCCCTGTGCCAGTCAAGTGTCGATTTAAGCGACGCTGATTTGGGGTCGGTGCTTGTAATGTCGTTTAAAACGACATTTATGATTTTGATGACTTTTTGGCAATCCGCTTGTTAATATCTTTGAGCATTGCTTCGTCGGGCTCTTTCCAGTTAGCCCCAGCTTGGTTTGCCATATAAACCACCGCATAAGCAAATTCAGTCACTGTTAAGTCTGACTTTCCGCCTTTTGGCGGCATTGCTCCAACACCGTGATAACCATCCGAAGTAATATGAGCTTGACCCTCTTTGATCAACTTTCCCCATTGCTTTTTATCACCCAGCACGGGAGCTTTGTTAAGGCCAGAGGCATGACAGTTTGAGCAAACGGCTTTATAGGTTTCTTCGCCGCTGGCAATACTCGAAAGACTTAAAGAGTAAAGACAAATGAAGAGAATATATTTCATACCAACCTCAAATAAAGAGTACTCAATTTTAGTTTATTACATTCGTATTTGCGCGACGATTACTAGAACTCATACTCAACCTGCATACGTATTGTGTTTTTTGGGGATGCGGTAGTTGTTCCCCAAAGATAGGCAACGTTATAGACAAGCGCTTCTTTTCGGCCAAGTTTGGTTTTCCCAAATATAGCTGGTCCGACACTGGTTTGCTGTTGTTGATTAGTATTCCAATTATTCAGTTGCCCAAGCCAAGAAAATAGTTGTGCTCCCAGCTGAAGCTCGGGTTGAAGGCGATACTTCACTTGCCCTTGATAGCCAAAATAGGTACCTTGATTTTCGGTGCCAGTGTAATGACCTTGCATCAGTAGGTTTAAGTTTGCCTGCCACTTATTCCAGTCGTAGCGGCTTTACTTGTTTTATATGGGCAACATTCAAGACAGGATAGCCATTAGTAGCCTTAAGGATCTCTCATCCTAGGCCCTGGTTCGATTCCGCCCCGGGCCACCAAGAAACACCAAAACCACCTTCGGGTGGTTTTTTCATTTACAGAAGGTTAATTCCAAAGCTCTTCATCACCAAGGCAAATAAGCCAAAGCAGATAACCGTTGCCACTACGCAAGTTCCCATAGTCATCCAGAACCCCAGCCTTGGTAGTAGGTAAGGAAAAAGTAGAAACATCGGTAGCGTTGGAATCACATACCAAAAGGTGTAATAGGCGTGATTAGCAATTTTCTCTTCAGGTTGGTTTTCTGCATACAGCCACACAAGAGTTAAAAGAGTCATTACGGGCAATGCCGCAATAAAGCCACCTAATCGATCACTGCGTTTGGCAACCTCGGATATGAATACAACCATCCCTGCTGTTAATAGATACTTTGCGATGATCCAAGCCATAGAAGCCTTTATTGTGTGTGCTTGCCCCATTATAGGAATGTCGTTTAAAACGACAAATTTAGCAAATGGGCATAGAATTAAATTATGAGAAGGATATGCCTTGCCCTTTGTTTTAGTCTATTTGCCAGCTTGATTCATGCGGCAGTGATGCCCATTGATTTATCGGCACATCAGCCTCAGCATCAAGTTACTATTACTGATAACTCAGCCCATCATTGTGATGAGGTGGCGAGTAATTCTCACGATACAAATACCAATCAGCCCTGCCATGGCGACAGCTACCAGTGCTGTTTGGGTTTGGTAGTTATGCCAACATTAAACATCGAGCTATCGGCCGTCTCAACGCAAGCACCGCCCTCAAGTAGCTCATTATTGGCCCTCAAGTCAGCAATCAACTTCATCTATAGGCCTCCAAAAGTCTAAGCTAATTTAGTAATTCAAGTTAGTTTGATTTGTGACAGTTAGTCACACATATATTTTGGAGAAATCTTATGAACATGACTCACTACATGGAGTTATTGGCTGTTAATCAGCCCTGGAATTTAATTATTTTTATGGCCATCCCAATTGTTTTGGCCGAAACCTTAGCTATTACTGAGTTATATCTCCTCTTTACTCGCAAGTTCGATGGTGCTGTTTATTACCTCAATCGCTTTTCTGGAATGGCTGTGGGCGTTTACTTTGTTGGGATCATTTACTACATTGTGACTAATGCCATTATTCCTATTACACAGGCAGGCGAGTGGAGAACAGTGATTGATGTAATCGCTGTTAGCACTTATGTAATCGCAGGATTGCCGCTGATCTGGATTGCCTTACAAGAGTTCGGTTTAGTTAATCGAGCACTAGACCAAATGGGTAAGTTAAAGATTCATGCGATATGTGTTGCCGTGTTCTTAGTGTTTGGCCATGTGGCAATGATTTCAGGAATGCTTGATCCTGCGATATTGGGATACCAGGCCCCGCATTTAATGGAAATGAATCATGAGGTGCCAGCAGAGCATGCGGGTCATATGAAGTAAGTGTTGAAAGTGGATTAGATATCCTCGGCTCTTGTGGATTCCGCCCCGGGCCACCAAGATTTAAATAATGCCCTGCTTCGTGCGGGGTATTTTCTTTTGGTCAGGCGGACTTGCTCCTTCTAATTAATATATGTACAATGTACATATGACTTTGTTACGATTTGAATGGGAGCCCAGAAAAGCTTCGGCCAATCTAAAGAAACACGGTATTTCTTTTGAAGAGGCGAAATCTGTGTTTTATGATGAAAGTGCTAAGTTAATTTCCGACCCCGATCATTCGGAGGATGAAGACAGATTTATCTTGCTGGGAGTAAGCCATTCTCTTCGTGTGATTTTGGTTTGCCATTGCTATCGAAGCGAGGGTAATGTCGTTCGTATTATTTCGGCTCGTAAGGCAACCCCTAAAGAGTCAAAAGCTTATTAAAGGTGATGAAGATGCGTAAAGAATATGATTTCTCAAAGGCTCGTAAAAACCCATATGCTTCTGTGCTCAAGAAGCCCATTACCATTAGATTGGATGAGGATTCAGTGAGTTACTTCAAATCTGTATCAGAAGAAGTTGGAATTCCTTATCAAAGCCTCATTAATCTCTATTTGAGAGATTGTGCCGCTTCGCATAAGAAGCTGAACCTTAGCTGGAAGTAGTCTAGAGGTAGGATGCGAGTCTCCTGAGGCCCTGGTCGATTCCGCCCCGGGCCACCAAGAATCTCAATAGCCCACTTGTTGGGCTATTTTCTTTTGGTCGGGGGGATGAGGATTCGTTAGTCGGGGCTAGAATGAGGAATAACTAACAAGAGGGGGAGTTATGAGTTCTAAGAAATTTGTAGTGGGACTGCTATTTGGTATGTCTGTATTTTCTTTGGCCGGTGCGGCGATACCTGAACCACCAAATCCGTTGGCAAACATCAACCTAACATTTGATCAGCGCCTTGAGCAAATGAAACAAACAGATGCCGCATTACTTAAGGCTACTCCAGAAGAGCGTAAAGAATACTGGCATAAGATGCGCGATCAAATGAAGGCTTTAAGCCCTGAAGATCGCAAGTTGGTTCACGAGAAAATGAAGGCTCAATGGCAATCAATTACTCCTGAGCAAAAAGAGAAAATGAAAGCAGAGAGAAAGACTTTCTTTGATGGACTAACGCCTGAAGAGCAGGCTGAGATGAAGGCCCGTAAAGCCAAATGGGAAAATATGAGCCCCGAGGAAAAGCAGAAGTGGCACAAGCAAGCTAGCTAGGATCAGACATCCTCAGCCCTGGTCGATTCCGCCCCGGGCCACCAAGAATCTCAATAGCCCACTTGTTGGGCTATTTTCTTTTGGGCTTGGTGGGGTTAGATGTAATTAGTCTCGGATATCCCCATCAATAAGCGTCCTTTAAAAGGACAGTTGTGTGGGGGGGATGATTCATCCCTGCACTGATTAAGCCCCTGCAATGCCACTTTATAAATAATTTAATGGAATCTTTAGATAAGAAACACCATTCGCCTCTTTGGGAGGAAACTCACCTGCACGAATATTTACTTGGACTGACGGCAAAATTAATACGGGCATCTCTAAGGTAGAGTCTCTTGCTGTTCTCATCGCCACAAAGTCTTGTTCTGAAATGCCATCGTGGATATGAATGTTATGTTGACGCTCTTCGCCAACTGTTGTTACATAGACTACTTCCCGATCATTTGGCGGGTAGTCATGACACATATATAGCCTAGTCTCATCAGGAAAACTTAATATTCTCTTTACCGATTTATATAAAGCATGTGCATCACCACCAGGAAAGTCACATCTAGCTGTACCAACATCAGCCATAAACATTGTGTCACCCACAAAAATAGCATCGCCTATTACATAAGCCATGCAAGCTGGAGTGTGTCCGGGTACAAATAGTGCTTTCATTTTTAGGTTACCCAAAGGCAATTCTTCATCTGCTTCAATCAAATGGTCAAATTGAGATCCGTTAGCTTGAAATGCATCTTCTAAATGAAAAATGTTTTTGAAAACTGCTTGAACTTCTTGGATGTGCTTACCAATTGCCAGCTTGCCACCAACATGCTTCTTGATATAAGAACCTGCCGTTAGATGATCCGCATGAGCATGAGTTTCTAAGATCCAATTAACTTGCAAGTTTTGATGTCGAATAAATTCAATGACCTCATCTGCTGATTGGGTGCTTGTTCGCCCTGACTTAGGATCATAATTAAGCACAGAATCGATAATTGCACATTGACTCCCTGGCTCTTCATAAACCACATGGGTAAAGGTCCAGGTGGGCGCATCAAAAAAGGTTTTGACGATTGGGGCGTTTTCCATAATTCATTGTAGGATCACTACACCCCGAATGCCAATTAATATTAACTTTCACTTGCAAGTCAACTAATGGACCTACATATATTAATCATCCCTGCTCTAGGCGCCTTTGTTGGGATCTTAATGGGGCTATCAGGAGCAGGAGGCGGAATACTCTCAGTGCCACTTTTAGTTTTCTTTGTTCATTTACCAATGGCTGAAGCAAGTCCAATCGCATTATGTGCCATTGCCTTATCAGCTACAGTAGGCGCAATTATTGGACTTAAAGAAAAAGTGCTGCGTTATAAAGCCGCGATTTTTATGTCTATCTTTGGCCTCATCATGTCGCCTATTGGGCTATGGGTTGCCAATAAGATGCCCAATGCTCCCTTGTTACTTCTATTCAGTGCTATTTTAATTTTTGTGTCTGCGCGCCTATATATACAGGCCCATAAGACTATCAATGGCACATTACCAACTTCAGCAACCCCGCCGCCTTGCCAGTTGGATTTATCAATTAGTAAATTGATTTGGACAGTCCCATGCGCCAGATCTTTAATGTATGCAGGACTCACTGCAGGTTTCTTGTCGGGCTTATTAGGAGTTGGCGGTGGTTTTGTCATAGTGCCTTCACTAAAGAAATTCACGGACCTTCCAATGAAATCCATTGTTGCCACTTCTCTAGGTGTTCTAGCAATCGTGTCTTCAGGGGGCGCTCTTGTGTCATTGGCTTCAGGCAATCTGAATGTAGAGATTGCCATCCTATTTGCTTTGGGATCACTTATGGGGCTGGTATTTGGAAAGTTAATGGAGAAAAAGATCAGCGGCACTAGAGTGCAACAGATATTCGCCATTTTTACTTTCTTGGTGGCGCTGAACCTAATTTATAAAGCGGTATAGACCTCACATTAAAGCGGCTTAAATATAAAGCGTCCTTTAAAAGGACGCTTTGTGAATGGGGAATTTGTCATCCCTGTGCCAGTCAAGTGTCGATTTAAGCGACGCTGGTGATAAAGGCACTGTCTATGCGGGTATCTCCTACCCGTACGCACTATCTTTATGGGCTATATTGATCCAGATCAACATGATGCCCAGATAGCTATGGGCGGAGGAGACATTGATGAATTCAGAAAACTTTACCAATAGACGTAAAGTCATTACAGCGGCCTTGGCTGGTGGAGCCAGTTCATTATTGCCATCCTGGGCAATGGGTGTAGAGAAAACGAATTTACCCATAGCCTATGGTGAGCGCGAACTCATGGCCTTTCCTGAAAAGAAGCCCATGATTGTGTTGACTTCTCGGCCGCCGCAATTAGAAACCCCATTTAAGTATTACGACAATCATGTCATTACGCCAAATGATGAATTCTTTGTGCGTTATCACATGGCTGGCATTCCAACATCCATTGACCCTAAAACTTATCGGCTAAAAGTTGGTGGCAATGTAGAAAAGCCTTTAGAGATTTCTCTGGAGTCTTTAAAGAAAAACTTTCCAGCTCAACGTATTGTTGCTGTTAATCAATGCTCTGGTAATAGTCGTGGCTTATTTGAGCCTAGAGTTAATGGTGGGCAACTTGGTAATGGCGCCATGGGTAATGCCGCTTGGGTTGGTGTTGCCTTAAAGGATATTTTGAAGGCGGCCAATCCTGGTCGAGGTGCCAAGCAAGTGACCTTTGATGGCTTAGATCAACCAGTATTGCCAAGTGATTCAGACTTCGTAAAAGGTTTGGACATTGATCACGCGATGGATGGCAATGTCATGGTTGCCTATCAAATGAATGGAACAGATATTCCTTTCTTAAATGGTTATCCAATCAAGTTAATTGTTCCCGGCTACTACGGAACCTATTGGGTTAAGCACCTGAGTGAAATACAAGTAGTTGATGATGTTTATAACGGCTACTGGATGAATCCTGCTTATCGTATTCCTGATAATGACTGTAACTGTGTTGCGCCTGGAACTGCTCCTTCTAAAACGATTCCTATTAATCAGTTCACTATCCGCTCATTCATTACGAACTTCACAGACAATAGCGTTGTCACTGTTGGTAAGCCGGTTCAAGCTCGAGGCATTGCCTTTGATGCTGGCTTTGGAATAAAGAAAGTGTTGTTCTCGCAGGACAATGGACAAAATTGGACAGAAGCAAGATTGGGCCAAGATCTAGGTCGCTTCTCATTTAGAGAGTGGCGCATTGAATTTACGCCAAAACAAAAAGGGATGTTGGACTTGAGGGTTAGAGCATTCAATCATGCTGGCCAAGTTCAGCCGATGACTGCAAGTTGGATGCCGGCTGGCTATATGCGAAATATTGTTGAGACTGTTAAAGTCACAGCGGTTTAAGGAGAAGAATATGAAAAAAATTATCCTCCTTCTATCTGCTCTTGC
This sequence comes from Polynucleobacter paneuropaeus, assembly GCF_003261235.1. Taxonomy (NCBI): domain Bacteria; kingdom Pseudomonadati; phylum Pseudomonadota; class Betaproteobacteria; order Burkholderiales; family Burkholderiaceae; genus Polynucleobacter; species Polynucleobacter paneuropaeus. The sequence continues at coordinate 1,807,344 of NZ_CP030085.1, read as the reverse complement.
TTTGGCACAAATGGCACAAGCTAAAACGATTGAGTTGCCAGCTGATACTGTTTTATGGAGGCCATCAGATTTGCCAGGCTATCAGCTGACTTTACAGAAATGCTCTACCTGTCACTCTGCCCACTATGCAGAATATCAACCGCCCAATACGGGAGTTGGCTATTGGAATGCCCAAGTTTTAAGGATGAAAAATGTATTTAAGGCGCCCATTACTGATGAGGAAGTTCCAGTCATAGTCGACTATCTTAATAAGACTTATGGGGCCAATAGGAAATAATGATTGGGCATCCTCGGCCCTGGTTCGATTCCGCCCCGGGCCACCAAGAATTCTCCGAACATTAGAAGTGGTCCATCGAATCTCTAGTGTTAGCCGCGGTCTGGCACCATTTCCCCTTGGTTTTCCAGCTCTTCCCTTGACTCGGAATGTCGTTTAAAAGGACGTTTGTTGAACGAGGGGATTTGTCATCCCTGTGCTGGTCAGTGTCTATTTAAGAGACGCTCGTCCATGGTCGGTGCTTGTAATGTCGTTTAAAACGACAAATTTAGTAATCGGGTATAGAATTTGAGCCATGTTGCCCCGTAGAAAAACGCTGGTTTTATTTATATGCCTCTTCTTGATTGCGTTTAAGGCGGCGGCAGGAAGTATTTTTATTCAATCCGCAATTGAGCGGGCAGAGCTTGCTGGTAGCTACAGCAATGCTTCAATGTCACAGCAAGCACATAATAGCTCTGACTCAGCTGACGACAAAGAGCAGGTTCATACCATGTACCTCATGAGCCATGTAACAGCTAATATTAGCGAAATTGAAATTACCGTTTTCTCTCCATCGATTGCAGTGGCTTCGTTCTCTATCGTTAATGAAGTTTTGTTTTCGCAAAATTTCCCCGACTCAGCATTTAAACCACCCAAAGCTAACACCTAATTTACTTGGTTGGGATTGGTCTAAATAAGATCAATCCTATTGATAGCATGGCTGAGCCTATTCAGCCGTATTTGGGAAATTCCATCATGTTTAAGTTTGTAAAAATATTGCCATTGGCATTATTGGTTTTATTTGTTTCCGCCTGTAGTAGCGTTAAGTTAGATGATGCTAATAGTGTTGCTACTGTCAACGCTGGCGGCTCAATGTCGTATGATCCAATCAGCGATTCTAAGTCTAGCGTTTATGGCAAGCGTTCTATCTATTTTGAGTTTGATAGCTATACATTAGATCCAAAATATGCCTCTACTATCTCTGCCCATGCTTCGTACTTGAAAGCATTTCAAAGGCAAAAGGCATCCGTCATTATTCAAGGTAATACCGATGATCGTGGAACCGCTGAGTACAACTTAGCCTTGGGCCAAAAGCGATCCGAAGCTGTTAAGAAAGCGCTTGTTTCTCAAGGTGTTAGTGAGTCTCAACTAGAGGCAGTGAGCTTTGGCAAAGAAAAGCCAGCTGACCCAGCGCAAACTGAAGCGGCATTTAAAGAAAACCGCCGCGCTGATTTTGTGTATCGCTAAACTTCAAAGGCTATTCAATGAAAAACATATTCAAAATAAGTTTGATAGGCATTGCTTTCTTAAGTGGATGTGCGACAAACTTTGCCCCCAATAACCCAGTACAGGTTGCTAAGGCGCCGGCACCAATGACTGCAATAGCTCCAGTTCATACTGGTGCTGTGGCAAAGCGTCTTAATGACTGTATTGTTAACAGTAATCAAAGTGCAGATGCATTGTTGGTGGATAGTCAGATCATCGTTGTTACAAGGAACAATCCGCATGCACAAGCCCTCTTTAATTCAGCCGATAAATTAACTGATCAACAGGCTAAGGCATTAGCTAATTACTTGCTTGAAGCTAATTCTTGTCGTCCTATTGCGCTAGAGGAATTAAGTCCCGAGATGATTTCGGTGTATCAGGAGTTCTTTAAAAAAATCGATGGCGTTTATGCAGATCTCATTTCTAAAAAAATCACTATCGGAGTTGCTAATCAAGAAAGGCAATTACTGATTCAAGATGCTCGCATGAAGCGTCTAGATATTCAATCTAAAAAGAATTAGTGCGATAGATTTATGGCTAGATATAAATTTGTTTGTCCTGCCTGCAAGTTTGACTGTATATGTTCAATTGGTAGAGAAAAAAGTGGTAGCTATTTGAGCGTGCCAATGATTTGTCGACAATGTAAGGATGTTGAGGAATATAAGGTTACCGATCCCTTAAGCCTATCAAGCTCTTATCTCGGGGATCTTTCTTGTAGGGTTTGTCACTCTGGCGAGTATTTAGATGAATGGGATGGAATTACGTGCCCGCATTGTCAAAAACCAATGCGCGCCATAGGTGCTGATGTGGATGCTAAAAAGCCAGATAAAGACTTTGGTTATGGGCGCAGGAGTCGCTAATGAATATGGGTTCTGTGGAAGAAATTAAAAATCATTTAGGAATGGCATTTGCTTGTATTCCTGCTGGTAGTTTCTTAATGGGCAGTAATGAAACGGAAAACTCTCTAAGACAAGATTTTCCTCAATATGAATTAACTCGGCTGTCTGAATTTCATGATGAAAGCCCATTGCATAAAGCGGTCATCACTAGATCATTTTGGATGGGACGGCACCCAGTCACTATTAAGCAATTTGAATTATTTTTGACCAACTCCGGATATATGCCTGAATCGATCCAAGATGGTACTGGTGGATATGGATTTAACCCACTGGATACTCACTTAAAGACTATTGATGACGAAGTCTTTGAGGGTCGCAATAATCGGTATGCATGGGATAAAACAGGATTTACTCAAGAAGAGGATTTTCCAGTAGTTAACATTACTTGGAATGATGCTAATGCTATGGCCAGATGGTTAAGCGAGAAAGAGGGCAAAAGGTATCGACTGCCAACCGAAGCGGAGTGGGAATATGCCTGCAGAGCTGGGACGGATAGCAGATACTTTACTGGCGACAATCCCAATACACTTGCCTCATATGCCAAAGTGTTTGATTTAGATACCGCAAAGATTTGGCCGCAGTGGCAACGTTATGCCCTTGACTATCAGAGTCATTATGAATTTGCCGCTCCCGTTGGTAGTTTTCTCCCAAACCCATTTGGTTTATATGACATGATCGGAAACGTATGGGAATGGTGCTCTGATTGGTATGCTGAAAATTATTATCAATACGCACCAACCATAGACCCACAGGGCCCCAATATTGGTGAAGCGAGAGTAAGGAGAGGAGGTTCTTGGCACTCATGGCCTTTGTACTGTCGATCTTCTTTTAGAAATGTGAATACGCCAGAGTCGCGTTATGTCTTGGCAGGCATGAGGTTAGTATTAGAAGACTAATAATGAAAAAACTAATAATTCTCATTTTAGTTATGGCCTTATGCTCTTGTGCTGAACCCCTTAAAAAAGAGCAAGCCACTGTAACCGCTCAAGGCGACAAGTATTGGACTTTAGATTTCTTTCATTTTTACAAGGGTAAGCAAACCCACACAGAGAGCTTCAAGTTCGTTAATCGAAGGGATTGCTTTGATACCTTGTATCAAATGCAAGTCGACTCTAAAAAACAAAGTTTTCATAGTGGCGCTGGGATATGTACTAAGCTATTCCTTGAGGGGCAAAAGAGAACTCAAGACGATGTATTGGGCTATAGGTAAAGTAGTCTAGGGCTAGAGTCAGACATTCTCGGCCCTGGTTCGATTCCGCCCCGGGCCACCAAGAATCTCAATAGCCCACTTGCTGGGCTATTTTCTTTTCAGGCTTGGCAGGGTTAATCGCCATAAGAGCCGGATATCCCCATCATGAACTTTCCTTTTAAAGGACATGTCAATTATTCATCCCTGCGTCAGTCGATGTCGTTTAAAACGACATTTCTAATTACGCCCAAGGGTTAGTCCTAGCTATATTCCACTCTACTTAGAGCAAAATTGAATTGTCATAGCAAAAGCCAATTCAAGATCGTTATCGGTTGGAGGAGACACTAACCACCTTCGGGTGGTTTTTCTTTTATGGCTTGACAGGATCTGGCACTATTTCCCCTAGGTCTTCCAATGCCCTCCTTAACTAGAACCGTCCTTTAAAAGGACGGTTTATGAATTGGGGATTTGTCATCCCTGCGTTGGTCAAGCGTCGATTTAAGCGACGCTCATTAGAACTCATACTCAACCTGCATACGTATTGTGTTTTTTGGGGATGCGGTAGTTGTTCCCCAAAGATAGGCAACGTTATACACAAGCGCCTCTTTTCGACCAAGTTTAGTTTTTCCAAATATAGCCGGTCCGACACTGGTTTGCTGTTGTTGATTAGTGTTCCAATTATTCAGTTGCCCAAGCCAAGAAAACAGTTGTGCTCCTAGCTGAAGCTCGGGTTGAAGGCGATACTTCACTTGTCCCTGATAGCCAAAATAGGTGCCTTGATTTTCGGTGCCAGTGTAATGACCTTGCATCAGTAGGTTTAAGTTTGCCTGCCACTTATTCCAGTCTTTTTGAAGCAAAAAACCATACTTAGCCTCATACCCTTCATTTCGATTTTGCGGGCGTTCTAATTCAATTAAGAACCCCACATCTACAAAATATTTTCCAGTCTCAGTCAGTTGAAATTTATTTTCCCACTCAACAGCATCAAATTGAGAGTTATTGCCATCCCAAGTATTCTTTCCATATATTTCGGTAAACCACCAAGAAGTGACACCATAGCCCAATCCGATAGAGGCACCTGATTGCCTAGAGTCTTCGCCGCTTCTGGGCTTTTGGGTGCCAAATTTCGTATCAATCTCTCGCTCGCCTTCTTCAACTCTTGGACTATAGATATAGTCAGCTGGCCCACTGAGATATTCGCCGGCATATGTAAATGTGGTGGTTAACAAAAAGAACAGTAGCGTGAAGCATCGAATCCGTATAAAGATAATCTTTTTCATTTAACGATCACCACGCCCTGAGCGGTTTCAGGGCTAAATTCACCCTCAAACTTGTAGCGTCCTGGTGAGAGTGGGCCAATATAAAAGGAGGCGCTACTGTTTGCTTTAATAAACACTTCTCGATTTAGATCATGACTTTCAAATTCTTCTGGAGTGTCATCTAAATTCTGTATCACCAGTCTTACTTTGGTATCTGCTGGGATTTCAATTTGGGCAGGTGAGAAGCGCCCCTTTTGAATCTTGATGGTGATTTCTGACTGGTTGGCGCTCACCAAGGTAGCGACCCCAATCAAGAGACAAAATAAGGCGTAAGCAATAGTGTTTTTCATAAAATGAGATCTTTATCAAATAAGAATAATTCTCATTGTATACCTTATTGAGAATCACTCTCATTTAATAAAAGTAGAGAACCATGCTGAGAGGGCCTGCTTTGATATGTTGGCCATCGGATTGGACATCCTCGGCCCTGGTTCGATTCCGCCCCGGGCCACCAAGAATCATCAAAATGACTGCTTAGGCAGTCATTTTTCGTTTCTAGTCTTAGTGTTTACTGTTACCCACAGTATTCAACGCTGTTGGACTTTGCCTACCGCTGTCTATTTTCCCTAACTCTGCCTAACCGCGCCAACCATCCGGGGTGGTTACTTGCCGTGTCGTTTAAAACGACAAATTAATACAAAGCTAATGTTTTTGTAGCCTCATCTTTAACTCGTTTACGAAGACTTGTTGGCGCCAGAACTTCAACGCCTGCTCCATACTTCAAAATATCCATTACCAATTCTGGGTCTTGGTTGTAATCAAATTCTAGAAGGTAGTTACCTTCCTTATCGAAAGCTCCAACTTGTTGACCATGCCATGTTTCACTACTAACCCATCTAGCTTTTTCAGGTGAGAACTTTAGCTTGGCGCGTTGACTAGCTTTGCCAGAGAATATTCCATAGCTCTCTGCAAAGTGTTCATGTAATTGCTTTTCGGAAATCTCATCTGCCTTTGAGTTGGTAATGATTGCTTTGCTAATACAGTCGACAGCAAAGCTACGTAAATCTTTTCGTAGATGACAGAAGGCATCTAGATACCAGTTATCTCTATAAAAGATTAATCGTTGTGGGGAAATTTCACGCTTAGTAGTTTCATCTTTACCACGAGCATAGTAAGTAATATGAAGTCTCTTGCGAGTGAGGAGGGCGTTACCAACCTCTTCAAAATTTTCGATAGAGCCTTTACGCGCCGACATTCCAAATACTTTTAATCTCTTACGCAGTTCTTTTGTCGGAGTGTTGCTTTGACCTAAAATGCCATCAATGATTGAGGTTAATGGGGCAATGTGTGGCTCTATTAGGCCGCCTTTATCGAGGCCAGATAAGAGGTGTTGCATTAGAACTAATGCTGTAGCCTCTTTTTCAGAAAACCAAAGCCCAGGCAATTCAATTTTTTCACCAATTACGGCAGAATCAAAGCAGTACCCGCCCTTAAATCTATCGTAAACAATTGACGCATTCATGCGGCTTCGCAAATACTCTAAGTCGCGCTTAAAGGTTGCTTTTGATATTTCTAGCTCAGATAGAAACTCGTCAAGCGAAACGCAATGGCGCGCTTGAATCATGTACTTAATTCTATGTAGCCGCTCCATATCACCCATAATGACTCTTTATTTGCGTTGATATTTAAATACTAATGCACTGGCTCGTTTTATGAGCCCATTAAGAAAATATTTTTCTAAAGTACAGTCTCCTCCAGCTAACAGGCTCAGAGGAAAGATATGCTTCTGCCATTAAGAAATCTGGAATTTGAGATTGAAAAGCATATTTTTTTGCCGCTTTTGAGGAAGGAAGGCCTGCAAGTACTGCCGCATCAATTGTGGCTTTAACAATGAATGGCTTAAAACTGGGGCTAGTTGTCGATACTTGTATTGGCAAAACAATGCTGAGTATGATTGCACTAAACAACATGGCGTTATCGTTTTGATGGCGTATAGCCAATCCTATTACCTGAGTTGTCAAAGTAATTTGTTACTCCACTTGGCGCCTTAACCTCATAGCCAATACGATTGCCTGAGTTGTCATAAACCCCATTTTTTGAGTTAGCGTTGTACGCGCTGTTATCCATGTTGTAAGGGCTATTACGCATGTTATACGGCGAGTTATCCATGTTGTAGGGGCTGTTTTGCATGTTGTATGGCGAGTTATCGAAATTTGCTACTTGTGCGCTAGAGTTGCGAACAAAGAGTCCAAGCTGAGCTATCAAGAACAAGGTAATAAGAAATTTCATGACTATCCCCTAAGTTATGGCGAATAGTCAGAATATGAGACCAGAAGCTCACTAGATGAGCCCCTTAACTAATAATGTCGTTTAAAACGACAAAATTGATTACACGTGCCAAATAACGCAAAATGATAGTTAAAGCATTAAACAAGGTTAGCCTGACTAGACAATAAGGCTGTAGAAGGCAAATTAGAGAAATAAAAAAATATAAATGAGTAACCAGTTAAAACAGGAACCGCTCGATTCCCAAGTTGTTTCTAGAAATCGGGTCACTAACCATGGTGAGGTTTATACAAACCCTCGTGAGGTAAACGCAATGCTTGATTTAGTCAAGCATGAAACAGAACGAATTGACTCAAGATTTTTAGAGTCAGCATGTGGGCATGGTAACTTTTTGATAGAAATATTAACTAGAAAATTGGCGACAGTGGAGTCAAGATACAAAAAGAGTCAAACTGAGTTTGAATGCTATTCGATTATTGCCGTTTCAAGCCTTTATGGCATAGACATTCTTGAAGATAATGTTGTTGATTGCAGAAAAAGATTGCTCAATAAATTCATTGAATTTTATGATAAATCATACAAGAGTAATAAAAGAGAAGAATGCATTAACTCAATAGAGTTTATTTTGAGTAAGAATATTGTTTGGGGTGATGCATTGACGTTTCAAACAGCGTCGAATCCACCAAAACCAATTGTATTTTCAGAGTGGTCACCAGCAACAGAGGGGTTCGTAAAGCGACGCGATTATTCATTTGAAGGATTGCTAATCCATGCAGAAATTGAATCATTGCCATTGTTTTCTGATATGGGTGATGGAGTTTTCATTCCAACACCAGTAAAGGACTATCCTTTAACAAGTTATTTTGGTGTTACAAATGAGCGTTAACACAACCTATAACCCAGACGTGCTGACATGCATAGCCAATCTAAGCAATGATGAAGTCTTCACTCCCCCAGTATTAGCAAATCAAATTTTAGATTTATTGCCCTTAAGTCTGTGGAAAAGTACTGAAACAACCTTTTTGGATCCAGTGAGTAAGACGGGAGTTTTCCTCCGCGAAATAGTTAAGAGGCTAGATGTTGGTTTAGCAAAAGTAATACCTGATAAAGAAAAAAGAATTAACCATATATTGACCAATCAAGTATTTGGAATAGCTATCACGGAATTAACCTCACTACTTTCTAGAAGATCACTTTATTGTTCAAAAAATGCAAATGGCAAATACTCATTAGTAAATAGATTTAAAAATGTTGAGGGCAATATTAAATTTGATAGAGTTGAGCACGTATGGAAAAACAATAAGTGCACCTTCTGCGGAGCAAGTATTGAGGTTCATAATCGAGGTAGTGAGCTTGAGACCCATGCCTATCAATTTATTCACACTGAATCGCCAGAGGAAATTTTTGATATGAAATTTGATGTAATAGTTGGCAATCCACCATACCAGTTAAACGATGGAGGCTTTGGGAAAAGTGCCTCACCTTTGTATCACAAGTTTATTGAACAGGCCATTAAATTAAATCCTAGATTTATTTCAATGATTGTTCCGTCAAGATGGTTTGCTGGTGGTAAAGGGCTTGATGAATTTAGAAATTCAATGTTGAATGATAATAGGCTCAGCCATTTAATTGATTTTCCAAACGCTTCAGATTGTTTTCCAGGTGTTGATATTGCTGGGGGTATTTGTTATTTTCTTTGGTCTCGTGACCATGCTGGAGACTGTGAAGTTACAACTATTAATAGTGGATTGACCACAAAATCCACTAGATCGCTAAATGAATTTAATACTTTAATTAGAGATAGCAATGCAATTTCCATCATCCGAAAAGTAAATCAAAAGAAAGACCTTTCCTTAAGTAAACAAGTCTCAAGTAGAAAACCATTTGGCCTATCTACAAATATCAGGCCAACTAAAACTGGTGACCTAATTTTGAGGTGGAATGGTGGCGAAGGCCCTTTTAAAAAGAGTGAAATCACAACAGGTTTTGAATTAATTAATAAGTGGAAAGTAATTACATCAAAAGTTTCATATGACCATGCTGGACAGCCTGACAAACAAGGGATGCGGAAAGTTCTTTCCATTGTTGATGTTTTACCACCTGATTACGTATGTACTGAAACCTATTTAGTTGCTGGTGCATTTGACAATAAAGAGGAGGCAGAAAATTTAGCCTCTTATCTAAAAACGAAATTTGTTAGGTTCCTTGTGGCTCAAATGTCATTTTCACAAGATATAACAAAAGATAGATTTTTATTCGCACCTAGTTTGTCGATGAAGAAAAAATGGTCTGAGAAAGATTTGTATGAAAGATACGGCTTAACGAAAGATGAAATAACGCATATTTCTAATAAAATAAAGCCAATGGAAGATTGATATGGCAAATGAGTTTTTTCCAAAAAAAGTTGATACAAACCCAACCATTTATGCATATCAAGATAGCAATCCACAATTTAATGGATTGCTCAAAGTTGGCTTTACAACTATTAACGCTCAGGCGCGGCTAAAACAAATATATTCATTAAAAACACCAGGTAAATTACCGTACCAAATTTTGCTTGAAGAATCAGCTATGAAAAGTGATGGTGGTTCATTTACTGATCATGATGTTCATAGAGTGTTACGTAAGAAAGGATTTAAAAATCCTAACGGGGAATGGTTTAAATGCAATGTAGCTGATGTTAAGGCCGCAATTATTACGGTGAAATCAGGCGTCTTCTCAGAAGATAATAGAACGGCGGATTTTGGCATGCGTCCCGAGCAATCTGAAGCTGTCTCCAAGACTATTACGTATTTCAAAAGTTTTTCTAGTGAAAATAAAAGTAAAACGCCGCATTTTTTATGGAATGCGAAGATGCGATTTGGTAAAACTTTTGCTACGTATCAACTGGCTAAACAGATGAGCTGGAAGAAAGTTCTCGTACTTACTTTTAAGCCAGCAGTTCAGAATGCATGGGAAGAGGATCTAAAAAATCATATTGATTTTGCTGATTGGCAATTTCTCTCGCGTGATGGTTTGCACTATGAAGATTTAAAAAAGAATAAACCATTTGTATGTTTTGGCTCCTTTCAAGACTACCTCGGTAAAAACTCTGTAGGAGGTATCAAAGCAAAAAATGAATGGGTTCACACAACGCATTGGGATTGCGTTGTTTTTGATGAATATCATTATGGCGCTTGGAGAGAAAGTGCAAAAGAACTTTTTGAAGCAGAAGATAAAAAAGAGATCAAGTTTGCAGAGGGTGAAGGAATTGAATATTTTGATGAAGAGGTCATGCCAATTACAACAAATTCGTATCTTTATCTGTCGGGCACCCCTTTTAGGGCGATTGGCTCAGGTGAGTTCATTGAAGAACAAATTTACAATTGGACGTATTCCGATGAGCAACGTGCAAAAATGGCTTGGGTAAAGCCTAATAACCCGTATGCCGCATTACCAAGAATGGTACTGATGACATACCAATTACCCGATTCTATAAAGCGTATAGCAATGGAGGGTGAATTTGACGAATTTGATTTAAACGTATTTTTTTCGGCAAATGGAGAAGGTAAGAATGCAAAATTTAAATATGAAAATGAAGTTCAAAAATGGCTTGATTTAATTCGAGGATCATTTTCCGAAACTACTATAGATAATTTAAAGTTGGGGGCTAAAAAACCTCCAATGCCATTTTCTCATGCGCGGCTTTTAAACTTACTTTCTCATACCTTCTGGTTTCTTCCCACAGTTGCCTCATGTTATGCAATGGGGAGCTTGCTTAAGCAGAAGCAAAATAAGTTTTATAACGACTATGAAGTCATCATAGCCGCAGGCCCCAGTGCTGGAATTGGAGTTGATGCATTGCCGCCTATTTTTGAGGCTATGGATGATCCACTTAAAACAAAAACAATTACCTTATCTTGCGGCAAGCTAACTACCGGCGTCTCAGTAAAGCCTTGGACAGGTATTTTTATGTTGCGCAATACAACATCACCCGAAACTTATTTTCAAGCGGCCTTTAGAGTCCAAACACCTTGGACTATCAAAAATACAGATAGTACATCCCCAAATAAAGAGCAAATCATTAAAGAGGAGTGTTATGTTTTTGATTTCGCGCCAGACCGAGCTCTTAAGCAGATAGCAGATTACAGTTGTCGCTTAGAGGTAAATGAAAGTAATCCAGAAAAAAAGGTGGAAGAGTTTATTAAGTTTTTACCAGTATTAGCATATGACGGTTCTTCCATGAAGCAGATTGATGCGGCTGGAATACTTGATTTGGCTATGAGTGGAACCACTGCAACTTTATTGGCTAGGCGCTGGGAAAGCGCCCTCTTGGTAAACGTTGATAATTCAACGCTTCAGCGACTTATGAATAATAAGGATGCGATGAAGGCCTTGATGAGCATTGAAGGATTCCGTAATCTCAACCAAGAAATAGAAACAATCATCAATAAGTCAGAAAGTGTCAAAAAAATAAAGCAAGAGGCCAATAAAAAAGAACCTTCAGCTAAAGATAAGAAGACTATGACTGATGAGGAGAGGGAGTATAAGAATCTTCGTAAACAGATACAGGAGAAGTTAATAAAGTTTGCAACTCGTATTCCAGTTTTTATGTATCTAACAGACTATAGGGAGAGAAGTTTACAAGATGTGATAACTCAGCTGGAGCCAGGCTTGTTTAAAAAAGTAACTGGATTAACAGTTAAAGATTTTGAAATATTGGTTAGTCTAGGTGTATTTAATAGCGGCTTAATGAATGATGCTGTTTATAAGTTCAAGCGTTATGAAGATGCTAGTCTTAATTATGTGGGGATCAATAAGCATGCTGGAGAGGATGTTGGTTTATTCAGCACAGTTTTGAGTGCAGAAGATTATGCCGCTACTTTTGAGAATAAGGAGTTGCTCTAACCAAAATGAATATCATTCAATGTGGCCAAAACTACGAGGTAAACATAATTAATAAAAGAGGAAGGCGTTTCTTTTTAAGGTTGCTCAAAACAAAAGCTGAAAATAAAATAGCTGTATGACAACAGCACGCCACCTACAAAGTGACTAAGGTAATCAAAGTACCTGAAAGTCACCTAGAAGTAATCTCCTCACCACTCCAAGAATCCCAACCCACAGCCCTAAGCCAGCTCAAATACGCCGAACCCACAGAGCTTTACTTGCGTGATGGCGAGGTAGTTATCCACCGCAGACCCGGAAGCCCACTTTGGCATTGCCGTTTTAGATTGCAAGATGGCTCATGGCATCGCCAGACCACGCGCCAAGCCAGCATTGAACACGCTGTACGAATGGCTTGTGATCTTTACGATGAAACCAGATTTCGCCAAAGACTGGGGCTTGCACAAAAGTCGCCCACGTTTGCAGAAATTGCACACGCCACTCTCTACTCAATGCGGCAAGACTTGGATGTGGGTATAGGCAAAAGTGTCTACGGTAGCTACATCACCTGTATTGAAAAATACTTTCTACCTTACTTTCAGGACAAAAGACTAGAAGAAATAACTTATACAGACGTGCATGAGTTTGAGGTTTGGCGTAATAGGCAGATGAATAAGATCCCTCGTGCCAGCACCCTAATGAACTTTGCCAGTGCTTGGACTAAGTTACAGCTTGTGGCTATTAGCAAAGGCTGGATCAGCGAGCGAGTAGCTATTCCCAAACTCACAGCTAGAGGGCAGAAGGGTAAAACCCGCCCAGCATTCACTCGTGAAGAGATTGATCGCTTGTTGGAGTTTATGGAGCCATGGATTAAACAAGGCCGATTAGAGATTGAGCATGAGACTCGTCCGCTACTGCGAGATTATGTGGAAATGCTCTTATACACAGGCATGCGGCATGGCACTGAAGCACTGAATATCTGCTGGAATAATATTGAGTGGCACACGCAGGGAGATAAGAAATACCTACGTATTTGGGTGGATGGCAAGACAGGAGGGCGTTGGCTCATTGCCAAACATAAAGCTGTAGACGTTCTCAAGCGATTACACAGTAGGCAAAAGGCTGTGTACGACATCCCATTTGACAGATTGTTTGAGACTCGTTGCCCCGAGCGGATCTTTGTCTTTGCCAACGGACACCAGCCCATGCGGATTGATGGCGCATTTAAGCGATTGATGCGAGATAGTGGCTTGGGATTGAGTCACGACGGACAGATGCGTACTTTATATTCCTTGCGTCATACCTACGCTACTTTGGAGCTACTAGAGAACAAGACTGATATACATACGCTATCTAAGCAGATGGGAAATAGTGCCGCCATGATTGATCGTCATTACAGCAAGTTGACGGCAACGATGGCGGCGGATAGGTTGGCATAAAAAAGCCCACTCGGAAGTGGGCTATTAACTTTACTCTTCAAGTGGGACGGTAAAGGTAGACTGAAAGTTTGTTGGGTCTATTCTAACGATGTAGGTGGCTGATGGTGCAGAGCTAATGTGGTACTTAAAGCAATCAATGGCCGCCTTTTCGTTATCAAAGACTTCAATAACAAATTCATCATCGTCTGCAAGAAAGACAATCCATGCTGATTCCATAGTTCCCTCCTTAGTAGATAGCATTAGGTGGCACCTTTTCCGCCTTACGTCTAGCCAAGCGCCCCACGTTATGAAACAAGTTACGAAATGATCCATTGGCGGCCTGAATAGTTGGTAGAAGCTCATCATTAGATAAAGTGACTCCTGTTTCATTGGCAATGGATTTGGCAATATCCAAATAAGCATTCGGATTTGCCGCATTCATCTCAACTAAGATGCAACGATCTAACATGCCCTTATCTAATTGAGAAACATTGTTTGTTGTGAGCACAAATACACCTAATGTCGTATTCAAGGCCGTTTTCAAACTTTGTTGCGCCAGCTTGGTTAAGTTATCCACCTCATCAAGGATGAAGTAATGAAGGCCGCTGACGTTTAGCGACATTGTTGTCATGATTGCATCAATCTTAGTCATTAGCTGTGGCCCATTAAAGCCCTGCTGACAGCCTATAAACACTGGATCCCAAACTAACTCTTCTTTAGTTTTGCCATATTCAATGTGGTTAGGTAGCATTTTGGCCAGTGTGGTTTTGCCTGTCCCAAAGACTCCGTATAAAAGAATGGCTGATTTGCCGCTGTAAGGTAATTCTTCGGCACCCGAGACAATATCTTCAATCCGCAATTTAGATTCATTATTTCCAAAGATGATGTCATCAATTGTTTTAGGCTCATGATTATTTCCTTTCGTAAACATTTGTATTCCTTTCAAATAAGAATGGGGAACGCTCATAACATTCCCCTTGATTAATTAAGCTGATTTAGCAACCGCACCATCAGCATCATTTGCCGCTTTGATCTCTGCTTTGGCTTTGTCTTCAAGCTCTTTGCCAACCGCATACAAAGAGGTAAAGGCAGACTTAACCAGTCCGTCTTGACGCAAAACTGCATAGACACCAAAACTGCCATCAGCTTGTTGCTCTGCTAAAAGTACGCACATATCGCCTAGGTACTGAGCATCAGCAACATGTGAGAGCAATTCAGACTTGGCATAGCCAATCGGTGTTTTGCCTTTTAGATTGCTTTTAGCAATCTCAGCTTTGTCCGCAGGCTTGATGTAAGTAGCGCTCTTGCCAAGACTGATCTCTTGAACCCCGCCACGCTCTTCCACCCACGCTGAAAAGTCAGCTATCAAAACTTTCTCTTTCATTGCCTGACGAATAACCAAAGAGTAGGTGCTAATACGACGGCGATCTCTTGATCCAAAAACTGCACGTACTACACGTGTCGCTAATGGGAGATCCTTTTTATATGTGTAGCCGCGATCCTTATAGAAAGACTCTAAAGATGCGCTACGTTGTTTAGCTTCTGGAAGTGTCATATCACCACAAAAAGCCAAGCAATCGCCTAATACTGCATATAAGGCTTGATTACTTGTTCTGTAGGCACCTTGTTCCCAGTTAATACGATTTGCTTCCATATTAGTAAGGGCAACGGTAGTACCAACAGCAACGTTAGTTACTTTGGCTGTGTCCTTTAAAAGGACGTTTGTTGTAACAGGGGTTGTATCTACTGCGTTTAATAATGCATTCATTTTTAACTCTCTTTCTGTATTAAGAAATATGACTGCTTGTTAAGAAATTTAACCGCTTGGCCATAATTAAATTAGAACGCAGAACGGGTATATTTCTGATACGATTATGAATTCCTGCAATTTACATGCCAAGAAAATGCCAAGAAGATTCCTAGCTCCGTACCCTATATTTGGTACAAAAAACAAAAGACTGCCACTTGGATATCAAAAGCGCAGTCCTTATTACTGGTGGTGGCAGTTCTTACGCCGTAATCAAGAATATTTAGAGTGTTGTGAGCGTGGCGGCAAAGGAAAACATGCCGAGCTATATAAAGACTTTGGAGATGTGAGAGATGATGACTTTCACAAGTGGTGGACTAAGGACGAGCGAGGACCGAATTTATTCGCCGAAAACTATGGGGCAATGAAATTAACAGAGCTGGAAGATAAGTCACAGTGGCAAGATGGTTGGAGCAAAGATGAGGTGATGATTCTTGCTGTACCACTAACGTCTAGTAAAAGGTATTTACAAAGTCGTTTTGCACAACTATTAAAAGAGCGCCATACGGCAGGACGTGGTAGACCAACTAAGGGATCAACTAAAAGTAATGCCAAGTATCAATTGGCTAGAAATTACACAGTACAAAATTTAGAGAAAACCTTAGATGTATATGATGAATACATGAAGCACAAAGGAAAGAAGCCAAAAGTGCCCAATTGGAAGATAGGTGAGAGCTTAACTTTAATCCCCAAAGCAATGACTTCTCCAAAGCTCTTTCCAGCTATAAATGCCGCAAGGAGGAACACTATGGGCTCAAGCGTAAAAAGGTATCTAAGTGGTGCCGAGCTAATAATTGAGAATGTGGTTCTAGGTAAATTCCCCGCACAGTAAATGCCCTTTAAAAGGACAAATTTGATATCCTAATAACAACTTGTAAGCAAATATGAGGGTTATATGGATTTCTATTACAAAGCACCAGTGTGGGAAGAGGAAAGTGATATTCCTCACACTACAAAATTAGCGAAGCCTATAAAGCCTATAAAGGTTAAGAATGCTCGTGTAATTGATGTTACCGATGCGAAATATAGGCGTTCAACATTTAGTGGCACTTTCTTGCTTGGTGATCAAGTACTTATTCTTGATGGAAAGAACAATGCAACTAGAGTTGAGGTTCTGTGTAAGTGGTTTGGTCATCGACTTGCCACAAGAGGATTGGCTTTTACTGTCAACTTAAAGACAGCAAGGGTTAATGACAAATACACTGGAGAAGTGTTTAGCGACTTCTCCAAATAGTTAAATTAGCTCTACTGCGGCTTTGAGTTGATCGGGACTGCTGTAGAGATAGGTGGCGGTGGTGCTGATGTTGCGGTGCCCAGCGAGAGATTTCAATATATGAATCGCTGTGCCTTTATTGGCAAGTCCAGTTAAAAAAGACCTTCTACCTGAATGTGAGCTACATCCAGCTAGGCCGACATTGCGATAAAGGTAAAAGAAGTACTGGGTCAAAGAGTTGGATGAGAACCCCGCCTGTTTCTGTGTATAAAACAAGGGTTTCGTTGCATCTTTGATTTTGATTACTTTGATGTACTGCGCCAGCTCCTTTTGCATCCGTTCATTTAAGTAAACAGTACGAGGGTGTTTGCCCTTGGTTTGTTCGGGCATTAAGCGCACTTCACCCTTAATAGTACTGTCGCCGTTTAAAACGTCGTTTATGCGTAGTGCGGCTACTTCAGCGACTCGCATACCCGCGTAGTGCGTTAACAGCAACATAGCGCGATTACGTGCTGAATGCCTACGTGTAGCAACATGGTCTAAAACTCGGCGTAGTTCCTGTGGATTTAAAACTCTAGCTTGTGACATACTTTCTCCTCAAATATATTAAATACAGAACTACAGTATGTTTTCTTAGATTCGGTTTGGGCAACCGAAAATGGCTGAAAAAGAAGTACTTTTTTATCAATGAGTTAGGCAAAAATATAAGAGTAGTACTGTTCTCTTATATTTATCGTGGCATTTTCGCCACGATATTTTGATGACCTTTTAAAACGACCTATAAGCGTTTTAAATTTTGGCTCAGCCACCCAAGCCAGCGAGCTTGAAAGATTTCCGCTTAAAACTATTCTGTTGTTATAAAAATTAGCTATAGTTACTTAAACAAATTTAATTTGAGGTGAAAAATGTCTACACCTGTAGAAAGCACGTTTACTTTTTATGGCAATGAAAAAATTCGTGAATTAGAAAAAGAAATTATCCGAAGATTTAAGAATGATTTCGATAAAAATACAGATAGCTCTGGAACATACTCGTTTGATAAAAATGCGGAGAGATATTCTGCTGTCACAAGAATACTTTATGGCATGAGTAAAGGGGATGAATTTGATGGTGGTGAATTACTTGGAGCTCATGGTTGCTGGTATTTTGGTTCAACCCATAAGCTTGAGTTTGAAAGTAAAAATATCGCCCCTGAAAAGTTACAAGATCATATTGCTAAGTGCGCTTCAATCATAGATCCCGATGTTGTAGTTCAGATGGATTATAAGGACAATAACCCCCATTTAATTGGTACAAGAATTGTCTGTTTTGACAAATTACTTGGATTCATTGAGCACAAAGAGGAAGAAGAATTAAGCTATAGCTGGTCATGTGATATCGACGATATTGATGATGTATTAGAAGAAGAAACTGACTTAAGCAGGGATGACATCATGTCGTTCCAAGAAATGGATGAGCGAATTGAGGATTTAAGAGAAACTTGTATTGAAGAATTTAATTCAATATCAGGAAGAAATATTGAATTTATTGAAATAGATAGATAGGCGAACTACGTTCTCCTGTGATTTCGCTTGTCGCTCATCACATTTCTTTTTCTTATTAAGAGCTTTTGGAAGATTCAACCTACACTGAGCCTTAAGCAACAGGCTCAGTAATAGAAAAGGACTTTTGTTGAGTTCTTTACTACACCACTTATGGGCACAACCAGTTTGGGAAGGGCGGTTTCGCTGTCTCCTTTTACGTGCGGCTTGAAACGCAACAATGACAAAAGCAATAAGTGGCTACCTTTGTCTTGTTTGAAAGTTGCTGTGTAAGCAGGGCTTTCTCGTGATCCATAAAACTAGGTTTTACGATCTTTGTGCTAATTTATATACTTGATTCATATTAGTCAGCAAGGCTAATGGCGTCCTGTAAAGGATGGTGAATACAAGTCTCTGCTACCGCCCAGAATTTCCATGACTGCGACTCTAAGTCCAGCTTTAGGGTGACATAACGACTGGGTGTCACTGCCCTTGTTTCAGTAGTAATAAGTTATGGCATACAAAACGTTCTTCTGCTTTGTCGTCGTAGTTATTTAGTGAAACCTAATAAAAGGAGACAAGATCTGGGTCAGATAATTAGATCTCTGTGGCTTTTGGCAAAAAGAGGTTGTCCATCCAAAAACTCTGACAATAAATTAAGTGTGCCCATTAACTTATAGGAGAAAAAGATGAGCACATTAAACAGTTTGAAAATGGTTAATTCAAAAAAGCCAACAGCTATACCGCCAGTACTACATCGTCGTAATAAATTAGCCAACAAAGTCTGGGAGCAGATCCAGTTAGCTAAAGCCAGCAAAGAAGGCGGCACATTTACTGTTAAGAAATTCAAAACAGTTAAAGACATCACTGGTGCACGTAAAACCATTGAACATGAAAAGCGTATTCGTCAGTGGTGGTTTGTTGCTATGGATGGCAAAGTTTGCTTAAACATCCGCTATGGTGCCAAGATCATTGAGTTTGCTAAAGGTAAAACTGCTGTAGAAGTGAATTCAGCAGAGGAGCTGATTAAAGCCCTAGAGATTATTAAGGTCGCCGTAGAGGCGGGTGAGCTTGATACTCAAATTGAAGCCGCAAGCGGCGCTGTACGTGCGGGCTTTGGCCGTTGATGTTTGTCCTTTTAAAGGACATTTATATATGGGGCGCACCGCAAGGTAGCCCCATAGGTGGCGATAGCTGTCGCCACCGATCCAGCGAAGCCTAAGACGAATGTCCTGCACCAGCTGGTGCGCTTAGGACAGAGAAGACCATCATTTTCCAGCACCACGTGGTGCACGTTTTGGAAAAGATGGGTGGGCTGAAGCCCCCATCGCAGAGGCGAGCCAGCTGGCAAAGAGCCGAATGCGACATGATTTAAAAGACCCGAGGGGCGCCGAGACTATAAATATTTGTATGAACAAATATCAAGCCCTTGTCCGTATCAATGGTCATCAAGTTAAAACAGCAGTATTTGCCGATAGTCAGATCCATGCGCGGCTGATTCTGCAATATCAATTTGGTATGAATAGTTTGGCATCTGCCCCCAGCTTGTCTGAGGATGAAGATGCGCTTACTGTAGATGAAGCTATCAAAATGATTAAGCCTATTAAGACAATGAATCTCAAGCAGGCAAGAGTTACCTCTCTTAGGCGTAATGTAGATTCAGCAAAACAACAATTAAAGCTCGAGAAAGATCGCCAGCATCACCAACAGGCTATTAAGCCGATCAGTAGCAAGCCCTAAAAATTTACCGCGCAATTTTCAACGCCAGTGGAGATCTCGGCCCCTGGTGATCTAATCTAACCCCACCTCGTATTCGTAATAATTCTTATTTTGAAAATCAGGCGATTTGGTATGAATTCAGGGAATTTTTAGTAATCTTTTGGACTAAATTGATTTTTGTGACTATCGGGATGAGAGGTATAGCTAGTATTGATATCTAGCGGAGATAGAATAAGAAAAATATTTGGAGAAAATTGCTATGAAAAAATTTGATTTGCATGCCTCAAGAAATTTTAATAATGACAGCTACTTTGGTTCATTTGAAGTTAAATCAGTAGATGACTTTTATGAGAATTTAATTCTCTACTGGAATAAAGCAGGCCTGCGCGAAGGAAGGGATGAAATGATCATTACTTCAAAAGTTGAATTCGA
This sequence comes from Polynucleobacter paneuropaeus, assembly GCF_003261235.1. Lineage (NCBI taxonomy): Bacteria > Pseudomonadati > Pseudomonadota > Betaproteobacteria > Burkholderiales > Burkholderiaceae > Polynucleobacter > Polynucleobacter paneuropaeus. The sequence goes on along the minus strand of NZ_CP030085.1, from coordinate 1,787,220 downwards.
AGGGGAGATCTATGACTTTAATCTTGGGCACTATGTTGTAGCTGATGACGAGGATGAAGTTGAAGCGTTATTTAATACGCCTGATAAGGATGAAATAGAAAGTTCAATCACTAAACATCTAATTGGCGATTATGCGGGTATGAATGAAGATGACATGTTTGAGCGTCTTGTAGAGGCGCTAATTAAATAACCCGTCCTTTTAAAGGACGCTTCATGCGTGGGGTACCCCGAACATGACAAGGACATCACATCCTTGCGTCAGTCAAATCCCCACTACGCCACCAAACTTTCTCTCACTCCTTGCGTGGGTCAAAATAATTCAACCAAATCAACCCCATACAAACACCCAAGAAAGTTTTGTGCACAAAGTTAGCCTATGGTGGGGTGAACCTTTTGAGATTTAGCGGGAGTTTAGTCTGGGGGACAGAGTTGAAAATCCTTGTGTCGGTGGTTCGATTCCGCCCCGGGCCACCAAGAATCTCAATAGCCCACTTGTTGGGCTATTTTCTTTTATGGGCGTAGAGTACAGAAAGCACACTAGGAGAGCCCCATGACTACAGCCATACCTACCAATCAAGAACTTCAAGTTTTAGACGCTTTGCGTGCCCACAGAAAAAGGCATCGCCAAGGACTGCCGACCCAAATTACAGCCCATGTCGAGCAACCCATAGGACCATTGACTGTTGGGCAAAAAATATCGGATGCGGTGGCAAGAACGGTGGGCTCTTGGAAGTTCATCATTATTCAAAGCGTTTCTATTTTGGGTTGGATTACTTATAACTCTGTAAATAATGCCAATGTTTGGGACCCATACCCTTTCATTCTTTTGAATTTAATGCTGTCATTTCAAGCGGCTTATACAGCGCCAGCAATCATGATGAGTCAGAATAGACTCTCGGAGATAGATCGGCAACATGCCAATAACGACTTTGAAGTCAATGTAAAAGCAGAGCTAGAAATCGAATTACTTCATCAAAAGATCGACATGATGAAAGAAAAAGAGCTTTATGCTTTAACTAAAGCGGTTGAGGCTTTGAGCGAGAAATTAGATAGTTATAGAAGATAGGATTGGACATCCTAGGTCCTGGTCGATTCCGCCCCGGGCCACCAAGAAACACCAAAACCACCTTCGGGTGGTTTTTTCATTAATAGCGTCTAGAATGGCCGATGTTGTATTTCATATTGCGGCTCTTTAGCTCACTTCCATTGGCAGCCATTCAAATTATTGGCGCTGGCACGGGTGTATTGGTTTACTTGTTTTCTGCCAGGTACCGACGACGCCTATATAAAAATCATCAGAGCGCAGCCCATTATTCGGGATTCAAATCAACCCCGTGGAGGGCGGCTGCCGAATCTGGAATGATGTTTGCTGACACATTATGGATTTGGAGGCATCCAAAATCCTCCATTGATAAAGTAACTATTGAAAACTTGGATCAAGTTATTGAGCTATCCAAAAATGGCAAAGGCTTAATTGTTCTTGCTTCACATTTAGGAGGCTTTGAAATAGTGCCTCGTATTTTTGCCGAACATACAAGAGCGACGGTAATGTATAGGCCTGCTCGAAAGGGGTGGGTTAATGAGCTTATGCTTCAATCACGTAAACACTCCAAAATTGATTTTGTTGAGGCAAATATTAGCGGGGTTCGTCAGATTAAACGAGCTTTAATAAAGGGTGAGGTAGTTGGCCTATTGGCGGATCAGGTGCCTAGCGTTGGCGATGGGGTGTGGGCTAAATTTTTTAATCAATATGCTTATACAACCTCATTTCCAATTAAATTGGCTCGCCAAGTAAATGTAGCAATCCTTTTTGTTAGCGCAGAAAGACTGGGATTAGGAAAGGGCTGGCTCATTAAGAGCCAATTGATGAATGAGGCATTTCCTGATTGTCTAGTCGATGCCTGTACAGAAATGAACCACTATTTTGAAGAGATGATACTTTCTAAGCCATATCAATATATGTGGTCTTACAACCGCTACAAAAGACCAGCTGGAGCAGAATTGGCTCCCACAGAGTAAGGCATCCTCAGCCCTGGTCGATTCCGCCCCGGGCCACCAAGAATCTCAATAGCCCACTTGTTGGGCTATTTTTCTAAGGCTTTCAGTTTTGCTTGAAGATCGCTTGATAAGCTGGCAAACCATTCATTCTCTTTACCTGATAGTGGAAGAATTTCTCCATACTCAATCATCTGGGCGGGAATTAGATCAACAATATAAATCCAAATTTGATCTTTACTGAGTCCTGAGCTTTTAATTAAAGCTTCGCGCATTGCTAATATCAGTTTTTCTTTGAGTTCTGGTGGTCGCCCTGCTCGTATTTGTCCATGTAGAAAGATTTGACTATCTTGAACGGGCTTACCTCCCATGAAATGTTTGCCACTTGGAGTTTCTTGAAATATCACTTGAGCAAAGTAGGTATTCGCTCCAGTGCACTCATTGTGGGTTTTGGTAATGGCCTGAGCAATACCTTCCATTTGTATGGCACTTAGTTTGGTATTTGAGTAAGTCACTGTATAGGTCGGCATCTTTCACTCCAAAAGTGTTTTGATCAAGATTTACTGTATCACCAACTAGGATCGAGCATCCTTAGCCTTGGTCGATTCCGCCCCGGGCCACCAAGAATTCTCCGAATATTAGAAGTTGTCCATAGAATCTCTAGTGTAGGCCGCGGTCTGGCACCATTTCCCCTTGGTTTTCCAACTTTCCCATTGACTAGAAGCGTCCTTTAAAAGGACGCTTTATCTATTGGGGCTTTGTCATCCCTGCGTTGGTCAAAGTTGGACTAAAACAACGCCACCATTCATTTTTGATATTAGCAAGGGGGGGGGCTAGACTTGCCCACATTGTCAGATGAAGATGCGAGCTATAGGTGGGGATGTTGATGTTGAGAGATCCCGCTTCAAATACTGGTGAAGGAGAATTCTGATGAGCATGAACAATAGAACTTTGGAAGAGCTTTTTGAGCAGTTAGGATTGTCATCCCAAAAGATTCATATGGAGAGATACATAGAAAGACATCAACTTAAGCCGGGGTCTAATCTGCCCGATGCCATTTACTGGGCACCAGATCAAAAAGCATTTTTGATTGAAGCTAAGGCCCAAGACTCAGAGTGGTCAGAAGTAGTAGATCAATTGGCTAATTTATTAATACAAAAATAAAATTTGATCAATTAACTACCCAAGAGAATTTAATGGAATCTTGAGGTAAGAAACGCCATTCGCTTCTTTGGGAGGAAATTCTCCTGCACGAATATTTACTTGTACTGCAGGCAAAATTAATACGGGCATCTCTAAGGTAGAGTCTCTTGCTGTTCTCATTGCTACAAAGTCTTGCTCTAAAACGCCATCATGAATATGAATGTTATGTTGACGCTCTTCACCAACCGTTGTCATGTAGGCTATTTTCCGCTCGTTTGGTGGGTAGTCATGACACATATACAGCTTAGTTTCATTTGGAAAACTTAGTATCTTCTTCACTGATTGATATAAAACATGTGCATCACCACCAGGAAAATCACATCTAGCCGTACCAACATCAGGCATAAACATGGTGTCACCTACAAAAATAGTATCGCCTATTACATAGGCCATACAAGCTGGAGTATGTCCCGGCACCAATAAAGATTGAATTTTTAGCTTACCTAAAGGCAATTCCTCATTTGCTTCAATCAGATGGTCAAATTGAGATCCGTTGGCTTGAAATGCATCTTCTAAATGAAAAATGTTTTTGAAAACAGCCTGGACCTCTTGAATGTGCTTGCCGATTGCCAGTTTGCCGCCAAGATGCTCCTTAATATATGACCCTGCTGTTAGATGGTCTGCATGGGCATGAGTTTCTAAAATCCATTCAACCTTCAGACTTTGCTCTTGGATAAATTTAATTACCTCATCTGCTGAATGAGTGCTGGTTCGTCCTGACTTGGGATCATAATTGAGCACCGAGTCAATAACTGCACAATGAACACCTGGCTTTTCATAAACTACATGAGTAAAAGTCCAAGTGGGCGCATCAAAAAAGGTTTTAACGATTGGGGCATATTGATTTTCCATGATTCATTGTAGGATCAGTAAACCCCGAATGCCAATGAATATTAACTTGTACTTGAAGGCCAACTAATGGATTCCCATACGCTAATCATTCCAGCTCTAGGTGTATTTGTTGGGATCTTAATGGGACTTACAGGGGCGGGCGGCGGCATACTCTCCGTGCCACTTTTAGTGTTCTTTGTTCATTTACCAGTGGCTGAAGCAAGCCCAATTGCACTATGCGCTATTGCGCTATCAGCTTCTGTAGGTGCAATTATTGGGCTTAAAGAAAAAGTATTGCGCTATAAAGCGGCAATCTTCATGTCTTTCTTTGGCTTAATCATGTCCCCTATTGGTCTATGGGTTGCCAACAAAGTGCCCAATACGCCATTGCTACTTCTATTCAGTGCTATTTTAATTTTTGTGTCTGTACAGCTCTATATACAAGCACATAAGACTATTCATGGCACTTTGCCGACTTCACCAACTCCTCCACCTTGTCAGCTTGATTTGTCTATTAGTAAATTGATTTGGACTATGCCATGTGCGAGGTCTTTAATGTATGCAGGCCTAACTGCTGGTTTCTTATCGGGCTTATTGGGAGTTGGCGGTGGATTTGTCATAGTGCCATCACTAAAGAAATTTACAGACCTTCCAATGAAATCCATTGTTGCCACTTCCCTAGGTGTTCTTGCAATCGTTTCTACTGGTGGGGCTCTTGTATCTCTAGCTTCCGGCAATTTAAATGTGGAGATTGCCAGCCTATTTGCTTTGGGATCACTCGTGGGGCTTGTATTTGGAAAGCTAATGGAGAGAAAGATCAGCGGCACTAGAGTGCAACAAATCTTTGCTATTTTTGCTTTCTTAGTTGCGCTGAGCCTAATATATAAGGCGGTATAAAACTTTTATTGCAGTAACCGTTGCTTTAATAGACGCTCGCTGAGATGTCCTTTAAAAGGACTTCTCATATATACGTATATGCGCATATAAGGAATCTATCATCCACTTACAGCATTAATAAGTAACGTCCTTTAAAAGGACACTTCATGCGCAGGGTATCCCGATCACGACAAGGACATCACATCCCTGTGACAGTCAAATCCCCATCACACCACCAAACTCACATTTAATCCTTGCGTGGGTCAAAATAACTCAACTAAATCAACCCCATACAAACACCCAAGAAAGTTTTGTGCGCAAAGTTAGACTCGGGTGGGGTGAACCTTTTGAGATCTAGCGGGAGTTTAGTCTGGGGGACAGAGTTGAAAATCCTTGTGTCGGTGGTTCGATTCCGCCCCGGGCCACCAAGAAACACCAAAACCACCTTCGGGTGGTTTTTTCATTTATATTCAAATTAATATTGTTGAGTAATGACTGGATACAAATGAGCTTGAAAAAGCTGATATTAATAATCGGCATAACCGCCATTTTGATGGGTTGTCAAACTGCACCTCAGCTTGAACCAGCGGTTAATAATCCTGGTGGGGACGTCACTTTAATTTTTGAGCGTCAACGAAGTCGTGATATGAGCGCTAGAGATGCTATTGTTCTGTTAGATGGCCTGGAGGTCTGCGCTATTCCTAATGGGGATAAATGCCAGTTAAACACAACGGCTGGCAAACACAACTTAAAAGTAAATATTTCATATACAGCAGGCATGTTTTCACATGACTATCTGTTTGAGGCCGGCAAGAGCTATCAATTTCAGATTTCTCCAAGAAATCCAACTGGTGATGCTGTAAGCGCTGCGCTGTGGGCTTTTGTGCCAGGCGATTTAATTATTGGTGCAGCAGCAGGTGCACAAGCTAATAGCGCTAAGGATGACGAGTTAAAAAAAGATAGTGGGGACATAGACAATGGGATGCTAACCATGAGCCTTATCACTAATTAATCATTCTCGGCCCTAATCGATACTGCCCCGGGCCACCAGATTTAAATAATGCTCTGCTTCGTGCGGGGCATTTTCTATTAGTTGGGTGGATGAGATGGTCGCTTGACAAAGCGTACGCTTTTACGTACCATATTGAAAAGGAGTGAAATCATGACCACATTAACCGCAAGTGCAGCTCGAGCAGATTTCTACCGTTTAATTGATCAAGCGGCAGAGTCACACAAGCCAGTAGTCATTTCTGGCAAGCGAGCAAATGCTGTTTTAGTTTCTGAAGAAGATTGGAGTGCTATTCAGGAAACGCTTTATCTATTGGCGATTCCAGGGATGCGTGAGTCAATTAAAGAGTCAATGGCTGAGCCTATTACTAAAAGTAAAAGGGCATTGAAGTGGTGACTTGGAATTTAGCTTATTCCAAATATGCCATTAAGGATGCAAAAAAACTATCTGCCGCAGGCCTTAAAGATAAGGCCCAGGACTTATTGAATATTTTAGAAGTAGATCCTCTCCAAAATCCGCCCCCTTATGAGAAGTTAGTCGGAGATCTAAAAGGGGCATACTCACGCAGAATTAATATTCAACATCGCTTGGTTTATGAAATTTTGCGCAAGGAGAAGATGGTTCGAATCTTAAGAATGTGGACTCACTACGAATAAAGTAGGCATCAGTCCAAAGCTATAGTCAGACATCCTATGCCTTAGTTGATAATGCCCCGTGCAACCAAGAATCACGATAGCCCACTTGTTGGGCTATTTTTCTCCTTAACTCGCAATGTAGTTTTGAAAGATCATTTCAATAATTGCTGAGGGTAATCACTAACGCAGACTTCTATAAAAGTAGCTATTCTGATATGAGCTAAACAATACTGTGGAGGAGACAGCCATGAATTCAGAAAACTTTACCAATAGACGTAAAGTCATTACAGCAGCTTTAGCTGGTGGGGCCAGTTCATTATTGCCATCTTGGGCAATGGGCGCAGAGAAAACAAATTTACCCATAGCCTATGGTGAACGCGAACTCATGTCCTTTCCTGAAAAGAAGCCCATGATTGTGCTGACTTCTAGGCCACCGCAATTAGAGACTCCATTTAAGTATTATGACAATCATGTCATTACGCCAAATGATGAATTCTTTGTGCGTTATCACATGGCAGGCATTCCAACATCCATCGACCCTAATACTTATCGGCTAAAAGTAGGTGGTAATGTAGAAAAACCTTTAGAGATTTCTCTAGAGTCCTTAAAGAAAAACTTTCCATCCCAACGCATTGTTGCTGTTAATCAGTGTTCTGGTAATAGTCGTGGCTTATTTGAGCCCAGAGTCAATGGCGGTCAATTGGGCAATGGGGCGATGGGCAATGCTGCTTGGGTTGGCGTTTCCTTAAAAGATATTCTGAAGGCAGCTAACCCTGGCCGGGGTGCTAAGCAAGTCACGTTTAATGGCTTGGACCAACCAGTTTTGCCAAGCGATTCAGATTTTGTCAAAGGCTTAGACATTGATCATGCAATGGATGGCAATGTCATGGTTGCCTACCAAATGAATGGAACAGATATCCCATTCTTAAATGGCTATCCAATAAAGCTGATAGTCCCCGGTTACTATGGAACTTACTGGGTTAAGCACCTTAGTGAAATTAAAGTAGTTGATGACGTGTACAACGGCTATTGGATGAATCCTGCCTACCGAATTCCGGATAATGATTGCAATTGTGTTGAGCCTGGTACGGCCCCTTCAAAAACTATTCCCATCAATCAATTTACTATTCGCTCTTTCATAACCAACTTTACTGATAGCAGCATTGTCACGGTAGGCAAGCCTATTCAAGCTCGAGGCATTGCCTTTGATGCTGGCTATGGAATAAAGAAAGTATTGTTCTCACAAGATAATGGTCAAAGCTGGACTGAGGCCAGATTAGGCCAGGACCTAGGGCGCTTCTCCTTTAGAGAGTGGCGCACTGAATTTACGCCCAAACAAAAAGGCACCCTGAGCCTCAGGGTGAGAGCGTTTAATCATGCTGGACAGGTTCAGCCTATGACTGCTACTTGGATGCCAGCTGGTTATATGCGAAATATTGTTGAGACTGTTAAAGTCACTGCGGTTTAAGGAGAAGCACATGAAAAAAATGATTCTTCTTTCCTCCCTCTTCGTAATCACATCAATAGCTCAGGCTAAAACGATTGAACTACCCTCCGATACAGTTTTGTGGAGGCCGTCCGATTTGCCTGGCTATGAGCTGACTTTGCAGAAATGTTCAACATGTCACTCGGCTCACTATGCTGAGTATCAACCACCAAATACGGGTGTAGGTTATTGGAATGCTCAAGTATTGAGAATGAAAAACGTCTTCAAAGCGCCCATTACTGATGAAGAAGTGCCAGTGATTGTCGATTATTTAAATAAGACCTATGGAGCCAATAGAAAGTAAATCCTAGGCGTAGAAATACTAAAACCACCTGCGGGTGGTTTTCTTTTGAGCACGCATTGAGTTTGCTTGTTATGCTTTGTTATGTCTTCAAATATATAGATGTGATCTATGAATATCAATGCCGATTACAGCCAAAAGGTTGTGATTAACCACCATGACTTACCTTGGGTTCCTACCCCAGAGTCAGGCGTTGAAAGACGCATGCTCGATCGAATTGGCGATGAGGTAGCAAAAGCAAGCTCAATCGTTCGCTATCATTCTGGGTCGAAATTTCAAACTCACACACATGATTTTGGTGAGGAGATATTGGTTTTGGATGGGGTTTTCAGTGATGAGGCAGGTGATTATCCGGTAGGTACTTACATCATGAATCCCCCAGGCTCATCACATGCACCATATAGCGAGTCTGGCTGCACTCTATTCGTGAAGCTCAGGCATCTCGGGCCAGATCAAATCAAGCGAGAGATCGTCGATACTAAAACGGCCCCTTGGTACCAGGGCATGGTGTCTGGTCTTCATGTCATGCCACTAATGCAACAGGGTAGCGGCTCAACTTTAGTCAGATGGGCACCACAAACCTATTTCAACCCACATCGGCACTATGGCGGTGAAGAAATCTTTGTGGTGGAGGGCGTGTTTGAGGATGAACATGGACGTTATCCTGCCGGGTCTTGGATTAGAAGTCCTCACATGAGTTTGCATCAGCCATTTAGTAAAGAGGGCTGCACTATCTTTGTTAAGACTGGGCATTTGCTGACTTAAAGCAAAAAATATAGATTAGCGTTAGAGTAGAAATCTACCAAAAGGAGACTTTAATGAACCATATTAAAAGCGTATTAGTTGGCTTGATCGCAGCCCTTACTTTAGCGGCATGTGCATCACTCGCAGGTGGATCGATGGCGCCGTATACCAAGGTCAATGATGGGATGTTAGTGGGTAGCAACAATATGACCTTGTATACATTTGCCAAAGACACTGCTGGTTCAGGCAAGTCTATGTGTAACGGCCAATGCGCTGCTAACTGGCCACCGCTATTGGTTGATGGCAGTCCAGCAGTATCGGGCGATTATTCGGTTATTACCCGTGATGATGGTAAGAAGCAATTGGCGTATAAAGGCATGCCTTTGTATTTCTGGGCCAAAGATACCAAGCCGGGCGACAAAACAGGAGATGGCTTCTTGAATGGTGCTTGGCATATTGTCAAGATGTAATGAATGTGACCCAGGATGAGGCATCCTCTACCCTGGGCGCAAAGAATCTTTATAGCCCACTTGTTGGGCTATTTGCTTTTGTGCTGGCTGGAATGAGCAGCCTAGATTAGGATTGGCCTTGAACTTTCACCATGCATGATGAAAAGTATATGAGTTGCGTCAATAAAAAAATTTCTATCTTCATTATTAGCCTTATTTGTCTATTGATCGCATCACAGGCAAAGGCAGCTTTGGTAGATGATCTGAAGGATGGTCAGCATGTTTTATTAATGAGACATGCTGATGCTCCGGGCTATGGAGATCCAGCGGGCTATGACATCGGTCAGTGCTCAACGCAGCGTAACTTGGGAGATTATGGAAAAAAACAAGCCAAGGCCATTGGCTCTTGGCTAAGAGGGCAAGGTATCAACAAGGCCCAAATTTTTAGTAGTCCTTGGTGCAGATGTTCTGATACCGCACAACTGCTAGAGTTGGGTTCTGTAAAAATAGAAACACCCCTAGGCTCTTTCTTTGATGATATGAGTTTAGAGAAAAAACAAACAAAAGAGCTAGAGCAACTGATTAAAAGCGAGCTAGATAAACAATCTAAATTGCCCATTATTCTGATTACTCATCACGTCAATATTCGAGCTTTTATGGGAAAAAATGTCAGCCAAGGCGATATGGTTTTGGTTAAGGTGAATAAAAGTGGGGAATATATTTCTCATGTAATTTATCCAAGCCCTCAGCCATAGAGCAAAATTTAATTTTTTGGAGATTCTATGAAATACTTATTCATCACATTTTTACTAATGCTATCTTTTATCGGAAACATTTACGCATCAGATACGGCGCCCGCTATGTCTGATCCAGCCTGGTTAGCTGAGTCAAGGGCGAGCATTAAGGCAGAAAAATATGATCAAGCTATCAAACAGTTACAAACTGCAAATGACACTAGTTCAGCAGATTGGAATAACTTGATGGGCTACAGTCTTCGCAAGAAACAACCCCCTGATTTAGTGGGGTCGGAAAAGTACTATCAAGCCGCATTAAAAATTGACCCTAGTCATCGCGGCGCTCTTGAATATTATGGAAAACTAAAATTAATTAACAACGATCTCCCGGGAGCTGAGGCGCTGTTGGCAAGATTGAATAAAGCCTGTCCTCTTGGCTGCGAAGAATATTCAGATTTAAAAGGGGCTATACAAAAATATAAGTCTAAAAAGTAGAGCCTGACACCCCGAGTCTTGGTTGATTCTTTCCCGTCAGACCAAGAAACACCACAACCACCTTCGGGTGGTTTTTCACATTTGGGCTTTATGATCAGACTATGAGATCTTATTTATCCGAATTTATTGGTACAGCCTTGCTTTTGGCTATTGTTGCTGGCTCCGGAATTATGGGCGAGACATTGGGTGCAGGTAATGCTGCAGTGGCCTTACTTGGAAATAGTATCGCTACTGGAGCGGGCTTATATGTCTTGATCACATTGCTAGGGCCCATCTCTGGCGCTCACTTTAATCCAGTGGTCACTTTGATGTTTTGGAAGTTGGGCCACCTGACATTGAAAAAGATGTTCAGTTATTGGGCTTGCCAGTTTGCTGGCGCCATCGCTGGTATTTGGCTGACACATCTAATGTTTAGTTTGCCGATCATCCAAGAATCCACCAAAGTCAGAACAGGATTAGGTATTTGGGTAAGTGAATTTATATCAACTCTCATATTACTCGCAGCCATTCGCATTGGTGATAAAGAAGCAAAAGATCGCATTCCTATGTTGGTTGCATTAACTGTTACTGCGGGCTATTGGTTTACTTCATCTACTTTCTTTGCTAATCCTGCTGTTGCTGTGGCAAGAAGTCTCACCGATACATTTGTTGGCATTGCTCCGAGAGACGTCTTAGGATTTGTTGGTTCCGAAGTATTAGCTGTAGCACTCATCGCCAGATGGTTCTGCCGTTCAACGCGACAGTCTTAATTGCAGGATAAACGCTAATCAAAACTTAAGGATGCTATGAGTTTGATGACCCAGTTATCACTATTGGTTGTCACGCCTTTGCCAACGCCAAAGTTAAATGTAGACTTATTATGTTTGGCATCTATGACTACGTAAGCAGTATGGGGTTGTTGCGTGACGTTATACAAACTTTTATTAGGTAAGTTATCTGCGTAGTATTCCATGCCTATATCAAGGCTATGCGTCAGTCCATAAGCCACTTTAGCCGACGGAGAGAAAGTTGCAGAGCTGTATTTATTCAGCACTATATCTACACTAGGATTGATAGTAAAGCGCCAGTCTTGCAGTTGCAGTGCAAGTATGGGCGTTAATTCATAAAAAGTAGTTTCTGTCCCACCTACATCCTTGATGTAGTTGATCTCATTCTTAACGCCATAATGCCAAAGACCTTCTTCATCATGTGTAGGGATATACATATAGCTTAATTTGCCGCCATTCACATAGCTCACGCCGTTGTAATTGCTTAAGTAGATATTGGCACCCACCTCACTATTTTTTGCGATGCCATACCCATACTCCAGTCTAGTTTGAAATACATTCGTTTTGAGGCCTTGTGATGCTGGTGCTTGAAAGAGATTTGTCTCTATTTCATAAGCAGATTCTTGATATTCTGCGATGAGTTCGTCATGAACCTTGATTTCGAAAGGAGCGCCTAAAACAGGGCAGCCTACGAGTGCGAGTAATAAGCAAATAAGCCCATGTTGAGGAGCGCGATGGACAGTCAAAAACATAATGAAACTATAAAGGCTTTATGAGGACATGATTGAGATTTCAGGACCTCGCATATTTTGTCTCCGAGCATGTAATAGTAATTAGGTATATAAAGAAGCCTAATCATTTTTTGGATTCTTATGACTGTTTGGTTGTGGTGCGAGTTGGCGCTATTTTCCCTGGTTTCTCCTTTTGCCTTGATGTTGTTGCGCTCGGCAATTTGGTTCATACCTTTACTATGGGCAGCAGGATTGCTTTGCTGCTGGTATCTGTACACCCAAAAAATCAGCCTTAAGGCACTCTGGGGCTGGCATGCAGTTAATAAGGCATCCTTACTCAAAATTGTGTATCGCTTTATACCGCTGGCTATCATGATTGCTGCAGTCATGGTGAGCTTTATGCCGGAGTCACTATTTAGTCTCTATCGGCGGGATGCTGGCTTATGGTTGCTAGTTATGATTCTGTATCCCGTTCTATCTGTGGTTCCACAAGAAATCATGTATCGCGCTTTTATGTATGCACGTTATCGGACCTTGTTTGAGAATCCTAAGTACTGGGTTATTGCTAGCGCCATTGCATTTGGTATGGCCCACCTCTTTTTACATAATGTACTTGCCCCTGCAATGTCCTTGATTGGTGGTCTGATATTTGCTAGCACTTACGCAAGGTCACGCTCTTTGGCATTGGTTTGCATAGAGCATGCCCTCTACGGAAATTTTATTTTTACACTCGGGTTAGGCCAGTATTTTTATCATGGTACGGTAATGCATTCATAAAATAAGATTAAAAGAAATTACAAGGAGCCTCTTATGCCATTTGTCAGAATCGATTTAAGCAAAAAATATCCCGATGGATTCGCTCAGCAGGTGGGCGACATTATTTACGGGGCAATGCGACAGCACTTTAATGTTCCTGAGGATGATAAGTTTCAAATCATCACCAAGCATGATGCTGATGAGTTAGTCATTCCCAAAAGCTACTTAGGTATTGAGTATTCGGAGGACATCATCTTTATTCAGGCGACCATTAGCGAGGGCAGAAGCACCCAGATGAAGAAATCTCTTTATCAAGCGATTTGTGATGGTTTAGTAGAAAAGCTTAAAGTCAGACCTCAAGATATTTTGATTAATCTGGTTGAAGTTAATAAAGAAAATTGGTCTTTTGGCCATGGCGTGATGCACTACGCACCAAAGGATCAATAAAGCAACAGTCTTTACTAACTTGTCACAAATATCTCATCAATCTGACATAAATCAAGCCTAAAGTTTCGGTCAGGGGTACTTGATTGATAACAATAGGAGACAACGATGAATAAATTTGCTTACTTATTGGTTGCGATAATTGCTTTCTTTGCTGGAGCAGTCAGTGCATCAGTTTTAAATGGAGACGATATTGCGCCCTCTAAGAACAAAGTGATTTCCTATTTTGAGCAAGCCCATATGCAGCAGCAGACTTACTAGTTAGCTCGTAATTTGAATTCCTAAAGCCGCCTTCGGGCGGTTTTTGTTTTACTGGCCAATTGGATACGAGGCAGAGCCTATAATTCAGGCAAACTCATCTACTGAAGGTCTTATGCATATTACCCGCCGCACATTTATCAAAAATACCGTAGGTGCGCTAGCTCTCCCATCCTTGTATCCGCTTGGTAGCTTGGCTGAGAGTGATAACTGGAAGCGTTATGAGATTACTACTGAAGTGAATATTGATGCACCCAATCAGATTGTTCAGGCCTGGATTCCATTGCCCTTGACTAAGGATACGGATTATTTCAAGACTATTGCCATTTCAACCGATGGAGACGCTAAGCAGGCCAGTATTTTCAAAACCCCTACAGGTGATACACGCATGCTGTGGGGTCAGTGGGATGCATCAGGTAATGCACGTAATCTCGTGAGCACTTTTTTGATTGCAACACGAGAACGCAGTACCTTAAATGGACAATTCAACAAATCATTGATGCTAAGCAAAGATGAGAATGCGTATTGGACACGTAGCACTGAATTTTTGCCAACGGATGGCATTGTCAAAGATAGGGCGAACGAGATTCTTAAACCCCTGCCCAAAAATGCAAGCGATGTTGATAAAGCTAAAGCGATTTACAACTGGGTGGTTGAAAATACTTATCGCGATCCTGCGACTAAGGGTTGTGGTGTTGGTGATGTCAAGCTGATGCTTGAAAGTAATAATCTAGGCGGCAAGTGTGCTGACATTAATGCTGTCTTTGTTGCCCTTGCAAGGTCTTCAGGCATTCCTGCACGCGATGTATATGGTATTCGGGTAGATGATTCTGCAAGGGGCTATAAAAGCTTAGGTAGATCTGCTGATATTAGTAAGGCACAACATTGCCGCGCTGAATTCTTTGCTAAAGGTTATGGTTGGGTTGCGGTAGATCCTGCAGACGTACGCAAAGTGATTCTTGAGGAGCCTGTTAATCTCACTTTGACCGATTCTAAGGTGATCGCAATACGTGATTACTTGTTTGGTAATTGGGAGATGAATTGGATGCCTTATAACTATGGGCACGACATTGCATTACCAGGATCTAAATTGGGCAGTAGAGGCAAGATTCCTTTTTTAATGTATCCCCAGGGTGAAACTAAAGAAGGCCGTTTAGATTCATTAGATCCAATCAATTTTAAATACAAAATTACTAGCAAACTCATTGCCTAGTCCATGCTGAACATCAGAAGCGTTTTATTGCCTTATTGTGCGCTTGTGCTTCTAGCCATTCCTGTTTTGGCTCATGCTCAGTGGGCCCCGCTTTCACAGTTGGGGCTAAATAAGCCCCTTTCCTTAGAGCTTAATAATCTTGAAGGCAATACTATTCACCTCCAGCAATACAAAGGGAGGGTAGTTCTGGTCAACTTTTGGGCCACCTGGTGTGAACCCTGCAAGGAGGAGTTTGGTGAGCTAATTTATCTCCAGGAAAAATATCAATCGCAAGGCTTGGTTGTCCTCGCAGTAAATCTAGCTGAGTCTAGGCCGCGCATTAAAACCTTTCTCCAGACAAATTTAGTTTCAGAAAACGCCTTACCCATCGCTTTGGATAACAGCAGTTTGACCTATCGTGCCTGGAAAGTTAGAGGCATTCCGACTACATATTTAGTCGACCGGCAGGGGATTGTGAGAGCATATTGGATGGGGCCAATCGATGCTGAAGATCCTAGTTTTCTAAAATTATTACTACAAACCTTGAAATAAGATTTCAATTAGCAGCCTAATTCAGCGCCCCAATTTTTTCCTTACAGCGCATTAAAAATGCATCTCTAATGCAAAACAGATATATAGACCCCATCCGAAACCCTTATAGGGACTGATTTTGAACCAATTTGGGGATTAAAAAATATTTAACATTTATGTGATTTCCCGATTGTTTTAGTCTAAAAAGGTACATACAATGATCTCGTCAATAGACAAAACAGTTATCAAAAATCCTCACATTAAATTGCATACTCTCCAGGAGATAATATGAATAAAGCAGAATTAGTAGAAAAAATTGCAAACGATGCAGACATTTCTAAAGCAACAGCAGACCGCGTACTGAGCGCAACCATTGAGCAAATTATTAAAGCCGTTACCAAGGGCGATGATGTTCAGTTAATTGGTTTTGGAACATTTAAATCTGGTAAGAGAGCTGCTCGCGTTGGCCGCAACCCAGCCACTGGCGCAGAAATTAAGATACCTGCAGCTAAGACAGCAAAGTTTTCTGCCGGTAAAGCATTCAAAGATGCCGTGAATAAACGCAAGTAATCGTCTGTTTAAATGAAGAACCACCTTCGGGTGGTTTTTTCATGTCCTTTTCATACTGAATGTACAGGAATCTGGAATGAAATTTTATTTACATTGTGTATTAGCACTCATGAGCTCGACGATCAGCTTTATTGCTTCTGCTCAATCAAGCTCTACTCCCGTATACCTTCCCACTTTTTATGAGTCGGTTATGAAGATGCATCCTGAGGGTAAATTAGGACAAGTCATTAAAAAAGAATCGATTAGCACTACCATTGCTGGTGCTCGTGCTTGGCGTATTGCTTATATTTCCTCAGATCTTGCTGGTCGCAAAACCATTTCAACTGGATTAATTGTTGCGCCAGTTGGTAGGGCACCAAAGGATGGACGTCCTGTTATTGCGTGGGCACATGGAACCACCGGCACTGCACAAAATTGCGGACCATCACAATTGCCTAATCCTGCCCAGCCTTTGAGTGAATATTTCTTGATCGGCGGTAATGCTGGCACAGACTATGGATTACCGGCGGTGGAAAAGTTTATCCAAGATGGTTATATTGTCGTGGCAACAGACTACCAAGGCCAAGGCGGTGGCGGTAAACATCAATATATGGTTTCAGGAACTCAAGCACGCGATGCGATTAATTCGATTCGTGCCGCAGGAGATATGAAAGAAATTGGCGCTGGTAAAAAAGCCATGATCTATGGCTGGTCGCAGGGCGGCGGTACTGTATTAGCCGCAGCAAGTTCGCCTGACTATATTGCACAAAAAGGAACAGCCTTTGATGGCATAGAGTTTGTAGGTTTTGTAGCCCTAGCTCCGCCCGATGTTTCAGCGACGATTAGCGCGCGACCAAATGATCCTGCAATTGCAGACCAATTCGTTGGACAGCTATTACAAACCTTTTCTGCCAATGTGATGGACTTTACACATGCCTCTATGACTTTTTGGGCAATACCAAACGGCTTTTCTAATACACACTTGGAAGATATTTTTACACCTGAGGGTGCGCAAGCAATGAATGCAATTTATACCGGTAAATGTATTCATACTGCGGCAGATACTATTACCTATAACTACGGCGATACATACAAGACATTGCTAAAAACTAAAGCAGATAACACGCTTGCGTGGGCTCAAGCTATTTACGATAGTGGCGTTGCAAAAGTAAAACCTGTTGCACCAGTGATTATTTTTTGGGGTACTAAAGATACAGCCGTCCCTCCAGTCATGGGTGATTTATATCGACAACAAATGTGTAAGTTAGGCGCTAATGTGACGCGTATTCAGTTGCCGGGTGAGCAAACGCATTACACAACCCCGCCGGTATCAGAACCTATGTATGTTCCTTGGGTAGAGGCACGCTTTGCAGGAAAACCTGCAGACAATGGTTGTGCAGGTTTGCAATAGAACTAATGAGTTCCTAATCTAAGAGATTCGTTTTATTGCTTTTCTGTTTAATAAAGTCAATGCCGTATTTAATGATGGCAATGAAAAGTATTGAGCCTGCCATGTCACCGGTAAACATGGCAATGAAGTGATTTGCGCTACCAGAGTCTAGCCCTCGTGCAACAAACCAAAGCTGATGAAGTCCTGAGCTTAAAAAAGAGTAAGCCGTAATACTGCCCAATAATTGTTGCATATTGATATTACTTAGATCGGGCGAGACTTTGAGGTTGTGGATGACAAAGTGCCTGCCGAGTAATGGGGCTAGACCACAAATGACTCCAATGCCGAGATTGGTGACGAGGTCGGTTTGATAAAAGCCAATATAGTTAATGAGCAGTGAGGCTAAAACTAAACCAGCGGCTCCAGCGTAATCAAAAATGAGGGTCAGGAAGATTCTCAGACCGGCGGGAATAAATATCCAGTTAACCCCTCTCGTATCCTCGATTGAAGCTGTGATGAAGCCGTTGAAGTAGAAGAAGCCCATATACAGGGCGGCACTCAAGAGGCATTCTAGAAGGCTGCGCATTAAGGGCTTGTGAAAATTCATCTAAATATTATAAGAAAAATATTGGACCAGCTAGCCTAACGAAGATTTAGAATAAGTCATGCCGGTTCAATTTCTGCAAGCCCTTACTAGCCCGCATCGGTCTATGCGCTCAGATTTTCATTTGGGCGTTTATATGGCCTTTGTCGCAGGTGCTGTAAATGCTGGCGGGTTTTTGGCAATTGCGCGCTATACATCCCATATGAGCGGCATTATTGCGGGGATTGGAGATGATCTGGCACTAAGCAGACTATTGCCAGTTTTAGGAGGGCTCTCACTCTTAGCCGCATTCTTATTGGGCGCAATGACAACGGCAATGATTGTGAGCTGGGGGCGAAGAAGGGCCATTCATAGTCAGTTCGCACTGCCGCTTTTGTTCGAGGCATTCTTATTATTAATATTTGGGTTTGTAGGCGACCATCTCAGTTTTTATGTTCCCCTAACCGTCCCTGCCATTGCGCTCTTGCTGTGTTTTGTCATGGGCTTGCAAAATGCCATTGTGACCAAAGTCTCTAGAGCGGAAATTCGCACTACTCATATGACAGGGGTTATTACGGATATCGGTATTGAGCTTGGTAAGTTGCTTTATTGGAACAAGTCTCAGGAGGCCAATCAACATCATTTTGTTGAAGCTAATCGCGACAGACTCAAAACCCACGCCTCTATATTTTTAATGTTTCTACTGGGCGGTATTATTGGAGCAATCAGTTTTAAAAAATTTGGTTTTATTTCTGTTGTACCGCTTTCCTTATCGCTAATGGTTATTGCCGCATTACAAGTTTTTCGAGATATTAAAAATATATATAAAAGACTAATAGAAGGTAAAGAGGGTTGCTGATGACCGCAATGAATAAGCCAGTCATTGCCCAAAAGGCCCCATGCCCAACAGAGGTCGAGGCAGGACAAGTATATTTCTGGTGTACTTGCGGCAAAAGTAAGCGTCAACCTTTTTGTGATGGCTCTCATACTGCCTCAGGATTCAATCCCTTGCGGGTTCAAGAGGCTGAAAGCAAAACGGTATACCTATGTGCTTGCAAACAAACCAGTACGCCACCTTATTGTGATGGCTCACACACCAAGCTCTAGCGAATCTTATTTAAAGCGATACGCTAAGGCAACAAAGATATTATCTTGAAATGAGCGGTTCAGAACGGGGCTATTGTTGATACCATTGCCGAGCCATTTGCGCTTGCCATAAAGATTGACATACCAACTATCAACCACTGGAATTTCTACCATTAAGCCCGCCATTAAATTGCTGGTGGCTGGAGCAGTATAGGCTGAGTAGCCAGTAGCAACAGACTCTCCTGGAGTAATGCCGTAATAGTAGTTTGCATATTGAGAAGACTGTCTCTCAATGCCTACCTGGGGATAAACCACAACATGCGCAAAGGTTTCTATTTCACCAAAATAAGAAAGCTCATAAAGTGCGCCCTTGGATTTGCCAAAGTCATGATAGGCATTCAGAAAGAAAGCACCGATTGGTGTTTCTTGAAAGGTGCCAACGCCAAGCGGAATAGGGTCACTGCGATTAATCGAGGTGCCGTTGATGGAAGATTTCACGGTATAGGTATCGAGATTAATTTTTCCACCAAGCTCAAAATATCCGTAACCCATCTTAAAGGTCTTAATACCAACCTCATCAATACGCGCAAAGAAGCGCTGGTAATCAAAGAAGGCGTAGGGTAAGGCTAAAGATTGCGTACCTTCAGTACCAATGTGTAAGTTCGATGTGTATACCGCCGCTCCAATATCGCCCACAATATGATCAGGCAATCCATCGGAAACATCATCCATTGCAAAACTGGGTATTGCAATAGCCAGAAGAGTGGCAAATAAGATGGATTTCATGGGCAAATGATAAAGAAGATGTGGCAATTATTTGATGGCTAATCTCATTTAAGAGTCTACTGCAAAAAACTCCCAAGATTCGGAAGAAAATAGTGTAGAGTTTTAAGCAAAATAAGCATTAAAAAATAATAGGAGACCAGTATGAAGATTTTGTCCAAATGGTTAAGTGCTGCCCTGATTTCTCTCTTTTGCCTGATTGCCCTTAATACATATGCCGCGGATCGTATTGAAATGGCGGAGTACATGGTTCCTAGCGATACCCCGGGTATTTCTCTATATGTGCGCAATAAGCATTTAAGTGGTCAAAAGCAATTTACTGCTGATAAAACCCTTTTGTATGTCCATGGCTCAACCTATCCTGCAGAAACGGCTTTCGATCTCTCGCTCAATGGAACCTCATGGATGGAGTATTTGGCCAGGCATGGCTATGATGTTTGGCTGGTTGATCTTCGTGGCTATGGCAAATCCACACGGCCTCCAGAGATGGATCAGCCAGCCGATCAAAATGGACCAATCGTTAAAACAGATGTCGCTGTCAGTGATGTCTCAAGCGCTGTAAATTATATTTTGCAAAAGCGCCATATCCAAAAGCTCAACTTACTCGGATGGTCCTGGGGAACCACGATCATGGGTAAATACACTAGTGAAAATAATAATAAGGTGAATAAGTTGGTGCTGTACGCGCCTCAGTGGTTAAGACAAGGCGGCGCACCGCTCACCGACAAGGGTGGACCATTGGGCGCCTATCGAGTAGCCTCTGAAGCAGATGCTAAAAATCGCTGGTTAACAGGCGTGCCTGAAGATCAAAAGGCCAGTCTGATTCCAGAGGGCTGGTTTGAAAAATGGGCGGCTGCAACATTTGATACAGATCCTTGGGGAAAAACCCAAACGCCAAAAAAACTCAGAGCGCCGAATGGCACAGTTCAAGATGCGCGCGATTATTGGACAGCAGGCAAGCCTTTATATGATCCTGGATTAATTAAGGTTCCAGTCATGCTAGTTCATGCAGAGTGGGATGCGGATCTACCTAGCTATATGCTTTATGAGTACTACACCAAGTTAGTGAATGCACCTTATAAAATTCTTTTGCAAATTAGCGAGGGTACGCACACCATCATCATGGAAAAAAATCGCATGCTAATGTTTGCGGGCGTACAAGACTTTTTGGACAGCCACTTTCAGGTAGAAAAATAGTTTGAGCGATTTTTACTTGCGATTCGCTGCAATGTGATCCAGAGTTTCTTTGGCATACCAACCAATACGGCCCTCCGGATCCATGCGTTGAACGTCTTCTAATGCAGTTCTGAGAATCTCATTTTCCTCATCTAACTGATAAACCCGATTACGCAGATTACTGGCATCTAGCCACGAGCCAATCGCGCTAATCAAGCGTGCAATGAGGTAGCTCCAGTTAGGCATAGCAATAGTATGCCAAAACCGGCTTATTCATGATTAAATTGAGCAACATTAAGATAAAACCATTAGGGACCAATGACAAAACCATATTATTTAGTGCTTATTCTGTGTCTAGGCCTTGCTGCTTGTGCAGCAGAGTTTACAGATGGCTCTGACTCGAATCACGTCACCTTTCTAAATAGCAATGGCTCCTCAATGGCAGAGCTGACGAAAAAAGCACAAGCCTATTGTCAGCAATATGGAAAAGTAGCCTCATATAGAAGCAGCGATACTGCTTTAGTCGCTGTGTTTGACTGCAAACTACCGCGTTGATTAGCCGGCTAAGTCAGACTGATAGATGAGGCCTGCATGCTCACGGAGGGCATGGAATTGAATAGCTTCCCAGCGCTGGCTTGCAACTTCTAGCTCTGATTTGTGAGAGGCTAGAAACACAGGGGCTCCCACAACATCTTCAGCCATGCGGTGAATATTTTCTTGAATAAATTTTTTCAAGGCTACTGAATCATCTGAGCTGACCCAACGTGCCAAGCTGTATCGAGCTGGCAGAAGTCGTACTTCGGCGCCATACTCAGTTTGTAGTCGGTGACTTACCACCTCAAATTGAAGTTGACCAAATGCCCCTAGGAGCATAGTCCCGCCTCCCGTTGGCCTAAAGACTTGGATGGCACCTTCTTCACCCAATTGCATGAGTCCAGTGCGCAACTGTTTAGTTCGAAGTGGGTCTGCAGATTCAACCAGGCGAAAAATTTCTGGGGCAAAGAAGGGTAGGCCAGTAAATTGCAATTGCTCACCCTCAGTCAGAGTGTCGCCAAGACGCAGCAAGCCATGATTTGGCAAGCCAATAATGTCGCCTGGAAATGCTTCATCAAGAATATCGCGTCGTTGCGATAAAAATGAGAGGGCATTGTTCGTGCGAACCTCTTTGCCATTGCGACAGATCTTGAGTTTCATGCCGCGCTCAAAGTGACCTGAGCAAATTCGCAAGAAGGCAACGCGATCGCGATGCGCGGGATCCATATTGGCTTGAATTTTGAATACCACTGCCGAGAATTTATTTTCAGCGGGACTGACTTCACGTTGTAAGGCTTTTCGCGATCCGGGGGCAGGAGCCAGATCTACTAAGGTATTAAGAATTTCTCTAACGCCAAAGTTATTAATAGCGGAGCCGAAAAATACGGGAGATTGTCGTCCAGCCAAGAAGGCTTCTCGATTAAAAGCAGGCATTGCATTTTTAATTAGATCAACTTCTGCAAGAGCCTCTTCTAGACTGGACCCAAGGCGCTCTTTCAGTCCCGCATCATTGACGTCGATGATGGTATGAGAGCCCTCGGTAACGCGGTCTTCACCAGCCTTGAACATCCGCATTTGTGAGTTAGCGATATCAATTACGCCTGCGAAGGACTTCCCCATTCCTACTGGCCAAGTGAAAGGAACGACTTCAATACCAAGAGCAGTTTCAATCTCATCCATCAGCTCCATCGGTGGCTTGACTTCCCGATCCATTTTGTTGATGAAAGTCACAATAGGCGTATTGCGTGCACGACAAACCTCAAGCAGACGTAAGGTCTGAGATTCAACGCCGTTGGCAGCGTCAATCACCATGAGTGCAGAGTCAACCGCGGTTAAGACGCGATACGTATCTTCAGAAAAATCTTGGTGGCCAGGCGTGTCGAGCAAATTGATGATGCAATCACGATATTCCATTTGCATTACCGAGCTTGCGACAGAAATACCGCGCTGCTTCTCAATTTCCATCCAGTCTGAGGTGGCGTGCCGACTGGCTTTTCTTGCCTTTACGCTCCCTGCAATCTGAATTGCACCTGCGTATAGAAGTAATTTTTCTGTGAGCGTGGTCTTACCAGCGTCTGGGTGAGAGATGATTGCAAAGCTACGGCGGCGTGATACTTCTGCGGCGGTATTGCTGGATGGATTCGTTTCGATGGTAAATCTGCGCTTATTCTAGGAATGACCATGATTATAAGCGGGCACTCCATTTAGAACTGCTCTTCAGGCCTTAAAAAACGCCATTGTCCAGGCGGTAATGGGCCTAAGGAGATTCTTCCCATGCGAACTCGCTTAAGGCCCAATACCTTCAAGCCCACCATTTCACACATTCTACGAATCTGCCGCTTACGACCTTCTCTTAAAACAAAACGCAATTGATCTTCGTTTTGCCAACTCACTTGAGCGGGTTTAAGCACAACACCATCAAGACTGAGACCGTGCTTTAACAAATCCAAATCCGCAAAGGAGAGCTTGCCTTCCACTCTCACTAGATATTCTTTCTCAATCGGACTATTTTCTCCAATCAAGAGTTTGGCAATACGCCCGTCTTGAGTGAGAACAAGCATGCCCGTAGAGTCAATATCGAGTCGACCAGCAGGCGCCAAGCCGCGAGTATTAAATTTCGGGCTTCTGCCTTTATCTAAGGGGCTAGGAAAATAATGGTCTGGTGTAATTAGTGATGCAGCTGGTTGATATTCTTGCTCATCATCAAAATGTGAAATATAGCCAACGGGCTTATTAAGAATGACGGTGACCCTAGAAGCTTGTTGTTTCTGAGCACTGGACTGCAGTTCAATTTTTTGATGACGAAAGGCCCGTACCCCGAGCTCATTTACAACCTCGCCATCTACAGTGACTAGACCTTGTTCAATATAGGCATCGGCCTCGCGTCTTGAGCATAGGCCCAGCTCTGAGAGCAGCTTAGAAACGCGTACTTTTTCCTGATCTTCCATATAGGCATTATCAGGCACGGGAGAATTATGGGTAAAGTGTCCATTAAGTTATAAAATCGCCGAAGCGGGTATTCCCCAAAAATGAATTCTTATCTTATATAGCGAGACCAAATTGACTGCCACCATTAAAAAACCCCCAATTTATAAAATTCTGTACTTCCAGGTTCTGGTGGCGGTTGTCATCGGTGTTCTGCTAGGTAATTTTTATCCTGAGATAGGCGTTTCCATGAAGCCTTTTGGGGACGCCTTCATTAAAGGCATCAAGATGCTGATCGCCCCGATTATTTTCTGTACCGTCGTATTAGGTATCGCGGGCATGGAAGACATGAAAAAGGTCGGCAGAACTGGTGGTTTAGCACTTCTGTATTTTGAGGTTGTGAGCTCTCTGGCACTCATTATTGGTTTGGTCGTTGTTAACGTGTTGCAGCCAGGCTCTGGCATGAATATCGACCCTGCTAGCCTTGACACTAAGGGTATTTCTGCCTATACCGGGCCAGGCAAGATCGGGACAGTCATCGACTTTTTGATGAATATTATTCCTAATACTGCAATTGATGCATTCGCTAAGGGCGACATCTTGCAGGTCTTATTCTTTGCCGTCTTATTTGGTTTTGCGCTACACAAGTTTGGTGGCCGCGGCACCATGGTATTTGATTTAACCGAAAAGCTCTCGCACGTTTTATTTGATGTGATTGGCATCATTATGAAATTTGCACCGGTAGGCGCTTTTGGTGCGATGGCTTTTACGATTGGTAAATACGGCATTGCATCTTTATTTTCGCTGGGTAAGCTGATGGGTGCCTTCTACTTGACTTGCCTATTATTTATCTTCATTGTGCTTGGCCTGATCGCACGTTTTAATGGCTTTAATATTTTCAAGTTCATACGCTACATCAAAGAAGAGTTACTCATTGTTTTGGGCACATCTTCATCGGAGTCGGTGCTGCCAAGAATGATTGAAAAAATGGAAGTCTTGGGCGCCAAGAAGAGCTGTGTTGGCTTAGTAATTCCAACAGGCTATTCGTTTAATTTAGATGGAACCTCGATTTATCTCACCATGGCTGCGATCTTTATTGCTCAAGCGACTAATACTCAAATGACCTTGATGCAGGAGATTACGCTGTTGCTGGTCTTGCTCTTAACTTCTAAGGGTGCGGCGGGGGTAACAGGCAGCGGCTTCATTGTTTTGGCTGCAACACTCTCTGCAGTGGGCAATGTTCCAGTTGAAGGTTTGGCCATCATCTTGGGCATTGATCGCTTTATGTCTGAAGCAAGAGCTCTGACCAACTTGGTTGGTAACGGTGTTGCGACAATTGTTGTGGCTAACTGGACTGGCGAGCTCGATCATAAGCGAATGACTTCAGTACTTAATCACGATAATTGGATTGAAGCGCAAGATCCAGAAAGAATCCTCGATCTTCAACAGGACAAGATGCAGTAATTGTTAAGTCCGTACGATGTGAACGCTACAGGAGGCCTCCTCGACAATTTTTGTCATTGAGGTTCTCCAGGGCGTCACCTTATTGGGTAGCTTATGAGTCGCGCCAATCAGAATTAAAGCGGCATCATTATCTTTGGCAAACTCAACAATTCTGCTAGCTGGATCCAGCGCCTCAAGTACGTGATAAGAAATTCTTTCGGGTGGTAGCTTGAGTGGCTTAGCCCATTCCATGAGTTGTATTAAATGACCACGCACAATTCCGCTGGCCGTTTCACTTTCTTGATTGCCTTCAAAAGTCGGGGTGCTGGCAATAGTGCTGACACAAATCAAGCGACCTTCTGAATAAGCCTGCAATAAGTTTTTAGCGGTAATTTGCATCTTCTGTTGCAGTGCCTCGTCAGATTGGCGTGTATCAATTGCAGCAATCATGAGCGGTGAATCTTGATTTCCAGCGCTGGGAAGAGGGCTTGGAGAGGGCTCATAACCAGCAGCTTGCAACCAACGGGTAAAGCTTTCCCAGAAGCTGGGAGGCTCAACGCGATCAGCGCGCTCAGTGAGTTTAAGAGACTCGTGATCTAACAAGATTTGTCGTAAGCGTGCCGCACTTTGAATTCGACTGGCTGCTCGAGGTTCGAGGCAACGAAGAATCACTTCTTGAAGCCAGCGAGGAATTTCTTTACGAATCCCTCGAGGTGGAAATGGCTTGGCCCATAAACGTTTTCGAAGGCCACCCATAGTTTGAGGATTGCCAAAAGGAAGCTCGCCAGTAAGGAGTTCATACATGATTACGCCAATAGAGAAGATATCGCTGCGATAGTCTTCTCGGATGCCGACAATTTGTTCTGGTGAGACATAGGGTGCCGAGCCTACACCTTTCCGCATTTCTTCAGCGAGTAGATCCGGGAAGCGCGCATGGTGTGAGAGGCCAAAATCAATCAGGGTGAGTTTGCCATTTTCATCCATCAGAATATTTTCTGGCTTGATATCCAGATGAATGGCATCTTGCGAGTGAAGCGATTGCACTGCTTGAGCTAAATCAGCACTAATACGAATGACTTCTTCGATGCTGAATCTTTTCCCTTCTTTGATGAAATCTTCCAGAGGTCTGCCATTGATCCTTTCCATGGCGATATAGGGTTGGGTTGCCATGCTGCCGGCCCCTAAGTATTTTGGAACATACGCGCTATTCAGGGAGCGCAAGATAGTCAGCTCGGTTTCAAATCCAATTAAGCTTTCTACCGGCTGATCTTTGCCAACGCGTGGAATTTTTAAAAGGATGGGGAGATCAATACCTTCTTTGCTTGCAGAGAAGAGACTGGCCATACCTCCGCGATGCACTTCTTTTCCCAATAAAAAACCATCAACGACCTTGCCCTCTTGAAAAATATCATCGACTGCTTCGATATCTGAAGAAAACGGCATTACTTATTTGCCTGTCAGCAGGCGATTAGCTAGCTCTTCAGGCAAGCCTGCGCGTCGTACTTTTTCTGCCGCTGTGAAGTGATCATAGGGCGTACGATGAAAAGTGAGCGACTGTGATTCAGGCTCAAAGACAGCAAAGCAGGCTGCTGGATTCCCATCACGAGGTTGACCCAGAGAGCCAACCACACTAACCCACTTACGATGATTCATGACTGGCACATCATCACCAGGGTGTGGTGCAAAACGAATGAGCTTGCCTACAGCACTTTGATAGAAGAGAGCTTGTTCATGAGCGTGTCCAACAAAGGTGTAGGGCTTACCAGAGCTTTGCGCGCATTGCCAAGCACTCATACTGTCAGTAATGTAATTCCAGGCTTCTGGATTATGTGCAGAAGCATGGGTATAGCAAATTTGCTCTTCATGAATAATCAATGGCAAGTCTTTTAAAAACTGGACTTGAGCAGAATTGAGTTGGGTTTTAGTCCACTCAATCGCAGCATTCGCATGAGCATTCATTTGCAGTGTGTAGTCTTTGAAGGTGGCTTCATCATGATTGCCACGGACAACAATGGCTTGTTTGGTGTCTACCAAATCAGCAATTCGGTCAAGCAAGGCGCAGGGATCAGCGTTATATCCAACTAGATCACCTAGAAAAGCCATGCGCGTAACGCCAAGCTCTTTAGCTCGGGCCATACAGGCCTCATAGGCCTCTAAATTACTGTGGAGATCGGCAAAAAGCCCAATACGTTCACTCATCCTTCAATGATAGGATAAAAGTAGCGCCAACTGAAGACTGGCCTACAGTCTTGGACCTTAATAAGGGCTGGCTTCTTGATTGGGGCGATTCTTGAAGCGCTTATGGACCCAGTAATATTCGGCGGGCCTCAGACGGATCTCTTTTTCAAAAAATTGATTTAAGCGGGCTGTATCAGCCTCTGGATCGTCGCTGGGAAAATTTTCTAAGGGTTTGCTGATTGAACAGATATAGCCAGAATCATCTTCTTTCAGGGTGGTGATCATGGTGCAGACATCAGCACCTGTAATTTTGGCGAGTCGTGATACTGCCGTGATCGTATTGGTTTGAATATTGAAGAAGGGCACAAAAGTAGAGTCTTTGATGCCCAAATCAATATCAGGTGCGATGATGATAAAGCTACCTTTTCGAATCTCTCGAATCAACCCCATTGAGTTACCTTGTCGATCAATCGAATTTCCACCAAAGCGGTTCCGCCAATCAATAATTTTTTGGTTGAAGAAGGGGCTCTTCATTTTCTGAAAGAAGCCTGAGGTACGGGGCCAATCATGGGTTTTGGAAAGGGCGCTTAATACAATGCTGCCCTCTATTCCAGTGAAGTGCATATTGACAAGAATTCGCGGCTTGCGGCTCGCCAGATCGACTTCGGACTGCACTTCAATCATGTCGCTTACTTGCTTGGCGCTACCCAACCAAATAATGCTTTTTTCTACTAGGCTGCGACCGAGTAAACGCCAATGTTTTTTACTTAAATGATTTATTTCGCTGGGACTCAATTCAGGAAAACACAGATGTAAATTGGTCTTCACTACTCGATTACGATCACTTGGAATCAGAGCGGCAATGCTGCCAAGCATGTAGCCAAGATTCACTAGCAATCTATAGGGCAGTATTGAAAGAAGCTTTAAAAAACCAACTGCAAGTTGATTCAAAAGAGATTTCAGCAACTAGCTAGACTCATTCTCATAGCGCAACAGGGTCTTTTCGTAACGCACCTTCATTTCCTCTGTTGAACTAATCGACATGCCTAAATCATTTACTAAGCCAGTCTCCAGACGGTAAGTCCATCCATGTACCGTTAGATCTTGGCCTCTTGACCATGCATCTCTGACGATCGTTGTTTCGCAAACGTTGACCACTTGCTCAATCACATTAAGCTCACATAAACGATCTTGGCGCTTTGGAGTTGGGAGTACTTCTCCTAGGTAGCGCTCGTGTTTTTGGTGTACGTCCTTCACGTGACGTAACCAATTGTCAGCTAGGCCGACGCGGCGATCGCTTAATGCGGCATGGACACCAGCGCAACCATAGTGGCCAACAACGAGGATATGTTTCACTTTAAGTAAGTCAATAGCAAACTGAATCACCGATAAG
Organism: Polynucleobacter paneuropaeus; assembly: GCF_003261235.1. Taxonomy (NCBI): domain Bacteria; kingdom Pseudomonadati; phylum Pseudomonadota; class Betaproteobacteria; order Burkholderiales; family Burkholderiaceae; genus Polynucleobacter; species Polynucleobacter paneuropaeus. The sequence goes on along the minus strand of NZ_CP030085.1, from coordinate 1,758,244 downwards.
CAATTTAAGTCAGTATGGACAACGACATTGGCCACATTACGATGAACAAAAAGTTCGCCTGGCAATAAATCAACAATTTCATTGGCGGGGACGCGGCTGTCTGCGCAGCCAATCCACAGATATTGAGGGGCTTGCTGAGATACCAAGCGTTTAAAGAACTCGGGATCTTCTTTTACCATCGCTTCAGCCCAGGCACGATTATTGGCAAAAAGACCGTTTAAGGATTCAGAGTTTTTGATTGGCATAATTTAAGTTTAAAGTACTTTGATGACGCCGACTTGGATTAAACAAACCCCCACTGGGATTGTGCTTAGTATTTATTGCCAACCTGGAGCCAAGCTAACGAAGGTAGTGGGGCTTTTTGATGATTCCCTGAAGATTTCTTTACAAGCGCCAGCAGTTGAAAATCAAGCCAATGAGCTGCTGTTAGCTTGGCTATCAAAGCAATTAAAAATTCCTCAAAAACAGATTCAGTTTATTTCGGGTCAAAATAGTCGTAAAAAGCGCCTTGAAATTTGGGGATCAATCAGTCCAGATCAGATTATTCAGGCTTTAATGCCCAAGTAATTTTTGAGTTGCTTACCAGAAGATGGACCACAAAATACCTAGAATTAAGACCCATTTTCCAATGTAGTAAACCGATCGATGTTTCGCTTTAAGTTGCTTTGCCAAACTTCGTAGGTGATAAAAATATTTAAATAGGACATTTACAAAGCCGACTTTTTCGCCTTCAACATTTTGAGAAGACGCTGCACTCATGATGTATTTGCCAAACAAGCGATTGAATATCCTCATGAGTGGGGTATACAGTGGCCGCTCAACGTCACAGAACAAAACAATGCGTTGATGATCTGTTTGATTGGCGGCAAAGTGAATAAAAGTTTCATCAAACATCACCGCTTCCCCATCTTTCCAATAATAGGACTGACCATCCACATCAATAAAGCACTTAGGGTCATTGGGCGTTACGAGGCCAAGGTGGTAGCGTAAGGAGCCCGCATAGGGGTCGCGGTGGCGAACGAGGGTGGCGCCAGGGGGCAGCGAAGCGAACATCGCCGCCTTAATCGATGGGATCGATTTCAGTAGGGCTAAGGTTTTTGGGCAGGCTACCATGGCCGAGGGCATTTCTTTGCCGTACCAGCAAAGATGAAAGCGTTTCCAGCCGGTCCGGAAAAAAGAATTAAAGCCCAGGTCGTTATAGCCAGTTGCAGCAGCAATTGCCCCATCGGCATTTAAAGAGAGTGCTTCCTGCCGAATAGTTTCCCAATGATCTCTAAGGGGCGCCAGATCTGGAAACTGATTTACTGAAATATAGGCTGTTGGCTTAATCTTTGAAAAAAGATAGAGCATGCAATTAATGGGGGCCAGCAGAACCTGATAATCCATGAGAGATCGCACCAAGCCAAAGCGGACTTTTCCTCTAAAGTAAACATAGAGCGCGGAGACCACAAAAATGAAAAAGATGATGTGACGTATTTGCATGAGATTGGGCTGATTTATGTGGATTTATTCATTTTAATTTGCCTAATCCAAACTATTCATCTATTTCTTCATTGAGTATGCTCAAATTAGGGCTTATTGGGACTGGCAAAGGAAATGGCAAAATGAAACGATTCATTAAATGGCTCTTAAGCCTTGTTTTAATAGGGTTGGTAGGCCTTTCTGCCTACACTTGGGCAATGCTCAATTGGGCTTATGCCACTGGCGAGAGAGCTGGATATGTCCAGAAATTCTCCAAAAAAGGCTTTATTTGTAAAACATGGGAGGGAGAGCTCGCCATGGTGTCGATGCCTGGAACGATTGCTGAAAAATTCTTCTTTACGGTGCGTGATGAAGCAGTTGCCCAAAAATTGAATGCTAATCTAGGCAATAAAGTGGTCGTGAAATATGAACAACACATCGGTTTACCAACCAGCTGTTTTGGTGAGACGGAATATTTTGTTTCAGGAGTAGACGTTCTTCAAGAGTAAAAACTATTTTAGTTTTACTTTATTTTTGTAATTTTTTATGGTTAAAATCATGAGAGCGCAATCTGCGCCGACATCAATATTAATAAGGAGCTTCACTTGAACAAAGCAGAACTAATCGCAGCGATTGCTGACGATGCTGAGATCTCAAAAGCCAAAGCTGAATTTGCATTAAATTCTGCTATTGAGCACATCATTAAAGCTGTTGCTAAGGCTGACTCAGTTCAGTTGATCGGTTTCGGTACATTCTCTTCTGGCAAACGTGCTGCACGTATGGGCCGCAATCCAAAAACTGGTGAGCCACTCAAAATTGCTGCTGCGAAAACTGTAAAGTTCTCTGCTGGTAAAGCATTTAAAGATTCAGTAAATAAGCGTAAGAAGTAATTTGCACTTATGTGAAAAAAGCCCGGTTCTCCGGGCTTTTTTATTAGCTCTGCACCAGGCGACGATGTCGATGAATACTCATCAAAATGCCAGCACCAAATCCAAGCGTCACTAATGCCGTACCGCCATAGCTGATAAAGGGAAGTGGTACGCCAACGACAGGCAATAAACCGCTGACCATGCCAATATTGACAAAGGCATAGGTGAAGAAAATCATCGTTACCGAGGCGCCCAGCAGTCTAGTAAATAGATTAGGTGCCCCCGCCGAGATTGCTAGCCCTCTTTTAATGAGAGCAAAGAAAAGGGCCAGTAGGATCAAATTACCAAGCAAGCCAAATTCTTCAGAGAAGACTGCAAATACAAAGTCGGTATGTTTCTCGGGAATAAATTCTAGATGCGCTTGCGTCCCCTGAAACCAGCCCTTACCAAGCAGCCCGCCTGAGCCAATCGCAATCATGGATTGAATGGTGTGAAATCCTTTGCCCAAAGGATCACTGCTTGGGTCAAGCAGAGTGCAAATGCGATGTTTTTGATAGTCATGTACAAAGGGCCAGGCAATATCGGGAGTGCAAATCGTATTGCCGAAAATAACGATCAAGACAATTCCAAAAAAGCCCACGCCTACAAACGGTAGAATCCATTTCCAAGGCAGCCCTGCCAAAATAATGACGTACATTCCTGCGGCGGTAACTAATAGTGCAGTACCAAGATCAGGCTGACGAGCAATTAAAAAAACAGGGATCGCCAGAATCACAGCTGCAATCCCATAATCCCAACTTTTTTGAATGCCTTCTCTTTTTTGAAAATACCAAGCCAACATTAGTGGCATAGCAATTTTCATAATCTCAGAGGGCTGAATCACTACACCGATATTGAGCCAGCGCCTCGCACCCTTTTTAATTAAGCCAAATGCAGCCACTGCTACTAAGAGCGCAACACCAAAGCCGTAAATCCATACAGCTGCCAGCTCTAGCCATTTTGGTGGAATGCGTGAAACGATCCACATCACCACAAAAGAGAGCGCCAAATTACGCAACTCATCTTCGATGCTAACGGGAGTAGCCTGGCTAGCCGATAAGAAAGTACAAAAGCCAACGATCGCCAGGCAGAGCAAGATCAAGCTCAGCCGCTGATCAAGCCCAGAGGTAAAACGCGCTAAGAGGATGCGGATCTTTTTTAGGGGGCTCTTTTCCATTCGGGAACCTCTTTAGGCCATTTGCCATCAATGTAGTAATCGAGTGCTTTGCGTGCGATGGGAGCAGCGTACTGCGCACCAAAGCCCGCATTCTCTACCACCATCGCAATCACAATCGTAGGCTTGTCAGCGGGAGCAAAAGCGATGAACAAAGCATGATCTCTTAAGAATTCAGCGGTAGCACCATGTTTGTACTCTTTTGAATTCAGACTAAACACTTGTGCCGTTCCCGTCTTCCCGCCTGCAACATAACCGGCCCCCTGAAATGCTGCCGCAGAGGTACCAGAGCGATTTACTTCAATCATGGCATTTTTGATGACGGCAATATTTTCTGGATTGAGATCGATCCGATAACTTTCCTTGGGTGTTGTGAGCTCACGATGACGTGTAAAGGGATCTTCAATCGCTTTGACTAAATGGGGTTTCATGACTACGCCATTATTGGCAACGTTAGCGATTGCATGTGCCAATTGCAAAATCGTGAATGCGTTATAGCCTTGTCCAATACCCAAAGAAATCGTTTCGCCTTCATACCATTTCTGTTGCTCTGGTTTTTTGAAGGTGTTTTTTTTCCAATCCGTAGAAGGTAATACGCCTCTAGCTTCGCCTTCTAGATCGATGCCGGTGATTTGCCCAAAGCCCAGTGGCTTCATAAACTTCGCAATCATATCTACGCCCATATCGCGTGCGAGCATGTAGTAGTAGGTATCGCAAGATTCAACGATCGACTTTTGCATATCCACCGTACCATGACCACCATTTTTATCGTCGCGGAAGGTATGGTTACCAAAATCAAAATAACCTGGATCAAAAATGGTTTGTGAGGGCGTACGTTTTTTATTCTCTAGTGCTGCTAAAGCCATGAAGGGTTTATAGGTTGACCCAGGCGGATAAATTCCCTTTAAGGGGCGGTTATAGAGGGGCTTAGATGGAGAGTCATTAAGCTCTTTCCAGGTGACTGCATCAATTCCTTCAACAAAGTCATTGGGATTGAAATTGGGCTTTGAGACAAAAGCCAAGACGTCACCCGTTTGTGGTTCGATCGCCACAAATGCACCCCGGAAATTGCCATAGAGCTGCTCAACCAAGTATTGCAACTTGATATCGACCGATAGAACAATATTTTTTCCTGGAATAGAGGGCGAACTAGATAAGGTACGAACTGGCCTACCGCCCGCAGTAATTTCAACTTGATCGTAACCCGGAACCCCGCGCAAAACGCCTTCATACTTTTGTTCTAAGCCAATCTTTCCAACATATTGAATGCCTGGTAAGAAGGAAGTTTGTAGTGCATCGGGATCATCTGCTTTGGCATCGCCGATCTCAGCTTGCATCCGTTCTTTATCTTTTTGCGAGACACGCCCAATATAACCAATTAAATGAGAGGCTAATTCGTTATACGGATACTCACGAAAACTACGTGCACGAATATCCACACCTGGAAAACGATAACGATTAGCCATAAAGCGGGCCGTCTCATTCTCATTGAGCATAGATCGCAAGGGAAAGGTACCCATATTGCGAGAGTCTTCAAGTGAGCGCTTGAAGTTGCGACGATCGCGTGGAGAAATCTGGATCACTTCAGATAATTGATTAATTAACTCATCAACATTACCTTTCACTTCCTCTGCATTGACTTCAAGTGTGAGTGCTGAGTAGTTTCGGCCAATCACAATTCCTGAGCGATCAATGACAAGGCCACGATTGGCTGGTGCCGGTACTAAAGCAATTCGGTTATTTTCAGCAAGTAGTGAGTATCTGCCATGTTGAATCAGTTGCAACCAAACTAATCGAGTAGCTAATAGCAAAAAACAAACTGTCACAAACAAAGTCGCAATATGAATGCGCTTTTGAAATGAATCGAGATTGGGTTTTTTGAAAGAAACCATGCAGCTTCTTATAGTGGCCGAGTGTGATCTACATCTATCGGTCTGCGCTGAGGTGCAAGCAGAATACGGGTTGCGAGTGGCCACAGCAAGGCTTCAATAAATGCTTGGATAGCCCCAGTCAGGGCCCACCAAATAATCTCACCGCTCAAGATCCAATGCATAAGTAAAGGAAACAAGGCCACTAGCAAAAAAATCGGCAAGAGATGGAGTGCTTGAGATGCCACGCTTAGGGCCACAATCCGCTTTTGCCAGGCGATCGCAATATAGGCGACTAACGCATAGCTAAAGGCATGTAAGCCTAGTAAATCAGAGTTATGAACATCCATGAGTAGGCCAAAGATAAATGCCCAAGTCACACCGATATAACGGTGTTGATGAATATTCCAGAAAATAATACAAACGATCAGCCAGTCAGGCACCCAACCATAGTTGCCAATGGGAAGCAGGTTGAGCAACAGGGCGCAAAACAAGCTGAAGTAGATAAAAACCGGATTAACCGGTCGCAGAATGTAGCCACTTTCAAGGTCGATCATTGCATACCTCTAGAGCGGGTTTGCCGGCGTCCCGGTGCAGAATTCGGCGTTGCTGTGCTGCTTCCAAACTTGCTATTTAGAGCAGGGGCTTTTGCATCCCACTGGGGATCATATAGAAAGGCCAGCGCTTGACGATAGCGATTAACAGCAGCAATTGGTACGCAAAAGACATTCGATGAGTTCTTGTCTACATTGCGCTCAATGCGACTGATAACTGCAACAGCATAGCCGGGAGGATATACCCCATCGATACCAGAAGTAATCAAGATGTCACCCACTTCTAAATCGCTCGCAACGGGCAAGTAACGAAGCTCTAGAGAGTTTCCACGGCCAGCGCCAAACACAGCAGCCCGTAAGCCATTACGAGCTACTTGCACTGGTACAGCAAAGTCACGATCTTCCAAGAGTGAAACTTCGGCGGAGTGGTCATACAAGCGCACTACCTGACCCAGAATGCCAGCATCATTGGCAATTGGGTTGCCAAGCTTAAGCCCATCATCATTCCCGCGATTAATGACGACGCGTTGAGAAATAGGATTGGGTGGATTAAAAAGAATTTCAACAGGAAGTGTTTTGAACCCCACTTGTTTTTGTAAATCCATTAACTGACGAAGATTTTGATTCTCAATCAACAAAAACTCAGATTGATTAGCGAGCAAGGCTAGCTCTGCCTGACGTGCTTTGAAGATTTGATTCTCTTGTTCAAGCGTGCTGCGAGTCGTGAAATACTCTGTACTGGCTTGATACACATTACGCGGCGTCAGCATGAGGTATTCCAGTGGACGCAAAACCCAATTGACGTTGTTGCGAATTGGATCCAGTGTTTTGAATCGGTAATCAATCAGCATCAGAGCAATACTGATTGAAAGACAGACAATCAATTTGACTAAGGCCGGAATGCCCTGTCGAAAAAGAGGTGGAGCGCTATATTGCAATGCACTGGTCGATGTGAAAAGCGTTTACTCTTGCGAGAACACTCCGCCTAGCTTGTCCATGCGCTCTAAAGCAATACCAGAGCCACGCGCTACGCAGGTCAAAGGATCTTCTGCAATATGAATTGGCAGACCCGTTTCTTCAAGCAGTAAGCGATCAAGGTCACGCAAAAGTGCGCCACCACCGGTCAACATCATGCCGCGCTCAGCAATGTCTGATGCCAATTCGGGAGGAGTTAGTTCAAGCGCTGCTTTGACTGCAGTCACAATTTGATTGAGCGGATCGGTTAACGCTTCCAGAATTTCATTGCTGGTGACAGTGAAACTACGAGGAATACCTTCAGAAAGGTTACGACCTTTTACTTCCATCTCGCGCACTTCAGTACCAGGGAATGCAGAGCCAACGGTTTTTTTGATCAACTCAGCAGTTTGCTCGCCGATCAACATGCCATAGTTACGACGTATATAGTTGGTAATCGCTTCATCAAACTTGTCGCCACCAACGCGCACTGATCCTTTGTAGACCATGCCGCCTAAAGACATAACGCCAACTTCAGTTGTGCCACCACCGATATCTACCACCATGGAGCCTGCAGCTTCGGAAACGGGTAAGCCTGCACCAATGGCAGCAGCCATGGGTTCTTCAATTAAGAAAACTTGTGACGCACCAGCCCCAAGAGCAGATTCGCGAATAGCGCGACGCTCAACCTGAGTTGATCCACAAGGAACGCAAATAATGATGCGAGGGCTTGGCTTAAGAAGCTTACTCTCATGAACCATTTTGATAAATTGCTTGAGCATCTGCTCGGTGATCGTGAAATCGGCAATCACACCGTCTTTCATAGGGCGAATCGCCTCGATATTGCCGGGAACGCGTCCCAGCATGGCTTTAGCTTCTTTTCCTACGGCCAAAATGGTCTTTTTGCCATTTGGACCGCCTTCTTGGCGGATTGCCACAACTGAGGGCTCATCGAGCACAATACCCCGCTCACGCATATAAATTAAGGTGTTGGCGGTACCTAGGTCGATGGCTAGGTCATTGGCAAAGTAGTTACGAAAAAAACCAAACATGATGTAGTGGGAAAATAAGAAGTGTTAATAAATATATATAGGAATGATACTCTAGCGCCTCATGAAACTTGACGATGTTCAGCGCATTGCGCACTTATCTAGATTGGAATTAAATCCCGCAGAAGCTCAGGCAATTTTACCCCAGTTACAGGCGGTTTTTTCTCTGGTGGAAGAGATGCAGGCGGTAGATACCACGGGGCTTGAGCCTTTGGCCCACCCCATTCTCTTTTTGCGTCAACTAGCCCAGCCACTGAGGGCGGATCAGGTCACCGAATCTGACCATCGGGCTGAAAATATGCTTTCTGCCCCGGCGGAGCAAGATGGTTATTTCTTGGTGCCTAAGGTAATTGAATGAGTTGGCATAAAACCCCGATCACCCTACTGGCAAAGGCTCTGGAGGCTAAACAGGTCTCCAGCGTTGAGTTAACCCAGTACTTTTTAGACCGCATTGCAGCGGGTGAAGTATTCAACGCTTATCTGGACGTTAATCCCGATCTCAGTCTGGTGCAGGCTGCCCAGGCCGATGCCTTAAGGGCCACAGGTAAGGCAGGCAAATTAACTGGCATCCCGATTGCACATAAAGACGTTTTTGTAACGCGGGGCTGGAAATCCACTGCAGCATCAAAAATGTTAGAGAACTATCAAAGTCCTTTCGACGCAACGGTGGTGGCCAATTTGGGTATGCCAGACGAGGCTAATAGCCATGGGGCTGGAATGGTTTGCCTAGGCAAAACCAATATGGACGAGTTTGCGATGGGCTCTTCCAATGAAAACTCTGCTTATGGTCCAGTGTTAAACCCCTGGAATACAGATTATGTTGCGGGTGGCTCATCGGGCGGCTCAGCAGCTGCAGTAGCGGCAGGCTTGGCGCCAATTGCCACTGGAACTGATACTGGTGGATCCATTCGCCAACCTGCTGCGTTCTGTGGGCTGACCGGGATTAAGCCAAGTTACGGCCGTGTATCTCGCTACGGCATGATCGCCTATGCATCATCTTTAGATCAAGCTGGACCCATGGGTAAAAGCGCTGAAGATTGCGCTTTGTTGTTATCTGCCATGTCTTCCCACGATCCACGTGACTCAACTTCTTTAGCAGATTCTGGTGAAGATTATTCACGCTATCTCAATCAGCCATGGCACGAAGGAAATTCAAATTCTGCAAAACCTCTGGAAGGTTTGCGCATTGGTATGCCAAAAGAATTTTTTGCAGAAGGCTTATCTGAAGAAGTTGCTAAATCTGTTCACGCAGCTGCAAAATTATTAGAAGGCTTGGGCGCGCAGATTGTGGAGGTAAGCCTGCCAAAGACCAAGCTTTCTATTCCGGTCTATTACGTTCTGGCGCCCGCTGAAGCTTCAAGCAATTTAAGTCGCTTTGATGGTGTGCGTTATGGTTACCGTGCTAATGAGTATCGCGATTTGAATGACATGTATAAAAAATCCCGTACCGAAGGTTTTGGTGCCGAGGTTAAACGCCGCATCTTGATTGGTACTTACGTTCTGTCTCATGGCTATTACGATGCGTATTATTTACAAGCCCAAAAGATTCGCCGCATTATTGCCGCTGACTTTCAGACTGCGTTCCAAAATTGTGATGTCATTCTTGGCCCCGTTGCACCTGATGTAGCTTGGCGTCTGGGCGATAAGTCAAAAGATCCACTGCAGATGTACCTGGAAGATATTTATACCTTGTCAGCCAACTTAGCGGGCTTACCTGCGATGAGTGCGCCCTGCGGATTTAATTCAAAAAACTTACCAATCGGTATGCAATTAATCGGCAATTATTTTTCTGAAGGCAAGTTATTACAAGTTGCACATCAGTATCAGCAAGCCAGTGACTGGCATTTGCGTCAAGCAGGCGAGGTGGCATGATGCAATGGGAGGTAGTCATCGGGCTAGAAACCCACACGCAGCTGCAAACCCAATCCAAAATTTTTAGTGGTGCAAGCACGCGCTTTGGTGCGGGGCCCAATACGCAAGCTTGTCCGGTTGATCTGGCTTTGCCTGGTGTGTTGCCCGTTCTGAATCGCGCCGCAGTGGAGCATGCTATTCGATTTGGTTTGTCGATCGGAGCCAAGATTGCGCCCACCAGTATCTTTGCCCGTAAAAATTATTTCTATCCTGATCTGCCTAAGGGTTACCAAATTAGTCAGTATGAAATTCCGGTAGTCTTGGGCGGCAGTTTAGAAATCTTAGTAGGCGATGAAATCACGGTGATTGAATTAACCCGCGCACATCTTGAGGAAGATGCTGGCAAGTCAGTTCATGAAGAAGGCTTCATTGGTCCTCATGGCGAAGCTTCTAGCGGCATCGACCTCAATCGTGCAGGCACCCCTTTATTGGAAATTGTCACTGAGCCCGTGATGCGGAGTGCTGCAGAGGCTGTAGCGTATGCCAAAACCCTACATAGTTTGGTAGTGTGGTTAGGTGTATGTGATGGCAATATGCAAGAGGGTTCATTCCGTTGCGATGCCAACGTTTCTGTTCGCCCAATGGGTCAAAAAGAATTTGGTACACGTTGCGAAATTAAAAATCTCAACTCTTTCCGGTTTTTAGAGGAAGCTATTCAGTATGAGATTCGTCGCCAAATTGAGTTGATTGAAGATGGCGGCACTGTGGTCCAAGAGACGCGTCTTTATGATCCCGATCGTGGTGAGACTCGTAGCATGCGTAGTAAAGAAGATGCTAATGATTACCGCTACTTCCCCGATCCTGATTTATTGCCAGTAGTAATTGATGATGCGTGGATTACTGCTGTCCGTGAAACGATGCCAGCATTACCCGCTCAACTACGTCAGCAATGGCAAAGCGAGTATGGTTTGAGCGCCTATGATGTCCAACTCCTGACACAAGATCGCGATACTGCTAAATTATTTGATGCCTTATTAGCAATAACCGGCAAGCCACTTGCTAAGGCTGCGGCCAATTTGATTGCTGGTGAATTTGCCTCTTCACTAAATCGGTCTGGCATCTCTGCTGCTGCTTCGCCTCTGCAGGCCGCCCAACTTGCCCCCTTATTACAACGGGTTGCTGACGGCAGTATTTCAAACAAGATTGCGAAAGATATTTTTGCGATTCTGTGGGAAGAGGCGCTATCTGGAAAATCCATTAGCACGGTTGATCAAATTATTGATGCTAAGGGCCTAAAACAAATCAGTGATAGTGGCGCCTTGGAGACAATCATCGATGCGGTCTTAGCAGCCAATCAAAAATCGGTTGAAGAGTTCCGTTCGGGTAAAGAAAAAGCATTCAATGCCTTGGTTGGCCAAATCATGAAAGCTTCACAGGGTAAAGCCAATCCCGGGCAAGTAAATGAACTGCTACGTAAGAAGTTAAGCTAAAGATTAAATAGAGAGATTGATTCATGAGCGTAATTGATGCGAAACAAGCTGAGCAAGAAGAGCTGGTGGCAGAGTGGTTGCGAGCAACCCCGGGTTTCTTTGAACGTTATGCCAATCTATTGAACGAGATTCGTCTCAAACATCCTCACGAAGATCGCGCAATCTCTTTACAAGAGCGGCAGATGACTTTGCTACGTACACAAAATCAAGAGCTCAATCGTCGCTTAAGCGAGATGCTACATTTCGGTAGTCGTAATGACAAAACCCAGCAAGCGCTAGTTGCTTGGCTGTTACAGCTGATGCGCGCCAATACGAAGGAAGAGGTCGAGAGCGCGATAACGATTGGTCTAGCCGAAGTTTTTGAAGTCGATAGTGCTCAGCTACTCTCGCCCCATTCTGCGTTCGGTCCTTGGATCGACACCCCCTTGTGTGGATCAGCAAAAGAGCTGGCAGCCGCTAGCGTAGATTTATTAGCAACCCAAACTGCGATTGATCCAGAGTGGCAAAGTATGGTGGCGATTGGTTTACCAATTGGCAAAAGTACATCTACACCTCAATCACCTGCTGTACTTTTGTTGGCCAGCAAAGATGAGACTCGCTTTACCGCCGATATGGGCGCCTTCTACTTAAAGCAGATTGCAGAACTCACGGCAGCCGCGTTAGATCGTGTCAAAGCATATGAAGATAACGGCAGTTGAATCTGCGCCGCTTCATCCGCTTGTGCAAGAGTATTTGCATGAGTTACATGTATTACGTCAACTTTCACCGCATACATTAAAAGCGTACAGCCAAGATCTATCCATCTTGCAAAATTTTGCAATTGAAGATTCTCTCGAATTGCTCAAAGTCAGCAATGCCCACATTCGCCTTTGGGCAGGACGCTTACATGCCAAAGGTAAATCCTCTAGAACCATAGCCCGGGCGCTGTCCGCATGGCGAGGTTGGTACGATTGGGTAACCGAAAAAGATGCACGTTCAGCAAAACATAGTCTGACCGCTAACCCTGTCGATGATGTTAAAGCGCCCAAGCGTTTGAAGTCCCTGCCCAAGGCGTTGTCAGTTGAGCAGGCCTTGGCTTTGGTTAATCAGGCGGTACTAGAGGCTAAAGAGAAAAACGATCTAGAGAGTATGCGAGACGCTGCCCTGGTTGATTTGCTGTACTCATCAGGCTTACGGCTTTCAGAGTTATTGGGGATTGATGTATTTCAGAGCAAGGATCGCCAACACGAGTCAGCAGGCTGGTTGGACTGGGATGCTGCTGAAGTAACGGTATTAGGCAAGGGCGGTAAGCGACGCTCAGTACCAGTTGGCGTACCTGCCATGAGCTCCTTGAAGGCTTGGAGAGATCTGCGTGATACATCCCCTCATGCCACTGAATCTATTGCCTTGTTTATCTCAGCGAATGGGACTCGCCTATCGCCAAGAACGGTCCAGGCACGCCTTAAAACATTAGCGATGAGAGCGGGGCTCCCAACCCATGTGCATCCCCACATGATGCGGCACAGCTTCGCCAGCCACGTTTTGCAATCGTCTCAGGATTTGAGGGCTGTTCAAGAGATGCTGGGTCACGCCAGCATTGCCAGTACCCAGATTTATACCTCTTTGGATTTTCAACATTTGGCTCAAGCCTATGACAAAGCGCACCCACGAGCAAAAGTGGGCAAGGGCTAAGCAACTCGGTAAGATATGAGTTTCCCCGATGGGAAATCAGAATTTTGAATGGACCTACGATGGCATTAATTCCTGTAACAATCCTGACTGGCTTTTTAGGCAGCGGCAAAACAACGCTTCTCAAACATATTTTGACTGAGCAGCACGGTAAAAAAATTGCTGTGATTGAAAATGAATTCGGCGAAGAAAATATCGACAACGATATTTTGGTTCAAGATCATCAAGAAAATATTGTGCAGATGAGTAATGGCTGCATCTGTTGCACGATCCGCGGTGACTTGGTTGATGCGCTCAATGCCCTCTGGCAAGAACGTAAAGATAAAAAAATTAGCTTCGATCGGGTTGTGATTGAAACCACGGGAGTCGCTAATCCAGGGCCTGTAGCCCAGACCTTCTTTATGGATGACGATGTTGCTGATCACTATGTTCTCGATGCAGTGGTGACCCTGGTGGATGCCAAGCATGGTCAACAGCAACTTTCGGAGCACGAGGAAGCTCAGCGTCAGGTGGGCTTTGCCGATCAAATCTTCATCACTAAAACAGACCTTGTTAGCCCGGCTGAAGTGGAGGCCTTGAAAAATCGCTTAATGCACATGAATCCTCGCGCACCGATTCAGGGGATTGCCAAAGGGGTGGTGCCCCTCAATGCTGTTTTGGATCTCAAAGGCTTCAATCTCAATGCCAAATTAGACATTGACCCTCATTTTCTGGAGCAAGATGATCACGATCACAGCACTTGTGGGCATGACCACAGTCATGATCATGAGCACCATCATCATGACCACGACCATGCGCATGACCATCATGGCCACGCTGGGCACACAGATCGGATCCAGTCTTTCGTATTTCGTAGTGATAAACCCTTTGATCATCAAAAGCTGGAAGACTTCCTAGGCGGCATTTTGGAGGTATTTGGCGAGAAGATGCTGCGCTATAAAGGGGTCCTTTATGTCAAAGGTAGCCCCCGTAAGGTGGTATTTCAGGGGGTGCATCAGATGATGGGTAGCGATTTAGCTGGTCCATGGGGCACTGAGCCCAAGCAAACCCGCATGGTCTTCATTGGCATCGATCTGCCAAAGGACACATTGATGGCTGGCCTAGAAGGCTGCTTGGTCTGAGCCAGATTCCGATACAATCCACCGCCATAGTAAATATTGATAAAAGGTCGTAAAACTTTGGCAGAATGAGGCAATAATGCTTCAAATCCAGGAAAGAATGAAATGACGGTAAAAACAGCAACAAAACCTGCGGCGGCGAAAACAGCCAGCAAAGCAGTCAAAGGCGCCCCACTCACTGAAGCGACTTTAATGAAGATGTCCGACAAAGAGTATATGAATGCCGCTCAATTGGATTTTTTCCGTCAAAAGCTCCTAACCTTAAAAGACGATATCTTGAAGAATGCATCAGAGACCACCGAGCATTTACGTGAAAATATTTTGGTTCCTGATCCAGCTGATCGGGCAACGATTGAAGAAGAACATGCGCTTGAATTGCGCACTCGTGATCGCGAGCGCAAACTGTTGAAAAAAGTTGAGCAGGCTCTAGCCCGGATTGAGTCTGGTGACTATGGTTGGTGCGAAGAGACCGGCGAGCCGATTGGCCTTTCACGCCTGATCGCAAGACCCACCGCGAACTTATCCCTTGAGGCGCAAGAACGTCGCGAGTTGCGTCAAAAATTATTTGGCGAATAAATTCTCACCCAGATGACGAATTCATTACCCTCGCTCGCCGATATTCCGCCAATCTTAAAGGCGGAGATTTTGGCAGAAGCATTGCCCTACATTCGTCAATATCATGGCAAGACTATCGTCATTAAGTACGGTGGTAATGCGATGGTAGAAGAGCGCTTGAAAGAAAGTTTTGCGCGCGACGTCATTTTGCTCAAGCTCGTTGGCATGAATCCTGTTGTAGTTCACGGCGGCGGCCCCCAGATTGATGAGGCTCTCAAAAAGATTGGTAAGGTCGGCACCTTTATTCAAGGGATGCGCGTCACCGATGAAGAAACCATGGAAGTAGTCGAGTGGGTTCTGGGTGGTGAGGTACAGCAAGATATCGTCATGTTGATTAATCATTTCGGCGGCCAAGCAGTGGGCTTAACCGGAAAAGATGGCGGCTTGATTCATGCGAAAAAATTATTAGTACCTGATGAAAATAAGCGTGGCCAAAATATTGATATTGGCTTCGTAGGTGAAATTGAAGCAATTAATCCCGCAGTAGTAAAGGCGCTTCAGGATGATGCTTTTATTCCGGTGATCTCTCCAATTGGATTTAGCGCAGAAGGTCAGGCCTACAACATTAATGCGGATTTGGTGGCCGGTAAGATGGCTGAAATTTTGCATGCTGAGAAATTGGTGATGATGACTAATATTCCTGGCGTATTGGATAAGAATGGCAAGCTCCTAACCGATTTAACGGCTCGAGAGATTGATGAATTATTTGCAGATGGAACGATTTCTGGAGGCATGCTGCCTAAGATTTCATCTGCGCTAGATGCAGCTAAAAGTGGCGTGAATTCAGTTCATATTATTGATGGCAGAATTGAACACTCCCTACTATTAGAAATTTTGACTGAGCAAGCTTTCGGAACGATGATTCGTTCTCGATAGATATTGAATAAGCGATAAGAGATGCCAGATTCTTTGAATTCAGCGAGCAATATGGATGCTGATAAGACGCGCAAACGTCCGCGTCCTGGCGAGCGCCGCTTACAAATTTTGCAAGTCCTTGCTGAGATGTTACAAAACCCTAAGGGTGAGCGCGTAACCACTGCAGCCCTAGCGGCGAAGATTCAAGTCTCAGAGGCTGCGCTTTACCGTCATTTTGCTAGCAAAGCACAAATGTTCGAGGGCTTGATTGCTTTTATTGAGCAAACCGTTTTTGGATTAATTAATCAAATCAATCAAAAAGAAGAATCTGGGCTTGCTCAAGCCCGCGGTATTTTGCAAATGCTCTTGTTCTTCGCTGAAAAAAATCCTGGCATGACCAGAGTTCTACTCGGTGATGCTTTATTGCAAGAGGATGATCGTTTGCAAGAACGCATCACTCAAGTGCTAGATCGAGTAGAGGCCTCTCTGAAGCAGGCCTTGCGCATTGCCCAGACTCAGGGTGGAGCGTGGGCTCAGGTTAGTCAGGAAGAGGTGAGTATTCGAGCAGCAATGCTGATGAGCTTTGTTTTGGGGCGTTGGCATCGATTTGCACGTAGTGGTTTCAAAAAACTACCAACTGATGCGTCTGATATTAGTCTGCGCATTCTTCTGTCCGAATGAGCGAGTTACACCTCTCTAGAAATACAATCCATTTTGCCGAGCCCTTGCCTTTGCAGAGTGGCGCCATATTGGCTGGCTACGATTTAGTTATTGAAACCTACGGCAGACTTAATCCAGCAAAAAGCAATGCCGTTCTAATTTGCCATGCCTTAAACGCATCGCATCATGTCGCAGGGCCAAGCCCAGATGATCCAGAGGATATCGGCTGGTGGGACAACATGATTGGTCCGGGTAAGCCAATTGATACAGACCATTTTTTTGTCATTGGCGTCAATAACTTGGGTTCCTGTTTTGGTTCAACTGGGCCAATGAGTCTTAATTCCGCAACTGGCAAACCCTATGGCGCTGACTTCCCTGTTATTACAGTAGAAGACTGGGTAAACACCCAGGCCAGACTTGCCGATAAATTAGGTATTCGTAAATTTGCAGCAGTAATGGGTGGTAGTTTGGGTGGAATGCAAGCGATGGCTTGGTCTATTCAATTTCCAAAGCGCATTGAGCATTGTGTGGTGATTGCATCTACTCCTAAATTGAGCGCACAAAATATTGCATTTAATGAAGTTGCACGTAACGCAATTTTGTCTGACCCCGATTTTCATGGGGGCAACTACTATGCACACAATGTAATACCAAAGTCAGGCTTAAAGCTGGCTCGTATGGTTGGTCACATTACCTATCTGTCTGATGACGATATGGCAGAAAAGTTTGGCCGAGAGCTCCAGCGTCCAGTTGGAGAATCCAATGATTATCGCTTTAGCTTTGATGTTGAATTTGAAGTAGAAAGTTATTTACGCCACCAGGGCGAGAAATTCTCTAAGTATTTTGATGCAAATACATATTTACTCATTACGCGCGCTTTAGATTATTTCGATCCAGCACGTCGTTATGAGGGCAGTTTGCAACGCGCATTAGCGGAAGTGCAGGCCAAGTTCCTAGTGGTCAGCTTTACAACGGATTGGCGCTTTCCGCCTAATCGTAGTCGAGAGATTGTGGCGGCTTTGCTCAGCAATAAGAGTGAAGTTAGTTATGCCGAAATCGATGCGCCACACGGTCACGATGCTTTTTTACTAGATGACCCACGTTATCACCATTTAATTCGAGCGTATTTTGATCAAATGCATGAGGCTCGCAGATGATCCGCAGCGACTTTCAAGCGATAGCTAAGTGGATAGCCCCTAATAGCCAAGTGCTTGACTTGGGTTGTGGCGATGGTAGCTTTCTGGAATATTTGCAAGAGCAAAAACCGGTTCATGCCTATGGTGTAGAGATAGATGACTCAAGAGTCCTCTCGTGTGTGCACAAGGGGTTAAATGTGATTCAGCAAGACCTTGAAGGTGGCTTAGCCTTATTTGAGAACGATAGCTTTGATACTGTCGTACTTTCACAAACATTACAAACCATTCATCAAACTGAGAAGATTTTGCGTGAAGTGGTTCGAGTGGGCAAAGAGTCAATCATTTCTTTTCCGAATTTTGGCCATTGGTCACATCGCCTTGCAGTCGGTTTGGGGCATATGCCGGTATCTAAGAGCCTTCCTTATCAGTGGTACAACACGCCCAACGTTAGGGTGCTGACAGTGGCAGACTTTGAGAAGCTCGCATCCAATCTCGGCTTGAAAGTCATTGATCAATGCATCTTGCATGATGGTCGTGAAGTGACTTTGCTGCCTAATCTCTTTGGAAGTCTTGCGTTGTTCCGCATTTCTCGCGCTTAACCATTTCAGAATCTGTTGAGTAATATTCAGACAAGCTACAGCGTTCCCAGCAATACTAGGGCGTTTATTGCCTGTGCTTTTTTAGGCTTTGCGAGTGGCTTGCCTTTATTCATTCTCTATAACTTGCTCTCGGCTTGGCTCAAGTCCGAGGGCGTAGATCTCAAGGCCATTGGTTTATTCGCATTGGTTGGCTTTCCCTATACCTGGAAGTTCTTGTGGTCCCCTTTTTTAGATCGTTTCCCCTTACCTTTTTTAGGAAGACGGCGTGGTTGGATGCTGGTCACCCAAATCATTACGATGCTTGCAGTAATGGGAATGGGCTTTTTCAATCCCGTTTCTGAAATCTGGATTGTCGTTGGCTTAGCAGCAGTGGTTGCGTTCTTTTCAGCCAGCCAAGACATTGTGGTGGATGCCTATCGTCGCGAATGGTTAAGCGATGAGCAATTGGGGTCGGGTACTGCGCTCTTCGTAAACGCGTATAAGTTATCCACTTTAGTTCCAGGATCACTTTCATTAATCCTCTCGGATTATCTGCCCTGGTCTACGGTATTCATGATTACTGGCGCATTCATTGCAATCGGGCCTATCGTCACATTGATGCTGCCTGAACCAACTTTGCGTGGCACACCACCACACACTTTGCGTGAGGCAGTACTAGAGCCATTTAAAGAATTTATTTCTCGTAAAGGCTGGGGCTTTGCACTGACCATCTTGGCGTTTATTTTTCTATATAAGCTCGGCGATTCGATGGCGACCGCACTGGCGACCCCCTTTTATATGGACTTAGGCTTCACTAGAACCCAGATTGGTTTAGTAGCCAAGAACGCAGGCTTATGGGCTAGCCTAGCAGGAGGATTTTTGGGGGCCTACTGGTTGCAGAAGATCACGATTGCCCGTGGACTCTGGATCTTTGGCCTCTTGCAGGCCTTGGCTATTTTAGGTTTTGCTATTTTGGCTAAGGTTGGTTTAAGCCCTTGGGTCTTGGCTTGGGTGATTGGGTTTGAAGCCTTCGCAGTTGGTTTGGGAACGGCTGCGTTTACTTCATTCATTGCGCAAGTAACAGACCCACGTTACACCGCTACCCAATTTGCTTTGTTTACCAGCCTCGCAGCAGTACCTCGTACCTTCATCAATGCCATTACGGGATATATCGTTGAAGCCTTGGGTTGGTTTAATTTCTTTATGTTGTGTTTTGCTTTAGCGATTCCAGGAATGCTTTTGTTAATAAAGATTGCACCATGGAATCACACCACACAAGTGCATCCTTCGTACGAACCCTAGATCGACCAATCGTAATCTATGATTAGAGGTGCATGATCTGAAAAGCGTTCGCTTTTATACACCGAAGCTTTCTTAGCGCTAGCTGCAATTGCTGGCGTAGCAATTTGATAGTCAATTCGCCACCCAACATTCTTTGCATAGGCTTGCCCGCGCTGGCTCCACCAGGTATAGCACTCATCACTTGTCTTGGGTTCAAGTCGACGATAGATATCAACATAGCCAACCTTGTCGAATAAGTTCGTGAGCCAGGCTCGCTCCTCGGGTAAGAAGCCTGAGTTCTTGAGGTTGCCTTTCCAGTTCTTGAGATCAATTTCTTGATGGGCAATATTGACATCGCCACACAGCACAATTTCACGGCCAGATTTTTTCAGTTTGACCAGATGAGGTAAAAAAGCCTCAAGATAGCGAAACTTGGCTTCCTGTCTTTCTTCTGAGCTCGAGCCGGATGGCATATAGACGGAGATTACAGACAGTTTTTTAAAGCGAGCCTCAACGTAGCGACCTTCAGCATCAAACTCAGCATTACCAAAGCCATAGAGCACATCATCGGGTTGGTGAGGGGTATAAATTCCACACCCGCTGTAACCCTTTTTTTCGGCATGATGAAAGTAGCCTTTAAGTCCAGTGGGATTGAGAATATCTTCCTCTAGATCGTCCCGCTGGGCTTTGAGCTCTTGCATGCAGATGAAGTCTGCCTTTTGAGCAATTGCCCATGGCAGAAAGCCTTTTTTGGCTGCCGAACGAATACCGTTGAGGTTAGCGGAAATGATGCGTAACATGGAGGCCTATGAGCTCAGAAAATTCTAATCAAGATAACTTTATTCGTTTTGCCTTAGAGGCAAAGGTTTTGTCCTTTGGCGAGTTTAAAACTAAAGCAGGACGACTATCTCCTTATTTTTTTAATGCCGGCGGCTTTAATGATGGCAAGAGATTAAGTAGCCTTGGCCGTTACTACGCCCAAGCCTTAAGCAACTCTCAAATTCAATTTGATATGTTGTATGGTCCAGCCTATAAAGGAATCACCTTGGTGGCATCTACAGCAATTGCTCTGGCTGATCAAGGACGCAATGTACCTTACGCATATAACCGTAAGGAAGCCAAAGATCATGGCGAGGGCGGTTCTTTGGTAGGCGCCCCAGTCCAAGGCAAGGTAGTCATTGTGGATGATGTCATTTCAGCAGGAACGTCCGTCCGTGAATCTGTTGATTTGATTCGGTCTGCAGGAGCTGAGCCAGTTGCGGTATTAATTGCCCTAGATCGAATGGAAAAATCAGGGACTGCTACTGAAATAGGAAAGCAGTCTGCGGTGCAGGCTGTTGAGCAAGAGTTTGGTTTGCCAGTAATTGCCATTGCAAACTTGGCAGATCTGATGAGTTTCTTGGCTGCTTCCAGTAATGCTGAGCTCGCCAACTACCTGCCTGCCGTAAAAGCCTATCGTGATCAGTACGGTTTGTAGCGCTTAATTAAGCTCTATTTCGCCTTCAAAGACAGTAGCAGCAGGCCCTGTCATGATGACGGGCTGAGTAATGCCATCCACAATGCCCCTCCAAGAGATTTGGAGATCACCGCCGTGGGTATGGACTTTGACTGGGGAGTCTAATAGGGCGCGACGAATACCTGATACCACTGCTGCGCATGCACCAGTGCCACAGGCCAGTGTTTCTCCGGCACCACGCTCAAATACCCGTAATTTAATTTCATGGCGATTCAGAATCTGCATATAGCCTGCATTCACTCTCTTAGGAAAAGCAGGGTGGATTTCAATCGAAGGCCCCTCAATGCGAACTGGAGCGCTGTCAACATCCAGCACAATTTGTACTGCGTGGGGATTGCCCATAGATAAAACAGCAATCCAATCATCGTGAGCACCCGGATTTTTTCCAATGGGTAGTGCATAGAGCATTTCATGAAACTCTTGCTTACTAGCAATGCCCTCAGGATTAAATGGAACTAGGGCAGGCTCAAAAATAGGGGCGCCCATATTAACCTCTACGTCCCCATTCTCGAGAGCTCTGAGACTAATAACGGTGTGAGCCACTTCAACTTGCAGTGGATTTTTTTTCGAGAGACCCTGCTCATGAACATAACGTACAAAACAGCGGGAGCCATTGCCACATTGCTCTACTTCGCCACCATCTGCATTAAAAATACGATACCTAAAATCCGCATCAGAGCGAGTGGGCTTTTCAATCAATAAAATTTGGTCAGCACCAACTCCGAATTGACGATTAGATAAAGCACGCCATTGATCCTGGGTGATCTTACTCAAGTCTTGATCAATACCATTCACGACAATGAAATCATTACCAGCACCATGCATTTTGGTGAAGCGCAGTTTGCGTGATGGGGTGTTCAAAATACAAAGTCCTTCAACTAAGAGTAGAGGTTTGGTTCGCCTGGCGGCCGATGTTTAAACCGCTTATGAACCCAATAGTACTCTGCCGGCCTTTCTCTCACAAGCTCTTCGATGTAACGATTTAAGCGTGCGGTATCTTTTTCCACATCATCAGATGGGAAGTTAGGTAAGGCCGCGCCGATATGGCAAGTGTAGCCATTGCGATCAGGGTTAAGGGTGGTTGTCATTAGGCAGACTTCAGCACCACTTAATTTCGCTAATCGAGAAACAGAAGTGATCGTATTGGTTGGAATGCCAAAGAAGGGAACAAATACTGAATCCTTGGGACCAAGATCAATATCAGGCGCAATAAAAATGAAATTCCCTGTTTGAATCTCCCGAATGAGATCGCGTAGACGACTTTGTCGCTCAATCGACTTGCCCCCAAAGCGATTACGCCACTCAATCATTTTTTGGTTGAAGAAGGGGTTCTTCATATTTTGGTACAGGCCAGCACCTCTGGGCCAGTCGTGCTTACTCGCTAGAGCCGACAAGGCCATGAAGCCTCCCTCTAAACCAAGAAAGTGAGGGTTAATCAACAGGCGAGGCTTACGATCGCCCAATGTAATTTCAGACTCAATCGAAACGATGTCAGTAATTTGCTTATCACTTCCAAGCCAAATTCGACTGCGCTCCAGCACACTGCGACCAAATAATTTCCAATGCTCGAGAGCCATTGCATCAATTTCAGACTCACTCAAGCTAGGAAAACATAAACGCAAATTGGTTTTCACAACTTTTGCACGCTCATTCGGAATATGCGCTGCGAGCCAGCCGAGACCATAACCAATCCGAATCGTCAGTTGATAAGGTAAGAACGCAAATAAGCGCAAAAGATTGAGCGCTAAAAAATTGAATAAGTTCTGGAGCCAAATCATTGTCGTTAGCGACCTCTGTTATTGGCTTGGAGGCAGCTCTGCACCAGCTGGATGCTTGTAGCGGTTATATGCCCAGATAAACTGTTCTGGTGCTTTAAGGATCGCATGTTCAATAGCCTGATTCATTTCAGTGGCAGCTAGATTTGCATTTTCTGAAAAAGGGGCTAGACGCGTTGCCTGCATTAACCAGCCTTGCCCTAGATTTTTGCGCTTAGCAGTAAACATGATGACTGGAGTCTTGTTGCGATTGGCAAGGCGCGCTGGCAAGGGTGAGGTGTAGGCGGGACGACCAAAGAAAGGTACCCAAACACCATCGCCCCCACTGGGAACTTGATCAGGCAGAATGCCAATGGCTTCGCCTTTACTTAAGGCGCGAGTCATTTGCCTGACGCCATTTAAATTGGTCGGCACAAAATGCATATTGGGATAAGCGCGGCCTTCTTCAACAATACTATTGAGCCAATTCTGTCTTGATGGTCGATATAAGATGGTGGCAGGGAAGTGCTGAGCAAGGACGCGTGGAATGATTTCAAAGCCACCTAGGTGAGGTGTCAACATCACAAGCCCATGTCCTTCGTTAATAGCAGCCTCGACCAACTCCCAATTTTGAATTTCTACTAGGCCAAGCGCTTGTTTGGGATTGCGCCAAATCCATAAACTGTCTGAGAAGAGTTGACCTGATGCCATGACAGCACTCCATAGTCGAGATTGAAGTCGATGGCTTGTAATAACTGCATCGTATTGGGAACGAAAGAGTTCACGATAGCTACTCGATCCGATATAAGCTAAAAGACCCAAACAGGCGCCAATGATTTGCACAATGCATAAGGGCAGCGCAGCAATCAAAACAAGAATGGGCTTTATTAGGAGTTTTTGCACCTATCAATGATATTCAATCATTGGCATAGGACCAAATTTCTCGGTGTTATTGAAATATTTCTTATTTTTGGGATAAAATAAACCCATCGCCGAGTTAAGACAACTTGCAGGGCGATTCACAAAATCTGCTAAAGCGTCGCCGTTGTAGTTCCTGGCACGTCGAGTTGTCCTAATGATCGTGTTAATTTTTAAAGGAATATGCAATGGCTAACGATTACTTCTTTACCTCAGAATCCGTTTCTGAAGGTCACCCCGATAAAGTCTCTGATCAGATCTCTGATGCCATCCTAGATGCCATCCTGACTCAAGATCCAACTGCACGTGTTGCAGCTGAAACACTTTGTAATACTGGATTAGTGGTACTGGCTGGTGAAATCACCACTAACGCCAATGTGGATTACATTCAGGTAGCCCGCAATACCTTGCGTGAAATCGGTTATGACAATACGGCTTATGGCATTGATTACAAAGGCTGTGCAGTCTTGGTAGCCTATGACAAGCAAAGCCCGGATATTGCTCAAGGCGTTGATAAGGCCCATGATGATGGTCTCGATCAAGGCGCTGGTGACCAAGGCTTGATGTTCGGATACGCTTGTGATGAAACTGCCGAGTTAATGCCTTTGCCCATTCATTTATCGCATCGTTTAGTAGAGCGTCAATCTCAATTACGTCGTGACGGCCGTTTGAATTGGTTGCGTCCAGATGCCAAATCCCAAGTGACTCTGCGCTATGTCGATGGCAAACCCGACTCTATTGATACTGTCGTACTTTCTACTCAACATGCTGAAGACATCTCTCTAGAGAAATTGCGTGAAGCCGTGATTGAAGAAATCATTAAACCCGTATTGCCAAAGCACTTAGTAAAAGGTGCCATTAAGTATCTCGTGAATCCCACTGGCCGCTTTGTTATTGGTGGCCCACAGGGCGACTGTGGCTTGACTGGGCGCAAAATTATTGTGGATACCTACGGTGGCGCAGCGCCTCACGGTGGCGGCGCTTTCTCTGGCAAAGATCCCTCTAAGGTTGACCGTTCGGCTGCTTATGCAGGTCGATATGTTGCTAAGAACGTCGTTGCTGCTGGATTGGCTACCAAATGCTTGATTCAGATCTCTTATGCGATTGGTGTGGCTAAGCCTACTTCAGTGATGGTGAGCACCTTTGGAACTGGCAAAATCTCGGATGAGAAGATTGCACAGCTTGTTTCTGAGCACTTTGATTTGCGTCCCAAGGGCATTGTGAAGATGCTCAATCTATTGCGTCCGATCTATCGCAAAACAGCTGCTTACGGCCATTTTGGTCGTGAAGAGCCTGAATTTACTTGGGAGCAATGTGACAAAGCCCCCGCATTAAAGGCTGCAGCAGGTTTATAAGCAGTACTGAGTCAAAAGTGGGGAAATTGATTACAATTTCCCCATACCTTCAAGGAGCGTTGCAAGGATTGCTGTGAACCAGTCAATCCCCAGGCTTGGAGGGTGTAAATTTTGCTATCCCGAATTTACTAATTGCAACCGCGCTCGCTAACCCATAATCCAATGGCTAGCGAGTATCTACTCCAGCATTGGGTTGTATTTAGCTGGAGCATTCATGAATACTGTTTCTGATTTCAATCTACAAGATTTCGTAGCCACTCGTTGCGCTATTGCCGATATCTCTTTATCTGACTTTGGTCGTAAAGAAATTGCGATTGCTGAGACCGAGATGCCTGGACTCATCGCAATTCGTGATGAATTTGCTACCCAACAACCTTTGCGTGGCGCTCGCATTACTGGCTCTTTACATATGACGATTCAAACAGCCGTGCTGATCGAGACTCTCGAAGCACTCGGCGCAGAAGTGCAGTGGGCCTCTTGTAATATTTTCTCGACCCAAGATCATGCTGCTGCAGCGATTGCTGCCAATGGCACTCCGGTCTTTGCAATTAAGGGCGAGACACTTGAGCAATATTGGGATTTCACGCACCGCATCTTTGAGTGGGCTGATGGTGGATTCACCAATATGATTTTGGATGACGGCGGTGATGCTACCTTGCTCTTACATTTGGGCGCACGTGCTGAAAAAGATCAAGCTTGCATTAGTCATCCTACTGGCGAAGAAGAAACTATTCTGTTCGCTGCTATTAAAAAGAAATTGGCCATCGATCCAACCTGGTACTCAACCCGCTTGGAGAAAGTCAAAGGCGTTACAGAAGAAACAACAACAGGCGTACACCGTCTCTATCAAATGTTTGCTAAAGGCGAACTTAAGTTCCCCGCAATCAACGTAAACGACTCAGTAACTAAGAGTAAGTTCGATAATCTTTATGGTTGCCGAGAATCTTTAGTGGACGCGATTAAGCGTGCAACGGATGTGATGATTGCCGGCAAGGTTGCTGTGGTTTGTGGTTATGGCGACGTGGGTAAAGGTTCTGCACAAGCCCTGCGCGCCTTGTCTGCTCAAGTTTGGGTGACTGAGGTAGACCCCATTTGTGCTTTGCAAGCTGCCATGGAAGGTTATCGTGTTGTCACGATGGACTACGCTGCTGATAAAGCAGACATCTTTGTTTCTGCAACAGGCAACTACCATGTCATCACTCATGACCATATGGTCAAGATGAAAGATCAAGCGATCGTTTGTAATATCGGCCACTTCGATAATGAGATCGATGTTGCTGGAATTGAAAAATACCGTTGGGAAGAAATTAAGCCCCAGGTTGATCATGTGATTTTCCCTGCTACTAACGGCATGCCCGAGAAGCGCATCATCATTTTGGCTAAAGGCCGTTTGGTAAATCTGGGTTGCGGTACTGGCCATCCTTCCTATGTCATGAGCTCTTCATTTGCAAATCAAGTCATTGCACAAATTGAGTTATGGAATGCTGTTGGTACAGACAAGTACCCTGTTGGTGTTTATACCTTGCCTAAGCATCTTGATGAGAAGGTGGCACGCCTACAGTTGAAGAAGCTCAATGCACAGTTAACCGAGTTAAGTGATCAGCAAGCTTCTTATATCGGCGTCACTAAGCAAGGGCCTTATAAGCCTGATCACTATCGTTATTAATTAAACCGTTTAATACAAGGTCAAAGCAATGGAACTGAGCGTTGAATTCTTTCCTCCTAAAACACCAGAAGGTGAGAACAAATTACGCCTTGTACGCGAGCGCTTGAGTGAAGTACTCAAGCCCGCGTTTTATTCCGTTACCTTTGGCGCTGGTGGTTCTACGCAATCTGGCACCTTGAAAGTGGTGAGCGAGATTCATGCCGCCGGTGCAATGGTTGCTCCGCACTTATCTTGTGTAGGTAGTTCACGTGAGAGTGTGTGTCAAATGCTTAAGCAGTATCAATCCTTAGGCATTAAGCGCATCGTTGCTCTGCGCGGAGATCTTCCCTCTGGCATGGGCCAATACGGCGAGTTTCATCATGCTAATGAGTTGGTGGAATTTATTCGTTCTGAGACGGGTGACTGGTTTCATATCGATGTCGCCGCTTATCCAGAGACTCATCCTCAAGCGAAATCACCAGCCAGTGACATTGACTTTTTTGTTCAGAAAATGAAGGCAGGCGCGAATTCAGCTGTCACTCAGTATTTTTACAATACCGATGCCTACTTTCGTTTTGTAGATGAAGCTTACGAAATGGGCGTTACTCAGCCAGTGATTGCCGGAATTATGCCGATCACTAACAGTACTCAACTACTGCGTTTTTCTGATGCTTGTGGTGCTGAGATTCCACGCTGGATTCGTTTGCGCTTGCAGTCTTATGGAGATGACGTCGCCTCGATTCGGGCCTTTGGTGAAGAGGTTGTCACTGATCTGTGTGATCAGCTGTTAACAGCTGGTGCTCCTGGCCTACATTTCTATTCCTTAAATCAAGCAGACGCCGTTTTGGCTATTGCCGATAACCTCAGTCTAGGGTCTTAAGCCCGACTCAGTCAGCATGTAGGTCAAGGCTTCGTCATGGGGCTGCGCAGACCACTTGGCACCATCTAGTTTTTGCCACTCAAAGCCAATACCAATGCATATAGGTTGGTGCCCAAGCTTTTTTAGGAGAGCTAAGGTTCTATCAAAATAACCGCCACCATAGCCCAGTCTCCAGTACCGCTTCTTGTTCTCCGACTCCGACCATCCAACACAGGGCAGAAAAATACAGTCAGGCAGTATTTTGGGTCTCTGAAGGTTGCTAGGGGTCGGCTCTGGAACACCATGCTTGCTGGGACTTAAAACGTCACCCTCTTGCCAAAGATAAAAATCTAAATGCTTATCTTCTTTTGCAAAAGGCAGCGCTAGCTGTCGATGGGTTTGGCCTTTAGCCCAGTCTAATAGGGTGGGTCGTAAATCAATTTCATTTTGAATAGGGCAATACAAGGCGATTGTATTAAGGGCTTGGCCTTGATTGATCAAAAATTGATTCAATACCTCAATAAGCCTCTCCTCGGTTTGAGCATAGTCTGGCGATGCCATAAACTCACTGCGTTGCTTGAGCAAGTCTTGGCGAAGAGATTTTGTTGAATTACCGTGCATATCAAGCATTATCGGGTGAAAATTAAGAAATATAGTAAACAAGGTTACATAGTGAGAAAGCCGTTCCAGAATCCCCTATCAATATTGAAAATCCTCTTTGGGTTGCTAATCCTATCAGCAGCTCTGCTGAGCCCCGGTGCTTTTGCAGATAAGCCAAAGAAAGTCAATTTGCCCAAGTCCTATGAAAGCAAGTTAGCCCCAGAAGAAATCACCGACGCTGACCGTACTTTTATCGAGTTACGTGAAGCTGCTAAGAAGAATGATGTATTTAGGTCTCAGCAATTGGCTGCAGCTTTAGCAAATTATCCTTACGACGATTACGTTGCTTACTTTCGAATTAAGCCCCAATTATTTGATAGTGGAGGCGGAGCCCGCGCAGATACCGGTGCAGATACTCAAGTCAACACTTTTTTGAATCAGTATCAAGGGAGTGCGATTGCAGATCGAATGCGTAATGACTGGTTGCTCGTATTGGGCAAACGAAAAGATTGGAGCAATTTTGATGCCGAGTACGCGAAGTTTATTGTCGATGACGACACAACAGTGAAATGTTACGTACTGCAATCACATTTGGCTCAGGGCGAGAATGCAAGCAAGGTTGCCTTTGATGCGCGCAGCATTTTGATCGACCCTCGTTACTTTGGCCAATCTTGCCAAGAATTGGTGCCGCTCTTAGTTCAGGCTGGAGGAATGACTACTAGCGAGGGAAGGGCGATTGGGCGTGCTGCTAATGAAATGGGCTTTGATACGATGTCGCGTCGCTTGGGTGGTGAAGATCCTATTGCTGATGTAGTGAAGATGGCTAAAACAGACCCTGTAAGAGCCTATAAAGATTTTCAGCAAATTGGTAACCGTTACAGTAAAGAAAATCAGGCAGTGGCTTGGGGGGTGATTGGCCAATTTTTGGCTAAGAAACTGGACCCTAATGCCGATGATGCGTATCGACTTCAGCAGTCCTTGGGCTATAACGAACTTCTTTCTACCGAGAGCCAAGAATGGAAAGTGCGTGCCGGCCTTAGAGCGAAGGATTGGCTTTTAGTAAAGCAAGCCATCGAGGGTATGAATCCAACGGTACGTAGTCGCGATCCGGCTTGGACCTATTGGTATGGTCGGGCGCTTAAGGCAGAAGGTCAAGATGCTAAAGCCCGCGAATCCTTTGAGCTAATTCAGGATCAATTTAATTTTTACGGACAACTTGCCCGCGAAGAGTTAGGAAAATCAAATCATGCGCCAGCCCGGACAAAAGTGTCTGAGCAAGAAATTGATGTGATGGCAAATCGTAATGGTTTTATTCGTGCACAACATCTTTATGCAATGAACCTGCGATTTGAGGGCAACCGAGAGTGGAATTGGGAGTTGCGCAATATGTCTGATAAGCAGCTATTGGCAGCTGCTGAGTATGGGAAACGCGTGAATTTATATGATCGCGTTGTGAATACCGCTGATCGAACCAAGCAAGAACATGATTTCACCTTGCGCTACCCAACTCCCTTTAAAGATGATTTAGCACCGATTGCTAAACAGATTGATTTGAATTTGGCTTGGGCATACGGACTCATTCGTCAAGAATCTCGTTTCATTATGAATGCTTCATCGAATGTCGGCGCCTCTGGCCTGATGCAAGTGATGCCAAATACTGCTAAGTATGTTGCCAAGAAGATCGGGATGACTTCATATACCAGCCAACAGCTCCAAGATAGAAATACTAACTTAACGCTTGGTAGCAATTACCTCAATATGGTTCTCAATGATTTGGATGGTTCGTGGGTTCTGGCCTCAGCTGCCTATAATGCCGGGCCCGGCCGCTCCAAGCAGTGGCGTGAGAAATTGGATGGACCGGTTGAGGGCGCCATCTTTGCTGAGACCATTCCTTTTAATGAGACGCGCACCTATGTCAAGAATGTGCTATCTAATTCCAGTTATTACGCATCTGTCATGCAAGGACAGTCACAATCCTTAAAACAGCGTTTGGGCATTATTGCTCCGAAAGCTGCAACGCAAAGCGATTTACCTTAAAGAGATAATCATTCTTATGAAATACGACATCTTACTCATCGGTGGCAATGGATTTGTAGGCCGCGTTTTGGCTGCTAAATTACAAAACGCAGGCTACTCAGTATTGCTGCCCACTCGACACCTGACTGCAGCACGTGAACTTAGAATGTTGCCCAAGATTCATCTGGAGGATGCCGATATTCATGATTTTGATGAGTTGCAAAACTTATGTGGCCGGATTCAGTCTCATGGAGCTGTCATCAATTTGGTTGGTGTTCTGCACGATAAGCCTGCCAAACCCTATGGGAAAGTATTTAAGGCAGCGCATGTCGAACTGCCTAAAAACATTATTACCGCAATGCAATTACATGGTTTGAAACGCTATCTCCACATGAGTGCTTTAGGCGCTGATGAACATGGCCCCTCCATGTATCAGCGTAGCAAAGGTGCTGGCGAGGCTGCAGTGAAAGCTAGCAATCTTGATTGGACAATTTTTAGACCCTCTGTCATTTTTGGCGCAGCTGATCAGTTTATTAATTTATTCTCTAAGCTAACTACATTATTTCCAGCTTTACCTTTGGCCCATTGTGATGCAAAGTTCCAGCCCGTTAGTGTGGATGATGTGACTAGTGCTTTTGTGCAATCCCTCACCATGCCCCAGACAATTCGCCAATCCTATGATTTTGTTGGACCAGATGTATTGACTATGAAAGCCATCGTGGAGTTTGCGATTCATAAAGCAAAGACATCCTGTTTGATTATTCCTGTGCCCAATATAGTGGGATATCTACAAGCGCTCGCATTTGAATATTTACCAGGACCGACTCTGATGTCTCGGGATAATATTGCCTCGATGAGTTTGCCCAACACTTTGCCAGTGAATGGCCAAGACGCCTTAGTCGATGTTTTTGGAATTAGTCGCCATACGCTTGAAGGAATGGGCTAGTTCGTGAAGACCTATGCGGTCGGCGGCGCGATACGCGATACTCTCATGGGTATTCCTGCGCACGATATCGATTATGTAGTTGTAGGCGCTACTGTAGAAGAGATGGTGGCAGAAGGTTTTCGCCCAGTAGGCAAAGACTTCCCCGTTTTTTTGCATCCTGCAACTCAAGCCGAATATGCTTTGGCCAGAACAGAGCGTAAAACAGGTGCTGGCTATAAAGGATTTGTATTTCATGCAGATCCTTCCGTCACCTTAGAGCAGGATCTTGAGCGTCGTGATCTCACTATCAATGCGATGGCGCAGGAGCTCTCAGAAAATGGCGAGTGGGTTGGCCCCATCATTGATCCATTTAATGGACAAGAAGATTTAGCCAAAAAGATTTTGCGCCATGTTTCAGATGCCTTTGCTGAAGACCCTCTGCGTTTGCTTCGGGTTGCTCGCTTTGCAGCACGCTTCCCTGAATTTATCGTAGCGGACGAAACTCTTTTAGCAATCAAGGCGATCGTTCGCTCTGGAGAGCTGGCAGCCCTTTCGTCTGAAAGAATTTGGCAAGAGCTTGCGAGAGGTCTAACGGCGACAAAGCCGATGCGGATGTTTCAGGTCTTGTTGGATGCAGGCGCAGCAAAACTACTGTTACCAAGCGGCTTGAATGCGCAACTCATTGATGAGCAACAGCGAGAGACTCTCAGAAAGTATTTACGTATTACACCTCCAGTTTTAGAGGAGCGCTGTGCAGTAGTGCTCATGAATTTATCTGCTACTGAAATCCGCGCATGGTCAGAAGCAGTCAAGATGCCAAATGAAGTTCGTGACTTCAGTGAAATTTTCAGCGAACTCAAGCGCTTACTTAAACACAGAGGTGAGAAGAAAAGCTCTGCTTCAGAGATTCTGGCTTGGTTTAATCGTGCTGATGTATGGCGCAAACCTGAGCGAGCCATGATGGTCTTAACCCTAGCTAAGCAAATTGGTTTTGAGGTGAACGATTTAATTCAGGCTTTACAAAAGGCGCAAGCTTTAGAGTTGGCGCAATGTATAGCTGATCTAGACTCTGCCGACAGAAACAATGGTGAGAAAATTCGTTTGGTAGTTGAAAAAGCGCGTTTAGCCGCAATTGCTGCAGCGCTATAACTAGAGACGATTCCGACCTCGCAAACCTGGCAGGTCTTGTAGATGTTGGCCTGCAGTGATCCCGCTTAAATTCTTTGAGAATGCGAATACTTTAAATAGCTCGCCCATCTCAGCTTCAGAGAGTAGTTTTTGTAAGGCATTAGAGATAGGTAAAAATGTCTCAGCATCTTTTGGGTTGGCTAATTCGAGAGCAAGTTCACCAATGCCTGCATCAAGAAGATAGGCCGCTTGATTGCTGAGAAATACATCATCTACTTTCTCTGCGAGAGCAATGCGAGCAAGTTGTACCCATTCTACGTGCGTAGTTAAATCACAGAGCCCGGGTAGATGAAATGGATCGGGTATCACGTGATGACGGTGATGAGCAATTAAAGTGCCATCTTGTCTTTGAGCGTGGTAGTACTCTGACTCTGGGAAACCGTAATCCAATGTCAGAAATAATCCAGTGTTTAATTGTTGCGCAACTTCTCGCATCCAGGCTTGAGCTTGGGGGTGTAGCTCAGTGGTATAGCCCTCTGGAAAATTGCCACTGAGTAAGATCTCGGGCAATTCATTTTGGTCAACAGGCTTACCCGTCTTCCATGCAAATTGCGTATTTTCAAAAGTCACTCCCCGCCAATACCAAAAGCCGTTCTCAAAAATAATGACATCACAGGGAATGGCATCGATGACCTCATTAGCAATGATGACCCCATCGTAGTCTTGGGGTAAGGTATCTAACCAGCGACAAGCGGTAGAGCTACCTTGGTCAGTAATCAGATGGCTTAGTCGTAATTGCTGCCTAGATGCCAGGTCCGGAGAGATTTCAATAATTTCGTAAGCATCTAGACTAAAACCGAGCTCATGAAGACGATTTAAAATTGCCTCAGCCAATTTTCCAGTGCCTGCGCCAAACTCTAAGATTTTGCTTACCAAGCCTTTTGACTTGAGGCCTTCTAAAACGGGTAAGAGGGTATTTGCAATAGCAGCCCCGAATAAGGGGCTTAATTCAGGGGCGGTAGTGAAATCACCCCCTGCCCCAAGCTTATGGGCGCCAGCGCTGTAATAACCCATGCCAGGTTCGTATAGGGCCATTTTCATAAAGCGAGAGAAGGGGATCCAGCCGCCTTTGGCGCTGATTTCAGCACTAATTTTGCTACTTAGTAGCTGGCTATGCTCCGCTTCCAGGCTGGTCAAGGTAATATCCATAGCTCGCTAGTCTAAGAGAATTTAATTGCACATGAGTTCTGTGTCCCAATTTACGTCAAATAAAGCCGTTTTAATAACCGGCGCTGCAAAGCGTTTGGGTCGAGAAATCGCTCTAGAGTTTGCTCGTCAGGGCTGGGATATTGCTATTCATTATGGTCGATCTACTGCTGAGGCCAAGCAGACCCTTGCCGACATTGCTGTCCTAGGGGTTAAGGCAAACGGTTTTCAAGCCGACTTGAGTATTGATGCAGAAGTAAAAGGGTTATTTACAGCTGTAGCCAAAGAATTTCCGAACCTAGTCTGCATCATTAATAGCGCCTCAATCTTTGAATACGATAGAGCAAATTCCACTACACCTTTAAATGGTAAAAATTTATTGGCACATATGCAGGTCAACTTGACTGCGCCAATCATGCTTTCGCAAATGTTTTTTGAACATCAGAAACAATATCAGTCACAGGGTGGGTTTATTCCCTCAGTGATCCAGCTACTAGATCAAAAACTGATTAACCCCAATCCAGATTACTTGTCCTATACGCTATCGAAAAGTGCATTGCTCAGCTCGGTAGAAATTTTGGCAGTCGATTTTGCCCCTTTACTTCGCGTAGTTGGACTTGCCCCTGGAATTACACTCCCTTCTGGTGATCAAACGGCAGAAGGATTTGTAAAGGCACATCAAATGACACCGCTCGGCCGCTCTTCTACGGCATTGGATGTGGCTAGAGCAGCTGTATTTTTAGCAGAGTCATCCGCAATTACTGGAACAACACTCTATGTCGATGGCGGGCAGCATTTATTGCCATCAGAGCGAGATGTGATGTTCAAGACACACTAAATTATTTAGGCAAATTAATCCATGCAAGCTATTCTTTCTCATCCAAGTCTGATTGACTGCCGTCGTTTATATCTTCGTGACTATGAGATTTATATCAATATCGGCGTTCATGACTTTGAAAAGAAAGCTGAACAACGTGTAATTCTTAATGTAGATTTATATATTCCACTTGGGCTCAACACTCCAAAGCAAGATCTATTAGGAGAGGTAGTTGACTATGACTTTATCCGTGAAACCATTAAGAATAGGGCCTTACAGGGCCATATCCATTTGCAAGAAACCTTTTGTGATGACATTGTTGCTGCTATGCTGGCGCACCCAAAGGTATTGGCTGTTCGCGTTAGCACTGCTAAGCCAGATGTTTATCCCGACTGCCATTCAGTTGGCGTAGAAGTGTTTCGAATCAAACCAAGCTAACTTTTAAATGCTATGAACGATATTCGTAAAGTCGCCTTCGAAGAAAATAAGCTTGAAAAAAAACTCTGTCGTTTAGTGGGGCAAGCTATTGGTGACTTTGGCATGATTGAGGATGGTGACAAAGTCATGGTTTGTGTATCGGGTGGCAAGGATAGTTTTGCCATGCTGGATATTTTGCTCAAGTTGCGTGAGCGCGCCCCTATTCAGTTTGAGATTGTGGCGGTGAACTTAGATCAGAAACAGCCTAACTTTCCTGCACAGACTTTGCCAAATTACTTGTCTTCTTTAGGGGTATCTTTTCATATTGAAGAGCAAGATACTTACAGTATCGTGAAACGGGTGATCCCAGAAGGTAAAACAACTTGTGGATTATGTTCTCGCTTGCGTCGCGGTATTTTGTATCGTGTAGCTGATGAGTTGGGCGCTACAAAAATTGCACTTGGTCATCATCGTGATGATATTTTGCAAACCTTGCTACTCAATTTATTTCATGCAGGCAAGCTCAAAGGTATGCCACCCAAGCTACGTTCCGACGATGGCAAGCATATTGTGATTCGCCCTTTAGCGTATGTACCAGAGAAGTTATTGGAAGGTTACGCAGCAGATATGAATTTCCCAATTATTCCGTGTGACTTGTGTGGCAGTCAGCCCAATTTACAGCGGCAGGCTATGAAGCAAATGTTGCGCGAATGGGAAAAGCAGCATCCAGGCCGTGTGGAGAATATATTTCGAGCAATGCATCACATCGTGCCATCGCATTTGATGGATGCCGAAGCTTTTGATTTCAAAAACCTGGATATTTCTACGGTCTTATCGGGTATTGCCTCCAGATCGGCTGGAGATAAGGCCATTGATGAGTCTGAGTTAGACGAATTGGCCTGTGGCACCCTGATTCCAGGGACTTATAATCACCTGATATGAATATCGTCATTTTGGCTGCAGGACAGGGTAGGCGGATGAAATCCGCCCTACCCAAGGTTTTGCAAACTCTTGCTGGCAAGCCCCTTTTGCAATATGTGCTGGATACCGCTTTTTCTTTGCAGGGCAAGCAGGCCAAACAAGCCCCTATTGTTGTAGTTGGTCATGGTGCTGCTGAGGTCAAGCGCTTTCTAGCCGAGCATGCCACCTTTAATAAAGTCAGCACTGTTTTACAGGCAGAGCAAAAGGGGACCGGTCACGCACTTTTACAAACTCTGAGTAAATTGGATTCTCAAGAGCCTACTTTAGTTCTTTATGGGGACGTTCCGCTGACGAGTAAGAGAACTCTGAGCATTCTCACTAAGCTAGCTGATGCTGCTCGTGGTCAAGAATCTGCTTTAGCTTTATTGACACAAAACTTGGATGTCCCAACTGGCTATGGCCGCATCTTGAGAGACTCTAATGGCGCCGTCTGTGCCATTGTTGAAGAGAAAGATGCTACGTTTGCACAAAAACAGATTACTGAAATTAATACCGGCATCATGGTATTGCCAACGACCCCACTTAAAAAATGGCTGAAGTCATTAAGTGCCAATAATGCTCAAGGCGAATATTATTTAACTGATGTGATCGCAATGGCAGTTAAAGATGGTGTGCCTATTCGGACGGCGCAAGCTGATCATGAGTTTGAAACCATTGGTGTTAACAGTCGTGAGCAACTGGCTAGCCTAGAGCGGGTATATCAACTGCAATTAGCGCATGACTTAATGGAAGCAGGCGTATCTTTGGCTGATCCTGCGCGCATTGATATTCGTGGCAAGCTCGATTGCGGAAGTGATGTATTCATTGATGTTGGCTGTGTATTTGAAGGCCAGGTTCACTTGGCCGCAGGTGTGAAGATCGGACCTTATTGCGTCGTTCGCGATTGCGACATTGGTAAAGATGTCACGATCCAAGCGTTTAGCCATCTAGATGGTGCCAAAGTCGGCACTAACGCTGTTATTGGGCCTTATGCCCGTTTGCGCCCGGGTGCTGAGCTAGCGAGCGAAGTGCATATCGGCAACTTCGTTGAAGTGAAGAACAGCAAGATTGGAACAAATAGTAAGGCTAATCATTTGTCTTATGTTGGCGATTCTATTGTGGGAGCCCGTGTCAATATTGGCGCCGGAACCATTACTTGCAACTACGACGGGGTCAATAAACATCAAACTATTATTGAGGACGATGTTTTCATTGGTTCCGATACCCAATTGGTTGCTCCGGTTCGAGTGAAACGTGGAGCAACATTGGGCGCTGGTACAACCTTGACCAAGGATGCTCCCGCTAATCAGTTAACGATTTCGCGAGCAAAGCAAATTTCTTTAGAGTGGAAACGACCTACAAAAAAAGTCACTACTAAAGTTGCTACTAAGCAAGCAGTTAAGAAAGTAGCTAAGAAGGCACTGAAGGGTCGAAAGTAATGTGCGGAATCGTGGGTGCCGTATCGAGCAAAAATATTGTAGAAGTATTAATTGAAGGCTTACGTCGTTTAGAGTACCGTGGCTATGATTCTTGCGGGTTTGCTGTCATTAATAGTGCCAACGCTACGCATCCTATCGAGCGCGCAAGAACAACTGCTCGTGTAGCTGAGTTGGCTGAGCAAGGTAAGCAATTTATTGGCACCCTAGGGATTGCACATACACGCTGGGCAACTCATGGCAAGCCCGATACACAAAATGCACATCCCCATATTTCAAATGGATTGATTTCGGTTGTTCATAACGGCATCATCGAGAATTACGAAGCCCTTAGAACAGAGCTGCAGTCTGCCGGCTACGTGTTTAGCTCAGAAACAGATACCGAAGTCATTGCCCATTTAATTCATCAAGCTTATGTAGCTGAAGGCCAAAAAGATCTCGGCTTCGCGGTGAGATCAGTTCTACCCAGATTGCATGGTGCCTATGCAGTCGGCGTCATTGCACAAGATCATCCAGATGTCCTGATAGGAGCTCGCGTGGGCTCACCATTGGTTATTGCTTTGGGTGATGGTGAAAACTTTTTAGCTTCAGACGCGCTTGCCCTAGCCGGCCGCGCTCACTCTATGGTGTATTTAGAAGAAGGCGATGTAGCCGTCATTAAAGCAAGCGCCATTCAGATTTTGGATCAATCAGGAAAAGAGGTAAAGAGAGCCTCTAAGCCTATGCCTGCTCAATCGGAAGCGGTTGATCTGGGCCCATATCAGCATTACATGCAAAAAGAGATTTTTGAGCAACCTCGTGCAATCGGCGATACCCTTGCCAACATAACTCAATTTGGGCCTGAACTTTTTGGAGCGAAGCCAGCGGACTGGAATGCCTTTGATCAGATTCTGATTTTGGCCTGCGGCACGAGTTATTACTCAGCATGCGTTGCGAAGTATTGGTTGGAAGAGATTGCAGGCATTCCCACTCAAGTAGAAATTGCGAGTGAATATCGTTATCGGAAAACCGTATCTCTACCTAATACCCTTGTCATTGTGGTTTCTCAGTCGGGCGAAACAGCCGATACCTTGGCGGCCCTGCGTCATGCTAAGAGCTTGGGTCATCTTTTTACCTTAGCGATTTGCAACGTGGCCTCAAGTGCAATGGTACGAGAGACCGACTGGCATTTTTTAACCAAGGCAGGTACCGAAATTGGTGTTGCCTCCACTAAAGCATTTACGACCCAATTACTCGCGTTGTATATATTGACTCTCTCAATTGCCAAGCGTGCCGGCAAATTAGATCCTGATCAAGAAAAGAAACTCTTAAGAGAGTTACGACATTTGCCCAAAGCACTACATTCTGTTTTGGCCCTCGAGCCCCAAATCATTGCATGGAGCGAAGCCTTTGCTAAATGTGAGAACGCTCTGTTCTTGGGAAGAGGGATGCATTACCCAATCGCCCTAGAGGGCGCTCTCAAGTTAAAAGAAATTTCGTATATTCATGCTGAAGCGTATCCTGCTGGGGAACTTAAACATGGCCCGCTGGCATTGGTGACCGATAAGATGCCAGTTGTCACGATTGCGCCAAAGGATGAATTACTTGAGAAGCTCAAGTCGAATATGCAAGAAGTTAAAGCACGCGGTGGGATGCTCTATGTCTTTGCTGATCATGACACCGATATTGTGAATACTGACGGAATCCATGTGATTCGCTTACCTGAGCACTACGGCAATTTATCCCCTATCCTGCACGTTGTACCTTTGCAGTTGCTGGCGTATCACACTGCCTGCGCACGTGGAACGGATGTCGACAAACCACGCAACCTTGCTAAGAGTGTTACGGTCGAATAAGCTTTTGAGAGCTAATCAAGCTTCACAATATTCAATTGAGTTTCAGTAATATCTGAATAATGTGTTTGGGTTTCTAGGCGTTTGAGCCATTGATTAATATTGTCTAGGCTTGCTTTGGGACCAGTTTGTTCTGGAAATGTTTCATGGAGCAAGATCCACCGATTGACACAGAGTGCTAGAGCAATGTCACCCAGGTTGAATTGCCCTCCTGAGCAAAAGGGTTGTTTGCTGAGAATGGTATCAAGCATGGCAAGGTGAACATTAGTATCTTGGTAACCCTTCTTAATTGCTACGTAATTACGCTCGGCTTCACGCGTTCGAGTTAGACCTAAAAAAGTACCCCGTAAAGGCGGCCACATCGTACTTAATTGCCAATCTAACCACTTATTCGATTGAGATTGCGCGAGGAGACTATTGGGAAAGCGCTGCTTGGTATCGAACTTGCCAGCGAGGTAACGCATGATGCTATTGGATTCCCAGAGCACAACATCACCATCTTCTAAGGTTGGCACTAGACCGTTAGGATTTTTATGTAAATATTCAGGGCTATGGTTGATCCCAAACTCAAGCCCAGCATCAATCCGCTCAAAGTCTTTTCCTGATTTGTAGCCCAACTCAGCAAGGCACCATAAAACTTTTTGAACATTGATTGAGCTTTGTCTACCCCATAAGCGCAACATAAACTTCCTTGGATTCAAAGAGTGCTTTGAGCGAAATCAAGGCCAACAAATTTGCTCTTGGCAAAAATGAGAGGCTCACGCTCCTGATGATTTTGGAGCTGAAGTACCTTAGCAACAATAATATTGTGATCGCCCCCGGCATATACGGAGATGGTCTCGCACTCATAATAGGCAACACAATCCTCAATTTGTGTCAGTCCATTTGCAGTGACACGGTGGGCTACACCATCAAACTGATTTTCCTTGACGGTAGCAAAATGCATTGCTAGTGATTCTTGCTCTCTTGTAAGAACATGAATTAATTGTCGATGCCCAACTTCAAAGAATGGCATTAAGTGTGAATGTTTTTTTAAGCTCCACAAAATTAGTGGCGGCTCGAGAGAGACCGTATTGAAGGAGCTGATGGTGATGCCATGGGCTTGTTGGCTGTCATCTATGCAGGTGATGACCGTGACCCCGGTTGCAAAAGAAGAAAACCCCTTGCGAAGATCTTGCGAGGTAAAGGGGCTCACTTCGCTCCAGCAGTATTTTCTGGATTGATGCTAGTGCCAGGGATAGGAATCAAAACCTCATTTTCTTCAGCTTTTACACACTTGAAGCGATATTCTTTGCCGGCTTTAGATAAGAAGCTAGCGCCTTCATAGAAATCATTCTTACAAGTTTTCATAGCAAAGTTTTCAGTATCTTGTGGAGCTGCGCTGGAGGTAATCAGGCGCATATTGCCCAAGGACATATCTACTGAAGTTGAGTAGCATCCAGTAAGAATGAAGCTTGAAACAGTACTTAAGAGTAGAATTTTTTTCATGGGAATTTCCATCGTCAATAATGCTTGCTAGGATAAACCTTTTAAGCAGTTTGTTTATCGTAAAACGCGATTTTATATAAGGATAGGATATGTTTAAGGCCATTTTAGTAAATAAGGATGATCAGGGTTATCGGGCTGAATTGGCTCAGGTTGATGAATCCAGCCTTCCCGAGGGGGATGTCAGGGTAAAAGTGCTGTATTCCACCCTAAATTACAAAGATGGCCTAGCAATCACTGGCAAAGGCCCAGTAGTTCGTAGTTTTCCGATGGTGCCCGGCATTGATTTTGCTGGCGAGGTATTGGAGAGCAGCAGTCCTGACTTTAAGGTTGGCGACATGGTGCTTCTCAATGGTTGGGGCGTAGGCGAGGGCCATTGGGGTGGTTTGGCACAACAAGCCCAAGTGAAGGCAGATTGGCTTATTCCATTACCAAAGGGCTTAACTGCCAAGCAAGCGCTTGCTATCGGTACTGCTGGCTATACTGCAATGTTGTGTGTCATGGCGCTAGAAAAGCATGGAACTAAACCGAGTGATGGCGAGGTCTTGGTGACGGGCGCAGCCGGTGGTGTTGGGAGTATTGCGATTGCTTTGCTGAGTAAATTGGGTTTTAAGGTGGTGGCGAGTACGGGACGAATGGCAGAAGCAGAGTATTTAAAAAAATTGGGCGCCGCTGAAGTGATTGACCGCGCAAGTTTATCTGCACCAGGCAAGCCGCTTGCCAAAGAGCGTTGGGCTGCGGTTGTTGATAGTGTGGGTAGCCATACTCTTGCGAATGCTTGTGCGCAGACTAAGAGTGATGGCGCCGTAGCAGCCTGCGGTCTTGCGCAAGGAATGGACTTTCCCTCAACGGTTGCACCATTTATTTTGCGTGGTGTCACTTTGTACGGTATCAATAGCGTTACTGTGCCACGTGGTAAACGGATTGCTGCCTATGAGCAACTCAGCAAATTGCTGGATCTGAAAACGCTGGATGAGATCTCACACGAAATTAGTTTGGCAGACTCAATTGAGTATGCACAAAAGCTGATGGCAGGAAATGTGCGTGGACGTTTGATTGTCGACGTTAATCGTTAAAGCGTATTTTATTGAGGTCTACGTTCAGAAAGGTGAGCGTAGACCGCAAGTTTTTCCGCATCAGTCATTACGGACCAGCTTGTAATTTCTGTAAGCGTACGGTAACAACCACGGCAATATCCATTTTGAGGATCAATTTCGCAGAAGTTATTACAAGGCGATGGAACAGTTGTCAAAGCAAGACCAATCAATATGAATACACAAAGCCAAATCAAAGTCGATCAAGAACGCTCCGTTCATTATCCCTTAGCTGATCAACTGCCGCAGAATGGCCAATGCATTGAGCTTGCTAAAGGCGTGTATTGGCTCAGAATGCGACTGCCATTTGCTTTGGATCATATTAACTTGTGGCTTTTGCAAGACGAAATGGATGGTGTTTCTGGTTGGACAATTGTGGATTGTGGCATTGCTAATGAAGAGACTAAGGCGGCATGGGGGCAGATTTTTGCAACCCAGTTGAAAGGCCTGCCAATATTACGCGTGATCGTTACGCACATGCATCCCGATCATATTGGTTTGTCGCAGTGGTTATGCGAGCGTTGGAATGTTCGTTTGTGGATATCAATGACCGATTATTTAACGGCGCAGTGGTTAAGTCACAAAGAGGGTGGGGCTGCGATTGGTAGTAAAGCAGGTAGCGGAGGTTCAGCCGATCATTTTCAGAAACATGGTTTAACTGCTCCTGAGGATCTAGAAAAAAT
The DNA here is from genome assembly GCF_003261235.1 of Polynucleobacter paneuropaeus. NCBI lineage: Bacteria > Pseudomonadati > Pseudomonadota > Betaproteobacteria > Burkholderiales > Burkholderiaceae > Polynucleobacter > Polynucleobacter paneuropaeus. Next base: position 1,716,378 of record NZ_CP030085.1, on the reverse strand, counting down.
TCGGGGACGGTCAAATTATTTCAGCAATATGGTTCCAGGAGTGCCAAGACAATATCGTCGAATTATTGATGGCGAGCAAATTGCTATTGGGGGACATGATTGGCAAGTCATCATGGGGTTTGGACATGCGCCTGAACACGCCTCTCTTTTTTGTAAAGACTTGGGCGTTTTAATCTCAGGAGATATGTTGTTACCTCGGATCTCTACTAATGTCAGTGTGTATGACGCTGACCCTGATGCAGATCCATTGGGTTTGTATTTAGATTCTTTGGAGCGATTTTTACCATTGCCCGATGACACTTTGGTATTGCCGTCTCATGGCAAACCTTTTCAAGGCATGAAAGCCAGAGTTGCTCAGCTAAAGCTGCATCACGATGAACGTCTGGCAGAAACCATGGCAGCTTGCCAAAAGCCTGTTCATGCGAGAGAGATAGTGCCAGTCTTATTTAGACGAGAACTGGATATTCACCAAATGACTTTTGCTATGGGTGAGGCTATTGCTCATCTGAATTACCTACTGCGTCGAGGAAAGTTGCGTCGCCAGCTTTGCGACGACGGGGTTTTGCGGTTTTCCGTGGTTTAGTCGCCGCCTTAGGCGCAGTGCTCTTTTGGCTGAGATCATTTGCTGAGGCTGAAACAGCATCCCCAAAAGACTTCAAGGCCATCATGGTCGCATGTTGGACTTCAAGTCCCTGAATGGTTGATTTCAAGATATTGAGGTTGAGATTAAGCCAGTTTTCGACGCTCTTTAAGTCCTTGATCCGCTTTTCTAGTTCATCTACATCTAGACCCGGAAAGGCTCCAGAAAAACCGTTGCCAGCCTTGCTGGAATCGGCAGTAAAGGGAAATTGCCCTGGCATCTGACCAGCAGGATTTTGGCCCCACATGGTTTTAAACATTTCAAGGCTTTGATTAAATTCAGGGATAGTTCCGAACATATATGCTCCGATTCAGATAAAAGTGGCTAAAGCCGATAGAATAAGGGATTCTAGAGATTAATCTTGGTTTGGTAACAATGCAATCTAAAGCTCATTTTCCATCTTATACGCGAGGTCAGAGGCTACCTGAGCTATTGAAGCAGCGCATTCTGATTCTGGATGGGGCAATGGGCACCATGATCCAACAGTACAAGTTATCTGAGGCAGATTATCGGGGTCTACCCGGTAATACCCGCTTCGAGAAGCATCCGGGCGACCTCAAGGGAAATAATGAATTGTTGGTCCTCACTCAGCCCCAGATTATTCAGAAGATTCATGAGGAGTATTTAGAGGCCGGCGCCGATATTATTGAGACCAATACTTTTGGCGCAACTTCAGTGGCGCAAGAAGATTACAAAATGCCAGACTTGGCTCGTGAGATGAATGAAGTCTCAGCCAAATTAGCGCGCTTAGCCTGTGACAAATACAGCACAGTAGATAAGCCCCGTTTTGTTGCGGGCGCGATTGGACCTACGCCGAAGACAGCGAGTATTTCTCCAGACGTAAATGATCCAGGCGCTCGTAATGTGAGCTTTGATACCTTACGCGCTTCTTACCGCGAACAGATAGAGGGATTATTTGCTGGTGGCGTGGACTTGTTCTTAGTCGAAACAATTTTTGATACCTTAAATGCAAAAGCAGCCTTGTTTGCTTTAGATGAATTTTTTGAAGAAACCGGCGAGTGTTTGCCAGTCATGATCTCGGGCACGGTAACAGATGCTTCAGGCCGAATTCTTTCAGGACAGACTGTTGAGGCTTTCTGGAATAGCCTGCGCCATATTCAACCTTTGACCTTTGGTTTGAATTGCGCTTTAGGCGCTGCTTTAATGCGACCTTATATTGCAGAGCTTGCAAAAATCTGTAATACCGCAGTCTCTTGCTATCCCAATGCAGGCTTGCCTAACCCGATGAGCGATACCGGCTTTGATGAAACGCCGGACATCACTTCGAGTTTGGTGGATGGCTTTGCTAAAGATGGATTGGTTAACCTTGTAGGCGGATGCTGTGGCACTACCCCCGAACATATTCGGGCAATTGCTCAAGCAGTTTCCAAAAGAAAGCCTAGGGCGTTTTATCGCGAAGCTGTTGAGGTGGATGAATGACGATGAAGCTCTCTGGTCTTGAGGCCTTCAATCTCTCAGCAGACTTACGCTTTGTCAATATTGGCGAGCGTACCAACGTTACAGGTTCAAAAGCTTTTGCCCGCATGATTTTGAATAATCAATTTGATGAGGCTTTAACAGTTGCTCGACAGCAAGTTGAGAACGGTGCTCAGATCATTGATATCAATATGGATGAAGCGATGTTGGATTCTGAGGCGGCGATGACGCGCTTCCTTAATCTCATTGCTTCAGAACCCGATATTGCTCGTGTTCCCATCATGATCGACTCCTCTAAATGGAGTGTAATTGAGGCGGGCTTGAAATGTATTCAGGGTAAGCCAATCGTCAATTCGATTTCTTTAAAAGAAGGCGAGGAGTCTTTTAGAGCGCAAGCCAAATTGATTCGTCGCTATGGCGCTGCAACTGTAGTTATGGCCTTTGATGAACAAGGTCAAGCAGACACCTTTGAACGCAAGACCGAGATCTGCAAACGTTGCTATCAAATTCTGGTGAATGAAGTTGGCTTTCCAGCAGAAGATATTATTTTTGACCCTAATATTTTTGCGATCGCTACGGGTATTGAAGAGCATGATAACTATGCAGTCGATTTCATTAATGCCACATGTTGGATAAAGGAAAATTTACCCGGAGCCAAGATTAGTGGTGGCGTCTCGAATGTGAGTTTCTCATTTAGAGGTAATGAACGTGTTCGTGAGGCGATCCATACCGTCTTCCTGTATCACGCCGTTAAGGCGGGCATGGACATGGGCATTGTGAATGCGGGCCAGCTGGGGGTTTATGAAGACCTCGATCCCGAGTTGAAAGAACGGGTTGAGGACGTAGTCCTCAATCGCTTTAAAGAAAAAGATGGTCAAACGCCAACAGAAAGATTGTTAGCCATCGCCGATGAATTTAAAGGTGGCGGCATAAAGCAGGTTGAGAATCTAGTTTGGCGAGAAGACCCAGTACGGGGTCGTTTAACGCATGCTTTAGTCAATGGCATTACTAGCTTTATTGAAGAAGATACAGAAGAGCTGCGGGCAGAGATTATGGGCGGTGGTGGTAGGCCGATTGAGGTAATCGAAGGCCCCTTAATGGATGGTATGAATGTCGTAGGCGACTTGTTTGGTGCCGGCAAAATGTTCTTACCCCAAGTGGTGAAGAGCGCGCGTGTGATGAAACAAGCAGTTGCTTTGCTGGTTCCCTACATTGAAGAAGAGAAGCGTCAGCATGTTGCTGCAGGTGGCGAAGCTAAAGCCAAGGGCAAAATTGTGATGGCCACTGTCAAGGGTGATGTACATGATATTGGTAAGAATATTGTGACTGTAGTTTTGCAATGTAATAACTTTGAAGTAGCCAATATGGGCGTGATGGTGCCCTGCGCACAAATTTTGCAGAAGGCTAAAGATGAGAATGCAGACATCGTAGGCTTATCAGGCTTAATCACGCCATCTTTAGAAGAGATGACCTATGTCGCTCAAGAGATGCAGCGCGATGCGTATTTCCGGGAGAAGCAGATTCCGCTGATGATTGGCGGGGCCACAACTTCACGCGTACATACTGCGGTCAAGATTGCCCCTCACTATGACGGCCCAGTGGTCTACGTTCCTGATGCATCGCGCTCGGTCTCCGTTGCATCGAGTTTGTTATCAGACGAGAGTGCGAAGAAGTTTATTCAAGATTTACGAGACGACTATGAGCGTATTCGTAAGCAGCACGCGAATCGAAAGGCTACCCCAACAATTTCACTTGAAGCGGCCCGTAAAAATCGTGAGCTGATTGATTGGGCAAACTACACACCTGAGAAGCCCAAATTCATTGGGCGTAGAGTCTTCAAGAACTTTGCTCTTGGTGAGATTGCTAAATATATCGATTGGACCCCATTCTTTCAAACCTGGGACCTAGCGGGTAAATTCCCTGCGATTTTGGATGATGAGGTAGTAGGCGTTGAGGCCCGCAAAGTATTTGAAGATGCCCAAGCCTTATTGAAAAAACTCATTCAGGGTCAGTGGTTACAAGCTGATGCTGTAGTGGCGTTTTATCCAGCCAACACCATTGGTGACGATATTGTTTTGTATGGCGATGAGTCGCGCGAGCATCCTTTGTTTGTTTGGCATAACCTACGTCAACAATCTGAGCGCCCGATTATCGATGGAGTGCGCCGACCCAATCGCTGCCTTGCAGATTACGTAGCTCCTAAAGATTCTGGCGTTGCCGATTATCTTGGGTGCTTTGCTGTCACTACTGGTCACGGCGTTGAAAAGAAAGTAGCTGAATTTCAGGCTAAGCATGATGACTACAGTGCGATTATGTTGAAGGCTTTGGCTGATCGATTAGCTGAAGCTTTTGCAGAGTTAATGCATCACCGGGTACGTACAGATTTATGGGGCTATGCCACCGATGAGATTTTGACTAATGATCAAATGATTGATGAGGAGTATCGCGGTATTCGTCCAGCCCCAGGTTATCCTGCTTGTCCTGCACATGAAGTAAAAGAAGACTTATTACGCGTTTTGGGTTCTGAGGATATTGGAATGAGCTTGACTGAGTCTATGGCTATGAATCCGGCTTCGAGTGTGAGCGGTTTTTATCTTGCCCATCCCGATTCTCGTTACTTCAATGTAGGCAAGATTTCTGAAGATCAGTTGGCCGACCTAGCTAAACGGCGGGGCGAAACAATCGACGATGTTCGCCGTCAATTATCTAGTTCGCTTGATTGAGCCAAGTTCGCTTAAATACCCCACATCACCGGCTCTTCTTTGGCGCTGGATTCTTTTAGGAGCTCTAAAAAAGGATAGGCGCGCTGCCCTAGACGATCTCCTTTTTGTGAACTTTCACTTTCTTTGCGCTCGTCTAGGTCTTTGAGAATAGCGGTTTCTAGGGCAGTGATTAGCCCGGGAAGATGCTCGACGGTAAAGATTCCCCGAGCTTCGAGCGGGCGTCCCAGAATTACAAATATGCGCTCAGTCAAATCGCTGAGCATAATCACGTCGGGGCCTGCTTTAGAACGAAATTGGTAGATCATTCTGATAGCTTACCACCTGATAAACTCACCTTTCTATGTTGCTAACCAATAAAAATCGTCTAGTTGCGATGTTAAGCGCGGCTTTAAATAGCCTGGCCCAAGAACATGGTCAAGCGGAGCCGCCTGCACCACGCCTAGAGCGGCCTAAAGCGGTTGATCATGGTGATGTGGCTTGCAATATTGCATTGCAAATTGCTAAAGCATGGCAAATGAATCCCCGCGAGTTAGCGCAAGCTTTAGTCGAGCGTCTGAAGACACAAGCCGGTTATGGGGCTTTGATTGATTCTTGTGAGATTGCAGGCCCAGGATTTATTAACTTTCGTTTGAGTAATGCGGCTAAGACCACTGTGATTCAAGAGGTGCTGACCGCAGGCGAAGCATTTGGCATAGTGTCGGCAACTGCCAATTCTCCTAAGGCAATGATTGAGTTTGTTTCCGCCAATCCAACCGGTCCTTTACATGTTGGACATGGAAGACAGGCCGCACTAGGTGATGCGCTCGCTAATTTATTGGCAACCCAGGGCATTCGTGTACACCGGGAGTTTTATTACAACGATGCTGGTGTGCAAATCGCTAACCTTGCGTTATCAGTTCAGGCGCGTTTGGATGGTCTCAAGCCGGGCGATCCTCATTGGCCAGAGCAAGCATATAACGGTGAATATATTGCTGATATTGCGCAGGCATTTAAGGGATCGCCAGCGGATGTATCAAGCGCTTTCGCAGTAGATCGCTTGGAGACAATTCGTCAGTTTGCAGTTGCCTATTTGCGCAATGAGCAAGACATCGATCTCAAAATCTTTGGCGTCCAATTTGATTGCTATTACCTAGAATCTTCTTTGTATACCGATGGTAGCGTTACGCAGATTGTGCAAGACTTGAATCAAGTTGGTAAGACCTATGAGTCTGAGGGTGCTCTATGGCTCAATACAACAGTTGATGGAGATGATAAGGATCGGGTAATGCGGAAGTCCGATGGTAGCTTTACTTACTTTGTCCCTGATGTCGCCTATCACACGAGTAAATGGCAACGTGGCTTTGAGAAGGTTATTAATGTCCAGGGCAGCGATCACCACGGCACGATTGCTCGAGTTCGTTCCGGCTTACAAGGCGTGGCACAAAAGCGGGGCTGGACTATTCCTAAAACCTATCCTGACTATGTTTTACACAAGATGGTGACGGTGATGCGTAATGGCGAGGAAGTGAAAATTTCTAAGCGTGCAGGATCTTATGTCACTGTGCGAGATCTGGTTGAGTGGTCTGGTGGTGTAACTGATGAGATGAATGAAGCGGAACGAGCACTTGCTTTGCAGCGCGGCCGGGATGCAGTGCGTTTCTTCTTGATTTCGCGTAAAGCCGATACTGAATTCGTCTTTGATATTGATTTAGCTTTGCAACAAAATGATGAGAACCCTGTTTTTTATGTGCAATATGCGCATGCGCGGATTTGCTCCATCTTGCAGCAGTGGGGTGGTCAGGCTAGCGAACTAATGGCAGCGGATTTAAGCCTGCTAGACAGTAAAGCAGCAGATCATCTTTTAAGGCGTTTAGCTGAATATCCTGAGATGCTAGCAACTGCAGCGACAGAGTTGGCTCCCCACGCCCTTGCTTTTTATCTGAGGGACTTGGCGGGAGATTTTCATACTTTCTATAACGCCGATCGAGTCTTGGTGGATGATCCAGCCTTAAAATTAGCGCGTTTAGCTTTACTTTCTGCTACACGGCAGGTGTTGCAAAATGGCCTCAAATTATTGGGGGTTTCGGCACCCGCTAAGATGTGAGCAAGACTTGAAGTGAAAATGTAAGATGAGGACATGATGAAAAAACCGACCCCATTGCCGCGCTTCACAAATCCAGAGCATCCTGAATATGGCGGAACTCTCATTGGGTTTGTGGTTGGGCTCGCTGTAGGCCTTGGTGTAGCTCTGCTGATTGCGTTTTACTTATCCAAAAATACGCCACAGGAAAGACCTGGTGTGCGGGCTCCCAACTTGCCATTAAATATTAAGTCTGCTCCGAGTGGAGAAGGTCAGGATGCAACTTCCCAAGCCCCGCTAGATTTAAATAAACCATTACAAGGTAAAACGGCCGCACCTACTTCAGATCCGATTGGGGATTTAGTTAGCGGAAAGAAAACAGTAGATCCTACTCCTGCTGCAAAGCCGGATGATATATTTTTCTTGCAAGTCGGTGCATTTAATAAGCAAGCAGATGCTGATGCTCAGAAAGCAAACTTAGCGATTCAGGGAGTGCAATCGCAGCTTAGTGAAATTACAACCGATGGGAATACGGTGTGGCGCGTTCGAGTGGGCCCATTCAATTCGGCCGATGACAGTAAAGCGAGCAGCGATAAGTTAAGCAAAATGGGCATTAAAACCACTCTGATTAAATCAAATAAATCATGACCACACTCACTAAAAGAGCAATCCTTTTTATTTCCTGCCTACTGTTAGCTGGGGTTGTGAACGCTCAGGGTAGTACGCCGAGTGGAAAAATTGAAGAAGGTTTTGAATATCGAGTATTGCCCACAGCTCAGCCAGTGGAAACTAAAGGCAAGGTTGAAGTTATCGAATTCTTTTGGTACGGATGCCCGCACTGTTATGACTTTGAGCCAGATTTAAGCGCATGGGTTAAGAGCCAGCCAAAAGATGTTGCTTTCCGAAGGGTGCCAGTTGCCTTTAGGGATGATTTCTTGCCTCACAGCCAGCTTTACTATGCGCTATTGGCAATGGGTAAAGCGGATGCGCTAAATGACAAAGTGTTCTACGCAATTCATAAAGAAAATAAACGGCTTTTAACTGAAAATGATATTGCGGATTGGGTCGCATCACAGGGGGTGGATCGCAATGCATTTTTAACGACCTACCGTTCATTTGCCGTGATTTCAAAAGCTAGAGCAGCCAACCAATTGGTTATGCAATATCACATTGATGGTGTACCAACGATTGTGATGCAAGGTCGCTACCTTACTTCACCTTCTATTGCTGGCTCTAAAGCGAAGGCGATTGAGGTAATGACTTTCTTGGAAGACAAGATTCGTAAGGACCGCTACAAATGAGATATCTCTTGGTAGGGATAGTATTAAATCTTAACGAAGCGTCTGACGATCCAGAAGTAAATTGGGTAGGGAAGAATTCTTAAAAACTTCAAAAACCCTGAGAATTGCTTTGGGAAGTGAATATCAAACTCCCCTTTTTGAATACCAGACAAGATTTCTTGTGCAGCTTTTTCAGCAGTGATGAGCGCAGGCATTTCAAAATCATTTTGAGCAGTTGCCTCAGTGGCAACAAATCCCGGAGAAATCATATGCACGCTCACTCCCTCAGGAAGCAAGTCGTAATAGAGGGTCTCGCAGAAATTAATGATGCCTGCTTTGCTTGGGCCATAGGCTAGAGCTTTAGGTAAGCCACTGTAGCCAGCCACGCTCCCTACTATTGCGATATGTCCAGCATGGGCTTTGAGCATTGCTGGTAAGACAATCGATACTGCTCTCATTGGACCCAGCAAATTAGCATCAATGGTTTTCTCAGCAGCCTCGAGATCAAATTGATCTGCCCTCAGAGGAATGTATAGGCCTGAGACAAAGAGTAATAAATCAAGACCGCCCCATTGATTCAGAATGGTTTGATAAGCATCTTGCATTTGCTCTGCATGAGTAACATCGAGAGGGAGAACTAATGACTCAGATTGAGAATATTCAGCCGCAATCGTATCGAGCCGCTCAACACGGCGGCTCGATAGCGCGACTCTGGCATATTGTGAAAGTAGGGCTTTAGCGCAGGCTTCACCGATCCCGCTAGAGGCTCCGATGACCCAGACTCTTTTGCCTGAAAACTGCTCAATCCCTTTTTGCTTCATGAATGAAGTCCCTTGCGAGAGCCTGCTCCGATTTGATGACTCAGTGTGAATTGAATGACATCAATATTGCCCTGAGCAAATCCAGCTGCACAGTACATTAAGTAGAAGTTCCATAGGCGAATGAAAGCCTCATCAAATCCAAGACGTCTTACCTCTTGTAGCTTGTTATTGAAACTATCGCGCCAGATACAAAGGGTTTTTGCATAGTCCAAGCCAAATGCGAATTCAGATTCAATTTTCAGGCCTGCTTTTTCAGCATATGATTTAAATACCGATCGGGATGGCAGCATGCCACCTGGGAAAACATATTGTTGAATAAAGTCCGTACTATTTCGATAACGAGCAAAGAGTTCGTCTGCAATCACGATCGTTTGAATACATGCCTTACCGCCTGTCTTGAGGCAATGTGCGATGGTCTGAAAATATTCAGACCAGTAATTTTCGCCAACCGCTTCGAACATTTCAATCGAGGCGATACCATCAAATTGATCTTTGCAGTCACGATAGTCTTGAAGGCGGATTTCAAAAGCATTATTAGAGGCCAGATCTTTCAAGCGCTCTTCTGCAAATCGCTTTTGTTCTGTCGAGAGTGTGAGTCCAGTGACATTCATACCGGCATGAATAGCTTCTTCCATAAAGCCACCCCAGCCACAGCCAATTTCTAAGATCTGACTATTGGGTTTCATATCGATAGATTGGAGGATTTGTCGGATCTTGGCTCTTTGAGCGCTTGCTAAGGTCTGTTTATCGTCATTTGCAAACCATGCACTCGAATAGCTCATGGTTGGATCAAGCCAAAGCGTATAGAAGGCATTTCCTAGATCGTAATGAGCATGTATATTTTTTCGACTACCTGATTTGGTGTTATTTCGAAGAAAATGTTTGATGCGATAAAACAATGAACCATACCAGCTGCCATAAATGAGCTTGTCTAATAAGGTACGATTGCAAACGGCTAAATCCAATACTGCTTTTAAATCTGGAGTATCCCAGTAGCCTTTGATATAGCTCTCAGCAAATCCAATATCACCATGAGATAGTGTTGCTTTGAATACAGACCAATCCAAAATCTGAATTTCAGCATGCAAGGAATCAGTAGGGGACCCAAATTGACGAGTGCTGCCATCAGGCAGGCGCATAACCAAAAAGCCAGTTTGTAGTTTTTCTAATAGCTTCAGTAATGAAGTGGCGGCAAAGCCACCCTGATGAGCCTTAGTATTTTTGCCCTCAGGACGAGAGAAGCTGAGGCGAGAGAGAAGAGATTGACCAGGACGATTCATCTGCTGACTTCAAATTCCGGGGGTTTGGGTTTCGAATGAAAAGGTACACCTTTGAGCCATAATTTCAATGCTTGCCAGTGGATTCTAAAAATGACACCTAAGCTCATTAAAGGATAACGCAAGAATGCTACATAAAGCATTTTTCTACTCAGCTCGCGAGCCTCGCCGCTGATGCTGGTATTAATCAACGGCTGCCCATCCTCATGAAGTTCAATACGGTAGAGGGAGTGTTGCTTACTTTCACTATGGCCGGGAAATAAAAAACGGAAATGGTATTCCCCGCTCACCGAACAGAATGGAGAGACATGAAATACCTTCTGAGACTGCATAGTCTCTCCGGAGCGTAGAGGCTCGCCTGAGTCTTTAAAAAGGAGGTAACAATGTCGCTCGCCAAAAGTATTATTTACCTCCGCTAGAACTGCTTGGACCTGACCATTGGCACGAGTGCATAGCCAAAAGCTGACAGGATTAAAAACATAGCCCAATATTCTGGGGAAGGTTTGTAGCCAGATCTCGCCATCAATATGGGGAATATGGTTTTCTTCAAGAATCTTTTCGATCCATTCCAGGGAGCAATTTCCTCCTAAGCCATGATCTCGATCATGAAAAGAAAATAAGCCAGCTTGGTTATCGCTAACCCCATGTTTGCTTAAGAGTAGTGGCGTTTGTTTTCTGGAGCGCATCGGAATCGATAGCGTAAAAACACCATAAGAAAACGCATTTTGGGCAGGTCTAAAACGACGATGTTGGACCAGTCCAAAATTAATCTTTGCTTGATTCATTTATTGGGCGTCTTGAGTCCGGCGAGATTGCGAAGGCGAGTGAATGCTTTCAAGTAAGTCCTCTGCAACTAACTCACCGGAACGTAGGCCATCTTCATGAAAACCAAAGCCTGTCCAAGCACCACAATACCAAATCCCATTATTTCCTTGAATCAAGGGCAATTGCTTTTGTGCCTGAATCGCTGCCATGTCAAAGACGGGGTGCGAGTATTCAATCTCTGCATGAACTAACTTAGGGTCTGGCTCAGTCAAAGGGTTAAGACTCACAATAATGGGAACAGTTTTTAGTGCATCTGGCAAGGGCTGTAGCCGGTTGATCAAGTAATTCACACTAACGTGTTTCTTGGAAGAAGGTGCTGCACCTGATTTGGCGGTGTAATTCCAGGCTGCCCAACAGCGATGTGTTTTAGGCAAGAAATTTTGGTCGGTATGCAAAAAAGCACGATTCTTTTGATAAGGAATCGCTGCTAAAATATTTTTTGCAGCCTGTTCGATACCATGAATGAGTTGCAAACTCTGGTCACTATGACAGGCCATGACAACTTCATCAAACAGCGTGCTACCAGTTGCACTGATTACTTCTACTGGTGACTCACCATTTTGGCTTGCATTGACTTTAATAATTGCTTCTAGTTTAATCGTTACCTGATGATGTTCGAGTGTAGATACGATACGCTGCACATATTCTCTTGATCCGCCCTGGACTGTAAGCCACTGAGGGCGATTCTGGATTTGCAGCAGTCCATGGTTATGGCAAAAGCGCACCATGGTCTGTATTGGAAACTCTAGCATTTGCTCCACTGAGCAAGACCAGATCGCCCCAATCATGGGAAGAAAATAATTTTCTCTAAAACTTTGACTAAAGCTATTGCGATCTAAAAAATCGGCGATGCGCTCATCAGGCTCTGCATATTCGTGCCCTCCATGAATTTGTTTCTGGGCCAGCTTCGTTGCGAGACGATTAAAGCGCAGGATATCGTATGCCATCGTCCAGAAGGATCTAGAAAATAAGTTTGCTCTTTGTCCGAAAAAAGAGTTGAGATCATTTCCGGCCCACTCAATCTTACGGTCGCCATGATGTTGGTCATCAGGAGAGATTGAAACTGAAAAAGACATTTCAGAATTGGCAATCGGCGCTTTGATTTCTTCAAATAAGCGGAGTAAGCGTGGATAGGTTTTACGATTAAAAACCAAGAAGCCAGTATCAATACCATACTGAATTTTGCCGCTCGGCGTATCTAAGGAAAAATCTACAGTATTGCTGTGGCCACCAATGTGATCGCCACCTTCATAAACCGTAATTTCAAGTTCAGGACATTGTCTTAATGCATAGGCGCAGCCGAGACCAGAAATGCCTGCGCCAATAATGGCAATCCTTTTTTTACTCACTGAAGCTTTTCTCCTAATAACTTCTGGATTTCATCAACGACACTGCTGCTCGTTGGCTTAGTCATACTTCCAAAAGAATCGACGACATTGCCATTGCGATCAATTAGGTATTTATAAAAATTCCATTTTGGCGTCGTGCCAGTTTTGGCAATGAGCATTTTGAATAAGGGGTTGGCAGTAGAGCCACTGACAGAGCTCTTGGCAAACATTGGAAACTTGACGTCGTAGGTATTTTTACAAAAGTCAGCAATCTCTTTATTGCTGCCGGGTTCTTGCTGCCCAAAATCATTAGAAGGGAATCCTAAAACTACAAAACCCTGATCTTTATATTTGGCATAGATCTTTTCTAAGTCATCGTATTGACCAGTAAAGCCACAATAGCTTGCAGTATTCACAACCAACAATACTTTGCCCTGGTATTGGCAAAGATTCTGAGGCGCCTCATCCTGCAGGCGAGGAAAGGTATGGGAAAGTAGGGGGCTACAACTTGCTGGAGCTGCTTTTACAGAGTTCATGCCCAATCCTAGCAAAAAAGGAGCCATACTCAGAAATGCGATTATTTTACTAAATGGGGACATGGTGTGCCTTTAAATAAGGTGTCTAGGTGTGCAAGTCTAAGACATTCTTGGGAATGTCGTTTGACAGTATCAAAAGCCATTAATATTGAGTCATGACTTCGCTTTCATTGCCATCTTTTGAGGACAAAATCTGCTTGCCTGAGCATTTACGCGAGCGGATTGCGCAATTACCAAGACCCCTGGTTTTTACTAATGGAGTTTTCGATATTCTTCATCGCGGTCATGCAAGCTATCTTGCGCAAGCAAAATCTTTAGGCGCTAGCTTGGTAGTGGGAGTTAACTCAGATGTATCAGTAAAAATGTTGGGAAAGGGCGATGATCGGCCCATTAATAATGAGGCAGACCGCTTAGCACTCTTAGCGGCATTAGAGAGTGTAGATCTTGCAGTGATATTTACTGAGAAGACGCCTGTGAAACTCATCGAGCAGATTCGTCCAGATATTTATGTCAAGGGCGGTGATTATGAAATTGATACGCTCGATGAGACAAAATTAGTGAAGACTTGGGGTGGCAAAGCCATTGCAATCCCCTTCGTATATCAGCGCTCTACGACTACCTTATTAGGGCGTATTCGGTCCTAAGACTTTTCAGATTGTATTAGCCAGGACCACAAACCGCGCAATACTAAACCATCAATACATTCAGCGAGACCTAAGTTAGACGTCAACCCTTTTTGAATTGCTTGATGCAAAATTTTGGCACTGCCTCCATCTAAATAAATTCGTTCAATTGGGTGATTCATCTCTTTTGCGATTTGCGCAGCATACTCAATTGCACCGAGTTGAGCAGCATCACAGCCGGCAATGATTGCATCATTCGTATTCAGTCCAAAGCCGGATTGCTCTGCTGAGCGATGAGCTTGAGGTAGTTGAGCAGTATTTGTTTGGAGACTAGATTGCATCAGGTCTAGACCTGGAAGAATCCAGCCGCCATAATGAATGCCGTTAGCACCCAGTAAGTCAATTGTTGTTGCTGTTCCACTATTTACGACCAGAGTATTAGTACTTGAAAGTGCTCGAGCACCAATGAGTCCTGCCCAGCGGTCTGCACCTAGCTTGTTGGGGTCTTGGTAGAGCGTGCGTACTCCATTGAATGGAGTATTGCCCGTAAACTCTTTCCACGTTAGATCACTCCACTGTGGAAAAAGACTTTGCAGATTCTTTGCGGCCTGATTTCCTGCAACACATGCAAAAGCAATTGCATCAGGTTTAGGAAGGGTTTTGGCTATATAGTCAGCAAGCTCTGTCCGATGTTCTGCAGACTCTAATGATTTACTGCTGACTGAACCAGAATATGCCCATAATTTTTTCTGGCGATCAGAGGGGTTTTGAGTAGATTCAACCGCAGCCCATTTCATGCGAGTGTTACCAATATCAAATAATAAATAGAGACTCATTTTGAAGTCCTTAAAGAAACGTCCCCTGCATGAATGCTGATCATTTTTTCTCCAGATGCTAATAAAAGGGCGCCCGAAATATCCACTCCTTTTGCAACACCTTCGATCACTTCTTGGCCTGCACCAGTAATACGGACAGCAGTATTTTGGAATGCATCCCAATCCATCCACAGTTTTTGGTATTGAGCAAAGCCTGTTTGATCGAAGTTAGATAATGTAGCTTCAAGTTCTTCAACTATTTTTAACCAAATCCAATCTGGATCGGGTAGCACTTCTCCAGTAGTAAGTAGTTGGTCTAAAGCGGCTACTTTTTGTTCATGACGCAAAGCTTGATCAAAAGCATTGACGTTTTGTAGATTAATACCAATACCAATAATCATCCAGCTTGGATCACCCAATTTGGTTTGGCCGCCTTCTATCAAAATACCACCCAACTTTCCTTGATTGAGTAGTAAATCATTGGGCCATTTGAGGCGTAACCCCTTTTGATGAAGCTCTTGTTTGGAATGATTGAGTGCCAGCGATATGCCTGAGATGACCGCCAAACCAACCAGTAGGCTCAAGCCAGAAAGATCAGCTGGTTTTCGCTGAAATGGATAGGCCAAAGAAAAGCATAGCGAATCCTGCGGCCTAGCTAACCAAGCTCTTCCTGCTCTGCCTTTGCCAGCAGTTTGCTTTTGGGCCAGGCGTGCAATGGGATCAATTAACTCGCCAGCGCGCCAGCGCGCCATGAGGTCGTCATTGGTGGATTCGGTCTCTGCGACGCGTTCTAGGATGCAATGGCTACTCATCAGGCTATTGTAGAAAGGTCTAGCCTAGAATTGGGGGAATGCATGCTCAAGATCAGAGACCTCGTAAATTTGTTTGGCCAGTTCAGGCCATGCCTATGGCGAGGGTATTGAGCTTTGCTTATGCACTGTTAATCCTTTATATCAGTCTTAATCCCTTCGATTTCGACTTTGAAACCAGCCTAGCCCCCTGGGCTTGGTTAGATGCCCCATTACCTCGATTTATTACTCTATTTGATGTTTTGGTCAATATCTTGGCCTATATTCCTCTTGGCTTTCTGCTGGTTTTCGCCGCATTCCCTCGCTGGCGAAATTTCCTTGCTTTGGGTCTGGCACTTCTGGCTAGTGCTGGTTTGGCTCTCCTTGTGGAGTCTCTCCAAACTTGGCTACCGACCCGCATTCCGAGTCAGATGGATTGGTGGGCAAACATCCTTGGCGGCGTCTTGGGTGGCCTGCTAGCCATCCCTTTGGGTCCAGAATGGCTTTCAGGAAGCGTCATCAGAAGGTGTTTTGATCAATGGTTTGGTCTCAATTGGGTTGCCTGCGCTTTGCTTCTCCTTTTTCCTTGGGCCCAGATTTATCCTCAAAGTTCTTGGTTGGGCACTGGAGTTTGGGGTCAAGCCATTTTTGGTTCCATTGACTGGGGTACCACGGTAGTCAATCATTTTCTACAGGAGACCATGATTACTGCGATCTGCTGGCTAGGGACTGCTTTATTACTCTCCTTAGGAATGCGACCGAAGGCTCCTCAATGGCCCATCCTCAATGGCCTGCTATTTTTGACTGTGCTCATTAAGACACTCTTTACTGCTTTACAGTTTGGCGCTGAGTTCAGCTTACTTTGGTTGACCGATGGCGCTATTTGGGGAATGCTGATTGCTAGTGTGGTTTTGAAATGGGCATTGCAGCTACCTAAAGTTGTCAAAACTTGGCTGGCTTTGGTTAGCTTACTCGGCGGCACTTTGATCATTCATACTCTGCCAGATAATCCTTATTTCATATTGACCCTGCGCCATTGGTACCAAGGACGACTTTTGCACTTCAATGATTTAATGCAGTGGGTCTCTATCGCATGGTTGCCATTAGCATTAATTTGGCTATCGTGGGATAAATTTAGTAATCGTCTTAAATATTGATCGATATAATTTCTTATGAGCTTCACACATCATTTATTTTTCTGCCTTAATGAGCGCAGCAATGGCGATAACTGTTGCGCACAACACAATGCGTTCGCATTGTTTGAGTATGCAAAAAACCGAGTAAAAGAATTGGGCTTGGCTGGACCAGGCAAGATCCGAGTCAATAAGGCCGGATGTTTAGATCGTTGCAATGATGGTCCTGTGATGGTGATCTATCCAGAAGGGGTTTGGTACACCTTCGTTGATACAGAAGATGTTGAAGAGGTCATTCAGTCTCATTTAATTCAAGGACGCGTAGTCGAGCGTTTGCAATTAATTTAAAGAATGTTTATATGAATAGCCGCACCCAAGTAATGACGATTGCCGGTTTAGTTGGCCCAATTCAAATTTCGATTGATTTACCAGATGGGCTAAAAGTTGACCCCACATTTTCTATTAGAGGCTTAGCTTTAGTCGCCCACCCACATCCATTATTGGGCGGCACGATGGATAACAAGGTTGCTCAAACAATGGCGCGCGCCTTCAATCAACTCGGTTACGTTAGCGTTCGCCCAAACTTTAGGGGCGTTGGCGAAACTGCAGGCGTGCACGATGATGGTCGAGGCGAGTTAGAAGATTTATTGCATATTAGTGATTGGATGCGTACCCCATCCTCGTGGTCGAATCTTACTGTCACACAAAGCCAAGCCTGGGTGCAAGCTGTAAACGATTTGCCTTTCGTAGTCTCAGGATTTTCCTTTGGGAGCTTTGTAGGCAGCCATTTAGTCCAGAGACTCATTGACTTGGGGCGGCCGGCCGAGCGTTTAGTGATGGTAGGTAGTGCTGCAGGCAAATGGGAACTGGCTCCGGTACCAGCAGATACGATTTTGATTCATGGTGAGTTGGATGAGACTATTCCCCTAATCGATGTTTTAGACTGGGCGCGCCCACAAGAGCTAATCGTCCAAGTAGTGCCTGGCGCAGATCATTTTTTTCATCGGCGTCTACACTTAATTCGTAACATCATTACAGGCGCTTGGTTAGGCATGCCTGATCACCGGAGTAAATAATGGCTGAAGAAAAATCCCTCATTGAGTACCCATCAATATTTCCGATTAAGGTGATGGGCAAATCATCCCCCGAATACTTGCCCGCAATTATTCACATCGCTAGACAATTTGACCCTATTTTTGATGAGAGCAAGGTTGAGCAACGACCTTCTAAAGACGGTAATTATCTCGGTATCACTTTGCCGATTAATGCAACGAGTCGAGAGCAGCTTGATGAGTTATACAGAACGCTATCAACCCATCCGCTCGTGAGCATGGTGCTCTAAATTCATTACAAATAGCCAAGTCAATTCATGGGAATTCTGGTAAAGCAATTGGGTTTGGTGGACTACGTCCCAACCTATGAGGCGATGCGGAAATTTACTCAGCAGAGAAACTCAGATACTCCAGATGAAATTTGGGTACTTGAGCACCAGCCTGTTTTTACTTTAGGCCTTGCAGGTGACCCCCAAAACTTACATTCACCAAGTGCTGATATTCCCTTAGTAGAAGTCGATCGCGGCGGTGAGATTACCTATCATGGGCCTGGTCAGATCGTGATTTATTTACTGCTAGATCTCAAGCGCCTTAGGATATTTGTGAAAGAGCTGGTCTCGAGAATTGAACAAGCACTCATCGATACCCTTTCTGAATATGGCCTACAAGCTGAGCGGCAGCTAGGTGCCCCGGGTATTTATATTGCTGCGCAAGAGGGGATCCCTAAAGAATGGATGGGTGCGAAGATTGCTGCCTTGGGTCTGAAAGTCTCTAAAAGCCATTCTTATCATGGCCTTGCCTTGAACGTATCGACTGATTTGGCAGCTTTTGCTCGTATCCACCCTTGTGGGTATGCGGGTTTGAAGACAGTAGACATGCAAACCCTAGGGATCAAGGACAATATACAGAATGTGTCTCATAAGTTAGTGGAGAATTTAAAGCGGCACCTACAGCAGTAATTACACCAATGACGATGAATAAAAATGACCCTCAAGTTGAGGAACGCAAAGATCTGAGCTATGACGCTTCTCGCAAGCAAAAGTCGAGCGAGAAGACGGCGCGCATTCCAATCAAGATCGTCCCGCTCGAGGAGATGTTAAAGAAGCCAGATTGGATTCGGGTTAAGGCAGCCTCTGGTAACTCTCGTTTTTCAGAAATCAAAAAGATTTTGCGTGAGAACGAATTAGTCACAGTTTGTGAAGAAGCTAGCTGCCCCAATATTGGTGAGTGCTTCGGTAAAGGCACTGCGACTTTTATGATCATGGGAGATAAGTGCACCCGTCGTTGCCCATTTTGCGATGTCGGTCATGGAAGACCCGATCCCCTTGATCAAAAAGAGCCCCACAATTTAGCTCGAACCATTGCCGCACTCAAGTTAAATTATGTCGTGATCACCAGCGTTGATCGTGATGACTTACGTGATGGTGGTGCGATGCATTATGTCGACTGCATTACTCAAAGTAGAGCCCTCTCTCCTAAAACACGCATTGAGGTCTTAGTGCCAGATTTTCGTGGTCGTTTAGATAAAGCTTTGGATATTTTTTCAGAGCATGTACCCAACGGTTTACCTGATGTGATGAATCACAATCTAGAAACCGTTCCCCGTTTATACAAGCAAGCGCGTCCCGGTGCAGACTACATGCACTCCTTAAAGTTGTTGAAAGACTTTAAAGAGCGCTTTCCTCATATTCCAACCAAGAGCGGCTTAATGGTAGGCCTTGGTGAAACCGATGAAGAGATATTAGAGGTAATGCGCGATATGCGTGAGCACAATATCGATATGCTGACGATTGGTCAGTATCTTGCCCCTTCAGGCCATCATCTTCCAGTGCAGCGATATGTTCATCCCGATGTCTTTAAGCAGTTTGAAGCAGAGGCTTACAAGATGGGCTTCTCCCATGCGGCTGTTGGCGCCATGGTGCGCTCGAGTTACCATGCCGACCAACAAGCGCATGAGGCAGGGATTGTTTAGAGCAAAATTTGCTCAAGCGCTATGCTTGATTGCATTAGCGCTTGGAGTCGTGGCTTGTAGTCCAAGTTTAAATTGGCGCACTGTTCAAGCCCCTGAAGAAGGGTATTCGACTTTATTTCCTGCGAAGCCCGACAAGCTGGAAAGAAATCTTCCCTTTCAGGATCAAGAAATTCATCAAGTGCTACAAGCTGCAAAGATCGATGATGATATTTATTCAGTGAGCAGCATTCATTTAGTTGGTAAGCAAGTGGAGTTCTTGCCAAAGATTTTGGAGCAGCTACAAACTAATGTATTGAGTCGAGCTGGAGTTAATCTTCAGAATGCGTTGACTCAAGAGACCTTCTACCGTAATGCTAATCAGCAGCGCATGGTAGCTAAAAATTATTTTTTAGAGATTTCGGTAAGCGAAAAAAATAATTCAGCACATCAGCTCATGCGGGTGATGTGGGTTGCCAGCACTGTTGAAAATGATGGAGTGTGGATTTATCAACTAACGGTATTAAGAACTCGCGCTAGCAATGAGGATGCAAAAACGATTCTGACTAATGAAACGTTCTCGCCTTTTTTTGAAGAGTTCAAGCTCGATTAAGACTTTTCGAGAGCAGCAACTTTAGCTTCCAGCGCTTCTAATTTCTCGCGGGTTTTTGCAAGTACCTTAGATTGCAATTCAAACTCTTCACGAGTAACCAGGTCCATTTTCTGAAAACCTTGATTCATCATTGCACGTACATTCTTTTCAATCTCTTGCGCTGGTGAGTTCTTGATCGCTTCGCTTACCTTGTTTTGCATATCGCCTGCGATACGCTGAATTTGCTCGAGGATTTCACCGGGTTTTTGCATGATTTAAGGGGTCCAGATTAGTTAATGTTGCTTAAAAAGCACAGAACTCATTTTAGTTTGGATGCGAATTTAAGGTGAAAAACCCTAAAAAGACCCGAAAATTGGCCAAAATGCGGGTTTGCAGGATATTTTATGTACCATTTTGGTGCATATGCATTGATTTGGTGAATTCCAAAGTTTCAGTCTCATGACAAACCTTGATGATTGCACCATGCATTGTGCATTAACCCCTTTTTTATTTACAACCAGTAGGAGGAATTTTATGAAATCTTTACAAAAGAAAGCAATCTCTGCAGTAGCTGTAGGCTTGTTGACTGGCTTGGCGTGTGCGTCGGCATTCGCGGAAGACGCACCAGCAGCTGATGCGCCTGAAGCTAGCCCAGTTACAGCTAACGTAACAGTTGCTAGCAGCTATATCTATCGTGGTATTACTCAGTCAAACAATAAGCCAGCAATTCAAGGTGGTTTTGACTACGCGCATGAGAGTGGCTTCTATGTAGGTAACTGGAACAGCTCTATTAGCTGGATCAGTGATTCATACAATGCAGTTTCAACCCCAGTTAAATCTGCACCATCAACTTCTGCGCCAATCGAAATGGATTTCTACGCTGGTTTCAAGAAGGAGTTGATAGGCGAAGGTTTTGCTAGTGATTTCGGTGTGCTCCAGTACTACTACCCAACTACTGGCCTAGGTGGCATCCAGTCTAAGGCATGGGTAACTGCAAATCCTTCACTGCGTCAAACATCTGGTGTTAATCCAAGCACAACAGAATTGTATGCAGCACAAAACTTTACCTTTGGCGCAGTTACTGGTTTCGGTAAGTTCTCATATGCTGTCAGCAACTTGTTTGGCCTTCAAAACTCCGCAGGCTCTTTCTATCCAGATTTGACTGCTAATTACGATACTGGCATGTATGGCATTACTGTAAATGCGCACGTAGGCTATCAATATGTGCCAAACAATGTTGTTACAACTGTAGCGCTAGCAG
>NZ_CP030085.1:782933-784531 GCF_003261235.1 Polynucleobacter paneuropaeus | reverse complement strand
GTGGTGGTATTAAAGCCATAACCGGAAACAATCCATGACGAGTTTGTGCTTGTCACGGAAGCCAAGCTTGTGTTAATTGACTGCAATCCAGCGGAGGCATTAGCATAAAAAAATGTGCCGGCAAGCGCCAAAGTATCGCCATCAATTGCTCCGCCAGTCAACTGTGCGCTAGCATTATTTGTGGCGTCATAAATCTTATTAGCAACTAATACTGAAACATTAGGTGCATTTCTGTAGTAAATATTTTTGGTGCCCGAAACTGAAGCAATACTACCTAATGAAGCATTGTATGTTTTATAGTCTATTGCGCCACTTGCGCCACTAATGTTGGCAACCATTGAAGATGTATTTATTGCTTGACCGGAAAATACCGTGACAGTGCTACCGTTATTAACCGTAACTCCTGAGCTACTAAGAGATACATTGCCCCCTGCACTTGTGCCTGCTGAATAATTTACACCTGCTAAAAGCCGCAAATCACCAGATACATTTACCATGCTACCTTGTGATTGTGCAATATCTCCAGCGCCACTTACAAGTGTTAAATTACCAAAACTTACACTTACATTTGAATTAGCGGTCAGTAAGATACCTGTACTTGCATTACTTGTCCCGTTGAGGGTAATGCCATAAGCATTCAAAATCGCAGTACCATTAGGATCGGCTGTCAAACTAGTAGTATTCGTAACGTTTGTTAAAACCGAACCAGCGCTTGTGTTTACGGAAGTATTAAGGCTTAGACTAGATAGGGTAGTGGCAATCCCTCCGACCTGCAATCCAACACCAGTTTGACTATATCCCGATACATTGAATGCAGTTGCATTCAATGTGATGTTTCCCAAATACGAACCTATCCCAGAGCTTACGTTACCAACAATGGAAGAAATATTACCTGCCAAGGTAAGTTGTAAATTTGGATTGGTTAAGGAACTGGCATTAGAGGTAGTGCTATCACCCGAAGTACTGTTTACGCTTGAGGAATTAGTCACGACATTTTTGGTCACTCCGGCAAATTGAACGCCGACGCCTGTGGCACTAACCCCCTTAATATCCAAAGAGTTTCCATTTGCATTCAAGGTGACATTTCCACCTGAAAAATAGACTCCAGCGCCTGATGATGACATACCTACAAGGGACACATTACCAAGGCCGTAAGTATTTAGTTTTGTAGAAAAGGTAGTATTAACAGTGGAAGTTGTTGCATTTGATCCAGTCAGCACTACTGTGCTTGTATTAGTGGAGCCGCCACCTAACTCCACTCCAGAGCCACTCGATCCAAGTGATGTGCCATTTAGCAGCAATGTTCCACTTGCTACACTTATATTAGATAATCCATTAATAAGAATTCCAGTAGAGTTAGCTGAGATCCCTACCAAACTTAAATTACTACCATTGGCAACAGAGATGCATATTACAGGAATAGATGCCGTAGTAAGGGTTGAACTACCGTTAGTCGTTTGAAGCGTATCGTAAAGACTGGCATTTGTAGCATTAACAGAAATTGAAATATTCGTCCAAACACCTGTTGATGAATTAAAGGTATTGTTAGTGCCAAGATTGTTGACACTGCCTAACTGAACACCGTAGTTAGTGTTACT
>NZ_CP030085.1:600000-782928 GCF_003261235.1 Polynucleobacter paneuropaeus | reverse complement strand
TTGGTTTAGCGCCGGCATTATCTAAATTAACATCTCCAGTGATCTGAACACCGACGCCACTTTGATTGTTACCTGAAATATTCGCAATACCACCGTTTAAGCTAATATTGACATGAGCCATAGAAAGCGTGCCATTAGAAGCGCTAGCACCCAACCCCAAGGCCCCTGAACTAGTGGCGCAAATATTCACATTGCTCATGACTAGGGAGCGATTAGCAAACAATGTCAATGTAGAATTGTTCGCCCCACTATTAATGATATCAGCGGCTAAAGTTAAGTTTCCACCTGCTGATCCGCTACTGACAGTAGTGACAGTAACATTTACACCACTTGTTAACGCATTTGATATCGACTGATTATTAACAACATCGGAGGTATTATTAAGACCCGCCCAAATGTTGCTAGTGTTTATCGCTGTGGAGCTTGAAGTATTAATTGTTATGTCTGTCGGATCAATTAACCACTGGCCATTTTTTCCGGCGCTTGTGCCAGTAACATTACCTAACATCGAAAGCTGTTGGCCAGAGGTTTCTACAAATCCTCCGTTACCTTGAGGGCTACTAATATTGATTACTACGCCGCCATCAATATAGGTCCGTTTTGCCGGTGGAACGACAATCAAATCACTGACTTTCCCCAATTTATCACCACCAATAATGACCTTTCCACCAGCAGCAAGGCCACTGGCATCAATGGAAGTATTACCAAATAAACCCACTTGATCGCCAGAAAGCACTACGGTGCCAGCTGCTGACCCGGGATTAGTTGCAGAAACATTGATTGCAGAATCGAATAGCGTTAGCTGACTACTAATGACTGAAGAATTTCCAGTCAAAATAACCGTTCCACCGCTGCCACCCCCGCTGGCCAATAGCGTGGCACCATAGGCGCTTATTTCCTGCCCAGAAAGGGTAATGTTTCCGCCAAACCCATCTTTTTTATTAGAGGCATCGATGGTTGCGTTCAATACGTTGACATGCCCTGCTGGGCCACCCTCAATATCAACAAATCCACCCTGCGCACTGACAACACCCGATAAATTGATGACGGAATTTAAAAGCGTATTCGTGGCATTAGTACTTAACAAAATCGTGCCATTATTCGCCTGAATAATTCCATCATTAGAAATCGATGCATTGTTAGCACTTGCCCCTAAGGTGAGCTGCACCAACTGACCATTACTCAGACTCAAGGTTGCTTGATCGCCTGCTGCCAACGCAATTTGCCCACCTGGCGCATTTAATGTTCCGCTATTGCGAATCTGATCGCCGGCCAAAACGATGTACCCAGAATTAGCCGTAATACAACCAGAGTTACTAATCAATCCAGAACCATTAGATCCGCCAGTAAGTGATAAGGGTCCGCCAGCCATAAATGCCGATGGCGATATATCTTTAGTCGAAGCCAGTAAAGCCCCCACATTGACCATCGCACCATTACCAAAGACAACTCCTTGAGGGTTGACGATAAAGACTTGACCGTTAGCAGTTAAGATACCTAGGATTTGGGTTGACCCGCTAAGACCAATGACTCTATTAAGAACTTGGGAGGTAGCAGAGGGTTGGGCAAACTGCACACTATTGCCAGCACCAACGTTAAAAGACTGCCAATTAATAACGGCTTTATCGGTACTCTGAGTCACGAGCATTTTACTGCTGCTTGGATTGGTAATGGCAGCTTGTCCATTGATTACATTACCACCAGTTGGCAGGCTTTGGGCCGTACCCACCTGATAAGCACCACCTAGAACTAATGCAGCTGAGAGTTTAAGAACATTGATTGCGAACATCGCAATACCGGTCTCTTGAGAAGGCGCTCCCGCTAATACGAGGGTGCGTTTACGCCTTGGAGTCGAGCCGGTATCGTGACCAGTCGCATATTCTGCGACGGCCACCAACATGGATCGGACTTTACTGAAGATGAGGCGGTAACGCTTACTGTTCATAAGATTGGTTGACTGAGCTAGTACTTAAAAGCGGGATTGCACTACAAACCAAAATTGGGAGTTGGCACTACCTGTGCCAGCTATTGCGGGGGGACTGCTACCAAAACGATTAGCCCACGATAGGCTGACAACAAAACCTTGCACATCACTCCAGTCAATACCAATGCCGTAGTCTGCTAAGACTTGGTGATTGGTATAGCCGGTATTATTATTCCAGCCAGAATAGGTGGCATGATTAATCCAACCATTGGCGTAATCGACAAAGATGCCCGGTGTTAATCTACCCCACTCGGTGTTAAAGGCTTGACGCAACTCTAAGGTAGCAATCGCGCCATTATTAAAAGAGCCCTCTTCGAGGCTATAGGCGCGCACTCCGGAGTAGCCCCCAACAAGAAGCTTCTCATACGGATCTAAGTTCGTATTGGCTACTTGCCCACGCACATTCAGGATGCTGTAGATATTACGCTCATCATTAAGAACAGTTTTAGCAATGCCCGAGAGAGCCAGTTTGGTATAAGGCCCCAGCGGCTCATTGGTCTGAGCAACATGATCACTGACAGAGCCAGACGATAAGGCGCTGTGCATATACCAGGCGTTTTGCCCTAAGTTAATGGAGCGATCACCCGAGTTACCGTCAAGCACCGCTTGGACTGACTTGAGGGTTTTATCGGTAGTCGTGATACCAATAACTTGGGAGTTAGTCACTACCCCCACGGCATTTAAAGCGGCAATCCAGTTCACATCTAAGGAGCGCACGAGAGGATAAGCAAGACCCGCACTCAGTGAGTTACCAAAACCAGTAGAGCTCACACCCGGAACATAGTACTGTGAGCGCGAAACCGAGGATTGCCAGCGCAATCCATTGCTCGCCAAGGGTCCTGAGACATCCACACTACCAGAGACCGAGCCTTTGTTAGTATCAAATAGGTTAATAGCAACCGAGTCCCCTACCCCAAACAAGTTATTGGCTATTCCGGTCACGCCAAGCCGGTATTTACCACTCGAATTAAAGCCTTGGTTATCCACCCCAATTGAACCTTTAAATTGCGAGTCTTTTGGCAGGGCAAGTATTGTAATGTTCGTTTGACCTAGAGGCGCACCATCAGGATTGAAATCAACCGTCCCCAGTTGTAGCCCGGCAGTATCACCAAGCAACTGGGTCATACGCTCAAAATTTTCCTTGGTAAGGACACAGTTATTCCCGAAACCCTGAGGACATAATGTGTCTTTTGCGACTTCATAGACCCATTCAGAGTTAACGTTAGATGTATTTTGAATTTCAATGGCGCTGACTCTGCCAGGAAAAATAGTTAACTGCAACTCTCCAGATTTGATGAGCTTACTGCGATCATCAGGAGTTAAAACCGCCTGACCAATTAAATAGCCTTGTGAGCGTAGTTTTGAAGTTACTTCGCGTTCAATATTAACCAAGTCGCTTTTAGTTAAGGTTCGTCCAGCTAAGCTTGATTGGAATGCGGACTCGATGGGCTCAATTTGGGGTGAATTAAACCCTGTCAATCTAAATGATCTGACTTTAAAGGCTTGATTTCCATCAACACCTTGTTGAGCTTGGGCAGAAGCAATACAAAATATTACCCAAACTATAATGGGGAAATATTTACCCAGCATTCACGTGGGCTTACCAGATTTGAAGGTACCAAAACCAACTAATTGCACATTATCCCCTTTGGAAACCGTTTTGATGACTGTCTCCATGACGACTTTTAGTACTCGCTCTGCAGATGCTTTTGAAATATCAGCATTTGTTGCAATTTTTTCTAATAATTCTGGTTTATTCATTTCCTATCCTATCGTTTTAAGAAAATCCAAAGTAAGTAAGTAATACAATTACTCTGCATTCAAATCTAGGGCGGTAGGTTTGGCAGAAAGCCAAATCAGCTCGAAGGTCTGTTCTATCTAGTCTAGTTATTTTTAACTACTAGATATGTACGGTAACAATCATAAGAAATTATTTTTATTACTAAATAGTAAGAGTAGCAATTCTTAAAAAAATAGCCCACAAGTGGACTATTGAGATTCTTGGTGGCTCAGAGCGGAATCGACCAGGGCTAAGCAATGTCGTATCCACCTCTGTACAAGCCTGCGCTAGGGCTTTGCCATTGGTGGTTAAACATCGATTTGACGCAATAAGGTAAGGGTTTACTCGGGTTTAAGGCGCTCGCTTTTTATCACCCTTTTGCACACCTTTCAGGTGAAGATTATTAAAAATCCTCTTTTAGTGTGGTACTCGAAATAAGGTCAGTTCAACTCTTTATCATGTTTGACGCCTATGTATCAAGCTCAAATATGACAATTTCATATCTTGAAATTTATCCGTAAATATTTTTTCTTAAAAGCTAAAGTTTTACTTTAGATAGCCGTAAAAATTCTTATAAGCCTGAACTTAACTTAAAAAATACATTACACGTACATGCATATTTGGTGTTTCGCATTTTAGATTGATTAATATGACAGCCACCAAAGCCTTTTCAACAGCTAAAACAGTTGGTAAATTCTTGCAAAAGGCTAGGGAGGCAAAGCACGCCAATATTTATACGATCTCGGGCTTGTGCGGCCTGAATGTTGATACTATTGTTCGACTTGAAGTCGGTGATTTATCTAAATTTCATCAAAATCCCGATGAAGAATTTCAAAATCTGACAAGATATGCCCAGGTCTTAGGGGTTGATCTACCCTTAAATGATAAATTCATTATCGATACTCCTCATCTTAAAATATCACCAAAGAAAACTCTGACTCAGTGCCAAGATGATGCCCAAGTGTTCATACCAGTATTCTTAAGAAAGCGAAATTAATCGCGCAGTTAAGCTAATTGAAACATTTAGCTTCAAGCCAACATCATAGTTATAGCGGTAAGTTATTTAAATCTTAATCGTGTTTTGTTGTTTTATTGATAAAAGGATCAATATGACTTTCAAGATAACGCCCAAGAGTGAATTCCACGTTACGGAGCGTATGACCTATCGCAAAGCAGACAAAGAAATCAATTGTGGATTTCTTTGGAAATCAGGCTCATTCATAATTGAAAAGGAGCCGAATTTTCTGGATGACTATGACCCCAACATCGGAATTAGCTTAGATGCACAAGACTATTCTGAAGTCAGATTATCGGATGACGGTCAAAAACTGATCTACTTCTCAGGGACTACTCCAGATGACGAAAAGGAAGTTTTAACCACCATCTTTAATAACAGCAAAACTACCGACGATTTTGATATAGGCTTTCAACATAAAGGTTGGCAACTAGTTGATATGGATATTGTAATGTGGGGGGAGCTTGAAACTACTAGTAATGGCTAGCTGTTTTTTTATTGGCTAATCATACAAAGTATCTATGTCAAAGTTGGGTTAAATCGACACCCGATTGCTACTGTTAAAATTTATCTAGATTGCCCAATTTTGTCGGTTTACCCGACAAATTTACTGATGCCCAAGTTGCTGATAGTCACAAAGGATCCCCGCACGCTGGCTCAAGGCCCCTATTACGCTATACAAGCTTATCCATGATTGGGACAATCGAGCTAATCTACCAACCTAGGCTTATATGAAGTAGTATTAAATTAGTGGCCTGCCCAGCACGATTCGAACGTGCGACCTACGCCTTAGAAGGGCGTTGCTCTATCCAGCTGAGCTATGGGCAGATTGCTGGTGTAGTTTATGGCTAAATAGAGAAAAGTGGTCGGAGTACAAGGATTCGAACCTTGGACCCCCTGCTCCCAAAGCAGGTGCGCTACCAGGCTGCGCTACACTCCGACGGAACCGCTATTTTACACGGATATCGATAATGCAGGCAATTTCCTGGGATTTAGTAAACCTCAGGGACGTACATCTCAGGAGGTACTGGGCCGCGCAGGTAATCTGGGTTGTGAACCCGCTCAGGCAAATGAATCTCTGGATGCGGAATTTCTTCATAAGGAATCTGCGACAACAAGTGGCTAATGCAATTGAGTCGGGCCTTTTTCTTATCATTCGCAGCAACAACCCACCATGGTGCTTCAGGAATATGGGTTCTCTCCAACATGGTTTCCTTAGCCTTGGTATAAGCTTCCCATAAACGACGTGACTCTAAGTCCATTGGGCTGAGTTTCCACTGCTTCAGCGGATCATGAATGCGCATCATGAAGCGGTTGTATTGCTCTTCATCCGAAATCGAGAACCAGTACTTAATCAAAATGGTTCCAGAGTTGATGATCATGCGCTCAAGATCCGGAACAGTTCTTAGGAAATCTTCATACTCAGCATCGGTACAAAATCCCATGACATGTTCAACACCAGCGCGGTTATACCAACTGCGATCGAAGAGCACGATTTCTCCACCGGCTGGAAGTTGCGAGATGTAGCGTTGAAAATACCATTGGGTTTTCTCGCGCTCATTAGGTGCAGGCAATGCAACAACACGGCACACGCGTGGATTGAGTCGTTGGGTAATACGCTTAATTGCTCCACCCTTACCTGCTGAATCACGACCTTCAAATAAGATGGCAACTTTGAGTTTATTGGCTACAACAAAGTCTTGTAACTTGACTAGCTCGCCCTGTAGAAGAAACAGTTCTTTAAAATAGGTTTGTCTTGAAACCGAGGAAGTGGTTCCAGAATCGACGGACAGACGATCATCGTCCAACTCCATCTCGAGTTCTTCGTCCATGCTGTCGAGAATCTCTTCTTGAGCACGCTGATACCACTCCGCCATTTCTTGATGTTTTGCACTCATGTTTGCCCTTTATCCTCCGTGTTTTTTATCTGAGGAACGTGTCAATATTGTTACATACCGCATTTGTATTGTTTATATAGCGGCAGAGATGACCTGGTAGCTATGCTGACAGAGCAGCTTGCGGTCTAAGTCTTGTCCTGGTTCAGGCCTTAAGGGTGGCAAGAAGTGGAGTTTCACGCCCAGATCGGGGCTTTTCAGAATCATGGCCATGGATTGCACTAAACCCATATCTCCAATAAAGGCAGTGGCCAGACTGCGTTCACCGGTCTTTCGAGAGTGATAAGAAATCGCCAGGGACCACACTGGAGTGTGAGAGATGGCAGCAGGCTCAAACAGATTTGGTTTGAAGGGCAAAACTGTCTCGCCGGAGGATGAGGTTCCTTCTGGGAAGATGCAGACCGATTCAGTTTTTAGAACCTCAGCCATTTGGTCTACCACTTGACGGGCATGTCTTGCACTATCGCGTCTGATGAAGACTGTGCCCAGTTGCTTGGCCATCCAACCAAAGATCGGCCAAGAGGCTACCTCAGACTTGGCGACAAAGCGAACTGGCTTAAAAGAATTGATCACATGAATATCAATCCAGGAGATGTGATTGGACACCAATAAATACGGTGCGCTTGGGAGGAGCTCCGCGCCCTGCACCGTCAAATGCAAACCAAAGATCTTTAGGAGTCTTTTGCACCAGCGCTGAATGTGGTGATCTCTTTGCTGCCGATCGAGCAATGGGAATAAGACCGAAAGGGTGAGCACCCCCCGAATCGTATGAAGAATGATGAGGAGCCATAATCCAAAGCGGATCAAGTACGGGGTTTGCACTGTGTTTTGCATTAGAAACATCAATATAAAGCAAGTCACAAAAGTGACATCAAACTGTCACGATCCTTACATCAAGGACGGGCTTAATACAACCTCATGATGCATTACCGCGCTATCTGGATTTCAGACGTGCACCTCGGAACATCAGGGTGTCAAGCTAACTACCTCCTCGATTTCTTAAAACACAACGAAGCAGACCAGTTTTACCTCGTTGGCGACATTATCGACGGCTGGCGCCTCAAAAAATCATTCTACTGGCCTCAAGCCCACAACGACGTGGTTCAGAAGCTATTGCGTAAAGCCCGTAAAGGTACTGAAGTGATTTACGTACCCGGCAATCATGACGAAAGCGCACGTCAGTTCTTCGGTTTGTCCTTTGGCGATGTCAAGGTTGTTGAAGAGGTCATCCACACTACCCTCGATGGTAGAAAGCTTTGGGTAACCCATGGTGACTTATTTGATGGCGTGATGCAATACGCTAAATGGCTGGCTTATGTTGGCGATACCCTTTACTCCTTCATTCTGTATGTGAATCGCTATTTCAATATGATTCGGGTCAAGATGGGTCTGCAGTACTGGTCTCTCTCCCAATACTTAAAGCACCAAGTTAAGAATGCTGTCAGCTACATTGCCGACTTTGAACACATCATGGCACGTGAAGCTCGTTTACGCGGTTGCGATGGCGTGGTGTGTGGCCATATTCATAAAGCAGAGATACGGGAAATCGACGGGCTGCTCTATTGCAACGATGGTGATTGGGTCGAAAGTCTGACCGCCCTCGTTGAGACACACGAAGGCGAACTCAAGATTGTGCACTGGCCGTTTATTAAAGGTGAGCCTTTAGAAAGTGCTGCTGAAACTGCTAATGAACCCGCTTTGGGGCAACTGATTCCTAACTTTGCAAAAGAGGCAACACTATGAAAATCATGATCATCACCGATGCATGGGATCCGCAGGTTAATGGCGTTGTTAGAACCCTTAAACAAACTCGCGCTGAGCTGATTGGCATGGGTCATGAAGTCGAAATGATCACCCCCAATGATTTCAAGACTATTCCTTGCCCCACTTACCCAGATATCTCTTTGTCTTTGTTTCCAGGCAAGACTGTTGCTAGAAAGATTAAAGAATTCGCTCCCGATGCGATGCATATCGCCACTGAAGGGCCTTTAGGTTTATCGGCTCGCGCTTACGCAGTTAAAAACAAGTTACCCCTCTCTACCGCGTATCACACCCGTTTTCCAGAATATGTAAAAGCCCGCACTGGCATTCCCCTTGCCCTGACCTATGCATTCTTGCGCTGGTTCCACAAGCCTTCTATGGCTGTGATGGCGCCAACGGTTGTGGTCAAGCAAGATCTAGAGAAGTATGGCTTTACCAATGTAGTGCTCTGGTCTAGAGGTGTTGATCTCGACATCTTCAAGATGCAAGACTCCAAAAAACTCAATAGCGCCCATCCTATCTTTTTATATGTTGGTCGCGTTGCTGTTGAAAAAAATATCAATGCCTTCTTAGAAATCGATCTACCCGGTTCTAAATGGGTTGTAGGTGATGGCCCCGCCATGGAAGGTATCAAGCAAAAGTATCCTGAAGTGAACTACCTCGGCGTTCTCAATCAATACGAGTTGGCTGAAGTCTATGCAGCTGCTGATGTGTTTGTTTTCCCAAGCAAGACCGATACCTTTGGCTTAGTCTTGCTTGAAGCTATGGCTTGCGGTACTCCAGTTGCAGCCTATCCTGTCACTGGGCCCATTGATGTCTTGGGCGACTCTCCTGCTGGTGCGATGAACGAAGACTTACGTGAGGCTTGCATGCAAGCTTTAACCATTCCCCGTGAAGTAGCGCGTGCCCATGCTGAGAAATTCTCCTGGCGAGCTGCTTCTGAGCAATTCGCACGCCACCTCAAACCCGTGCCCTCAACTGAAGTGCATGTGACTGCGCTTGCTTAAGCTCTGTTATCACCAGCGCTTTCACACTTTTTAAGGGTTTGCTTTGAGTAACTATCACATCGATCAAAACCCCCACAAGGGCAATAAAGGCCTGACTCGGGCTTGGCATGCAGCCAAGAATTCTTGGTGCGGAGTGGTGTATGCCTTTAAAGAAGAAAGTGCCTTTAGACAAGAGTTAACGCTGTTGATTATTTGCACTCCAATCGCCCTGTTTCTGAATATCAGCGTTCTCGAAAAAGTAGCCTTGATCTGCTCCATCATTATGGTCTTGGTCGTCGAATTGCTCAATTCCAGTGTAGAAGCGGCGATTGATCGGATTTCCTTTGAACACCACGACTTATCCAAAAGAGCGAAGGATTTTGGGTCTGCAGCAGTCATGCTAGCCCTTTTAGTCGCTGTTTTGATCTGGATAGCGGTTTGTGGTCCTCTTGTAGCAAAACTGTAATAAAACCGTAATACGATTTCATCTACCAATCGATCAAGGTCTACCTCATGTCCGACATTCCAAACCCACTTGCGGCCTTTGACATCTTCAACTCCCGATTTGAAGATATGCCTAAGAAACTCAGTAAGTTACGTCCTTTAAAGAAACTATTTTCTAAGAAGATTGCCAAGAAACTCTTTGGTAAGAAATTTGCGCTCAAGCCCCGCGCCTTGACCCCGGTGACTCAAGATCACGTTGTTGCTAAGCCTGCTAGCAAGCCTAAGCGCCCTGCTTTCCAGATCACTTGGGCAAGTACCCCAAATGAGATCAAAGAAGCCCAAAGATTGCGATACAAGGTATTTGCTGAAGAAATGGGTGCAAACCTAGCCCAAAATCATGAGGGCCTTGATGTCGATGAATTCGATGCCTATTGCGACCATTTATTGATCCGCGATCAAGAGACCCTAAAAGTTGTTGGTACCTATCGTGTTTTACCTCCCCACAAAGCCCAAGAAATTGGTCGTCTTTATTCCGATTCTGAGTTTGATCTGACCCGCTTGAACCACTTGCGTCCAAAGATGGTCGAATTAGGTCGCTCTTGCGTTCACGCCGACTATCGCTCTGGTGCTGTCATCATGGCGCTCTGGAGTGGTCTGGCCCAGTACATGCAAAAGCATCGCTATGAAATCATGCTCGGTTGCGCCAGCATCCCGATGGCTGATGGTGGTCACTTTGCAGCAAGCTTGTACAACTCGCTCTCAGAAGAGCAAATGGCTCCAACCGAGAACCATGCTTTCCCTCGCCTGCCTTTGCCATTAGACAAACTCAATGGCGGGCTAGATGTTGAGCCTCCTCCACTGATCAAAGGCTATTTGAAGTTGGGTGCGAAGATTTGCAGTGCCCCTGCCTGGGATCCAGATTTCAATACCGCCGACCTCTTAACGATGTTGCGTCTGTCTGAAATCAATCCACGTTACGCGAAGCACTTCCTCAACGTTTAGCGTTTAGTTGTTTTGGTGCTAAGTAGGTCTTACTTCAGACCTACTTGATAAGTGCGGCCGATACGTTCCCATTCGGCCGCTTCTTTTTGTAAGCTAAATTCAGTCAAAGGGTGTGCATCTGCCCACTCCCTAGACAAGCTCACCAAATAAGAGCCGTCATCTTCAGAGACTTTGACCTTAGGAAGATTTGCATCACTTCTACCCCGGCAAAGCACCTGAGCTAGGCGCAAACAAAACAGCATGCGCCAATCATGAAAACCTGCATTGGTAGCCAGCTTGCCTAACTTACCAGCATGACCGATAAGTAAAGCAGCTAAGCGCGCCTGATCATTCTTGGAAAAGCCGGGCATATCAGCATTACCTGCAATATAGGCTGAATGTTTGTGATAACCGTTATGTGAGATCGACAAACCAATCTCATGTAAATTGGCGGCCCATTGTAAGAGCGCAATATTTTCTGCACGACTCTCTGAATCGGGTTTAGGCAGCTGGTCTAAAAATTCTGCGGCCAAATTACCGACCCGAGTTGCCTGATCTCGATCGACTGTATAGCGTTGCATAAACTGCTCTACCGTGACATAGCGCATATCGTGGTGTTGAGAGCGGCCCAATAAGTCGTAGAGAACGCCCACCCTGAGAGCAGCATCGGTTACTTCCATCGACTCAATACCCAACTCATCAAAGACGGCCAACATAATAGCTAGGCCACCGGGCCATACTCCACGGCGCTCATCTTTGAGACCACCCAGCTGAATATCATTCACATGCTCGTATTTGAGCAAATGTTTTTTCATAGCGCGCAAACCTTCACGCGTAATTAAGCCGCTGCCAGTATTAACACGGCCCATGGTCAGACCATCACCCTGTCCATTGAAATTATTCTCGGCAATGATGTCGGCCAAAGCACGGGCAGTGCCTGATGATCCAATCACTTGCTTCCAGCCACTCTTGAGATAGTTTCCGGCAATGACTTGGATTTCACGGCGGGCTGCAAGCTCGGCTTCTTTAAAAGCGTGCGCGTCAATATTGCCTCTAGGGAAGAAGCGCATGCTATGCGATACGCAGCCAATGTATAAACTTTCCATCAGCTTAGGTTCATATCCTTTGCCAATGATGAGCTCGGTTGAGCCACCACCAATATCAACGACCAAACGGTTACCCTGCACTGCAGAGACCTCATGTGCTGCGCCGATATAAATTAGACGCGCTTCTTCGACACCGGCAATAACCTCAATTGGAAATCCCAAGGCATCTTGCGCATCATTGACAAAGTTTTGGGCGTTTTTAGCTACGCGCAAAGTGTTCGTGGCGACAGCTCTTACCTTGCTGGGATCAAAACCTCGAATACGTTCCCCAAAGCGACGTATTGCAGAAAGGCCGCGTTGATAGGCATCGTTACCTAATAATTTATTGTCAGTAAGACCCGCTGCCAAGCGCACAGTCTCACGCAGAGTATCGATGGGTCTGAGTTGGGTACCGGAGGGGGTGTTTACAACCTGAGCTACCAGCATCCGAAAGCTATTCGAACCTAAGTCAACCGCCGCAACCAGATCGTTTGCGCCGGGGGTTAACTCGACTGGGTTAGCTGCCAAAGGTGTTCCTTATAGAAATAACCTAACTGAATATGTCTATTTTATGTAAAAACAATGACATATTCATGAAATTACCGCAAAGTCTACTGCATCAGGACTAGGCGGCGAGGTTTTTCTCGGAACTACTGCAGTCGGTGTTGCCAAAGCTACAGAAGATGCAGCAATCCCCTGATTTGGGCTTGAGGATGGTGCTGCAGGCTTTGCAGCGATAAAGATGCATGGAACCCTCAGGGATCTCTAAAGCCTCTTGGGCTAAACAGCTAGGGCAAGTAATGACAGAAACAGTGGGGGCAATTAAGGTATTCACGCTGCAATTCTGACGAGCAAATATTGCAGGAATAAGACAGCTACTTTATTTGGATTTACCGGCCTTAGCTTCTGGTTTAGCCGCCTCTAAACGCCCTGATTTAACCGCCTTACAAAATAGCTCATAGTCTGCTTGGTTCTGTTTTGCATAAGCTTTAGCAAAACGGTACAAAGCTTCATCCAGCTTCTTGGATTGTCCACAGTAGCCAGAGATCACTGCTGAATCACCAGAGCGTGCATGCCCCAATGCCAAAGCCCAGCCAAAGAGGCGAGCATAGTCTGGAAAGTTTTGCAATGACACGCCATCTGGGCCAAATACAATACCGCCCTTCATATCTCGCAACTGTCGTAAATAGAAACCTTGTCTACTGCCAATTTCATATTCAAGGTCGCCGTAGTTCAAAAAGATATCTGGCGCACCTTGCAATAGTCGCTGGCCTGATACGACCCGTCGACCCATATTTTTATAGGTCGATTGACCAAGGTAAGGTGTAAGCACTGAATGCTGCGCCTCTTTGTATTGCAAAAATAAAGGGTCGTTTGGTCCATCCCCTTCGAAATAAATCACCATGCAATTGGTGCCGACACTACCGACCCCTACCACCTTGCGTGCAAAGTCTTTTAATGAATAACGCTCAAATAAGACTTTTTTATCGGCTAATAAGGTACTGGAATAGTTCATTAAGGCGTTATTCACTAAATCAATAACTGGGCGGCCTTTAAAGAGAGGAGAAAAGTGCTGAATCAAGGGTGGCTGATTAATGATCTTACGATCCTTGCCAACCAAAGTGGTTAACTTTTGTAGCACTTCAATTTTGGTTTGCCCTTTGACTTGTTTTAAAAAGGCATCCAACATTTTTTGATGCGATTTACTGAAATGCTTACGAATATCTTTCTCGCCGATAAATTGCTGGGCAATTTGGATATAAGGCATTTGGGCATATTCAGCCATCCGTTTTTGATACTCAGAAGTAATTCTTTGCACGAGTAGCTTGCTGGTTTTTTCATCACCACCCAGAGTTTCACAAGCGATTACCGCGCTAGCCACGAGACGCTTGATGTCATACTCCCAGCTTCCAGGAAGCGTTTCGTCAAAATCATTGATGCCAAACACGAGTCGGTGCTCGGTAGTTGCAAACAAACCGAAGTTGGAGACATGCATATCGCCACAGAGTTGCACGATCACATCCGTTGTGGGTTGGTTTGCTAAATCCTGTGCCATGATGGCTGCACAGCCACGATAAAACGCGAATGGTGACTGCAGCATGCGCTCATACCGAATCGGAATCAATTCTTTAATACGGCTTTCTGCTTGTCGCTCAAGAATGATGATGGGATCGAGTCGATGCTGTGGTGGGGTGTAAATCCCCTGCTGTTCAAAGCTCACTTTTTTTCGTAAAGCTTTGCCATCAGAAATGCGTTTTTTAATCGATGGCCGCGGATTTTTGAACGACTCAATCGAATTGAGAATAGCTATCTTGGTTTGGGGGACTTGCTCACTAGCCTTTTTCACCACTGACATGCGGACTCCGGTAGATGGGTTTTTCCCATCATACCGCTTATTGACAGCCCTGGAATGGTCTTATTGAAACTGCTGATGAATACGATGCAGGTGATCTTTGATCTCGAGATGATCAAGCTTGTCGACCGGCAAATTAATTAAATGCTCGATTCGGTTACGCAGACCCATTTCCACCTTTCTAAAGGCTTGCAGCTGGGCTTCATGACCCGCAACTTTTGAGGGGTCAGGAAAACCCCAATGCGCCGTGGAAGGATGACCGGGCCAATATGGGCATTCTTCTCCAGCAGCTTCATCACACACCGTGATGATGAAATCCATATGGGGGGCACCTTCTCTGCCGTACTCATCCCAGCTTTTGCTACGTAATAGATTGAGGGGATAACCCATCTCTTTGACTAGCAGAAGCGCAATTGGATTAACGGTTCCCATGGGTTTTGAACCCGCGGAGTACCCAATAAACTGACCGTGACTAAGTGTAGTAGTAAGGGCCTCACCCAAAATAGAACGGGATGAGTTGCCAGTACATAAAAACAGGACGTTATAGTTTTTCATAGACTGTGATGATTAAATGATTTCGTCAAGCTTCAAAGCATAACGACTATCTACCAAAAAAGAAACGAGCTTCTCTTTAAGGGATTGGGATCGAGCCTGCAGCATTTGTTCTTTGACGTCCAGACCAGCAACACCCAATAGAGCATCATGTTTTTCTAGCTCCTGATTGAGGATTGACTCACCTGACTGATCCATGACGCCCCCTTTTTTAATTGATTCATCGGATCGTACAAAGAGCATATTTCAGATTAATTACAGGCTAGCTGCCCGAGCGTTTCTTTCTTGCGGGAAAAGTTAGTCGCCATGGCTTCAAAGCGACTGCGGATATTGTTTTTAATAAAATATTGCGCTACGAAGGATGGAATCAAGGTATCAATCGCGAACTCGCTTTGGTACTGCAATCTTGCACTGCCCTCTTCAGGTTGGATCTTCCAAGTGCCTCGGTAGTACTCTACATCTCCTGAAATTTGGTGAAAGGTCAGCAAATTCGTGGGGGTCTCTTCGTACTCCACAATCGAATGCAGATTAATTGGGAAAAACAGGATTCGCTCTTTCACATCCCGTTCGACCCGCACTTTATTGGCCTCTCGGCTAATCACAACCGACTTTTTGATGCCAGGAATCTTGGCTGCGCTTTCGTAATCTGTCAGCATTGTGTAGGTTTGGCATTCGGTTGCGGGTATCAGAAAGCTTGCGTTGACTTGAAAGGCATCGCCCGCCTTTTGTACTGACACCTTCAAATCAAAATCGGGAGGAGTAGTTTGTGCTGTAGCAAATTGAGACCACCCGAAGGTAATCAGAGTCGCTGCAATAAACAATCCAGACGGCAAAGGTTTCATTCGGCCACTTTACGATTCAACAGATTAAAAAAATGCCCAGATCTCTCTGGGCAAAATTGCATAGGAACAAGCATGTGCCGAGCAGCCGACTGCCCGACTGATTCAATGTAAATGGCTAGCGTGACAGTTGCATGACAAGCAAGACAATTACTGCAAAAGCCCTGAGATTGCATTATGGTAACGCTATATCTTCAATAGGATTTCCGTATGCGCACTAGCCACTCCAAAATCATCCTTCTATCCCTGCTTGTTTTGGCTTTTGGAGCCCATGCAGAATCCACTCGCTTTATTGCCCTGGGTGATATGCCCTATTCCCTCCCCAAGGACTTGGTTCGCTATGAGCGACTAATCAAGGCTATTAATGCAGATAAACCTGCATTCAGTATTTTTGTGGGCGATACCAAGTCGGGTGACACACCGTGTAGCGATGAGTATATGGAAAAAACCACGCGCTATTTCAACTCCTTTGATGCGCCGCTGATTTACAGCATCGGCGATAACGAGTGGACCGATTGCCATCGTACCTTAGCAGGTGGCTATGACCCCATCGAGCGACTCGAACGGATTCGTAAAACACAGTTTGTCGATCAAAATAGTTTTGGTAAACGTCGTATCAGCCTGACCCGCCAAGCCGATGTCATGCCCCAGTTCGCTAAGTTTGTAGAGAACTCACTTTGGTTGAAGGGAAAATTTGTATTCGTGAGCCTTCATATTCCTGGCTCTAACAATAATTATGAAAGAACTCCCGCATCGACCCAAGAGTATCTTGAACGTAACGCTGCTAATTTAGCCTGGATTGAATATGCTTTTCAGTTAGCGCAAAAGAAAAATTCTGCTGGCATTGTGTTTGCATTCCAGGCGGACATGTTTTACTCCCCACCTGGCGAAGTCAACAGCATGAACAGTGGCTTTGTGGATACGCTCAATCAGTTCCGATCTTATGCAGAAAAAACTACCCTGCCCATTTTGTTGATTCATGGAGATAGCCATCGCCTTAAAATTGATCAACCGCTTCTTGATAGCAAGAGACGAGTACTAGAAAATGTGTATCGCCTCGAAGTCATGGGGGCAGACGAAGTGCAGGCTGTAGAAGTTACAGTCGACGACAGCAAGTCAAGCCCCTTTAGCTTCAGACCCCTTTTGGTTCAAGAAAACTTGAACCCTTAATTTGAAGCTTAACTACCTAAGCGATGATGCAAAAAACGGTTAGCGTAATTGACGCGGGCCTCATACCAAGCTTGCCAGTACTTCAAGATCATTTTTTTCATCACAATCTCCTGCTGGGTTTAACTGGTATTAAGTCTGATCACTTACCATGACATGAGCATGGCACTTTGATGACTCGACTGTCTTAATCGGTAAAGTTAGCAATTAACTTAAGCTAAACTCAATTTGACCGATATTCAATCGACACTTTAGACGGGGAAGAAAATGGCACATTGGGATTTTTCTTGGGACTATGTTCTTCGCTTAGGCTTAGCCTTAATCGTAGGGAGCGTGCTAGGGCTCAATCGCTGGATGCATCATAAATCCGCCGGCATGCGCACGCACGCCCTGGTTTCTATTGGTGCTGCAACTGCCATCATTCTGATAACAGCACTCCCCAATTTTGATAGCCAAGGCGTTAGTCGCGTTCTACAGGGCTTAATTACCGGCCTAGGGTTTTTGGGAGCCGGGGTCATCATCC
This sequence comes from Polynucleobacter paneuropaeus, assembly GCF_003261235.1. NCBI lineage: Bacteria > Pseudomonadati > Pseudomonadota > Betaproteobacteria > Burkholderiales > Burkholderiaceae > Polynucleobacter > Polynucleobacter paneuropaeus. The sequence continues at coordinate 765,563 of NZ_CP030085.1, read as the reverse complement.
AAGGCGGTAGCTCTGGCAAGATTCATGGTCTCACCACCGCAGCCAGCATTTGGTCTTGCGCATTGATTGGCGCCACCTTTGGGGCGGGCCAATTTGCCATAGGCTTGTTAGCCCTTGGTGCAATTTTGATCGCCCTCCTCTTAGGAGGCCCTTTCGAACGCTTAACCAGTCGTTTAACGGGCATCAAACGAAGCTCCGAAATTACGGTAGATAAAGACGATGATTTACCTAAAAACCCCGATTTTTAGGCTTTCTAGGTCAAAAATTGGGTTTTTGTCATATTAGTTTGATAGGATCTGCACATCCTTAATCAAGACAGCTTTTGCTTATCCAATTTATGAGCCAATATAAGTACGAAGACGCAGTCAGACAGCTGCAAGAATCTGGGGCTATCAGCCTGGTAGATTTCAAGCAACTCTCCTATGAGGATTTGGTTGAATTGCTCGAAGAAATCAAAGTCTGGTGTCTTTACGCCAATGGCAAGCCTGAGAAGCTTGCAAAAGAATCCAAGAAAAAGAAAAAGAAAAAGAAGGACTAAGTCTGAGATTAGGCTTCAATTGCTGAGAATAAATCTGTCTCAGTATTAGCAACCCGGTCCTTAGGGAAGCGTAAAGTAAACGTACTGCCCTTGCCTGGTGTACTTTCAATTAAAAGCTGTGCTTGATGTCGATTAGCAATGTGCTTGACAATCGCTAAGCCCAATCCCGTACCGCCAGTATCACGTGAACGACTACGATCGACTCGATAGAAACGCTCAGTTAATCGTGGTAAATGTTCTGAAGCTATTCCGGGGCCTGTGTCGGTTACCGAAAACTCACCTTGTCCCTGTTCATTTAATCCCCAACATGCAGTAATTGAGCCGCCATTCGGTGTGTAGCGAATAGCATTGGATACCAGATTACTAAATGCAGAAAGTAATTCGCGCTCATCACCAAAGAGATTTTGAGTCGTCTTTTGCTCAAAGCTAAAGCCATGACTACCCTGCGAGAGTGCTTCAGCATCATTCTTAATCAATGCCATCAAGGTATTGAGTTGCACTACTTGAGTCGAAGCTGGAATCGCATTGGCTTCGAGATTAGCTAGAGTTAAGAGGTCCTCAACTAAGCTCTTCATGCGCTGTGCTTGCAGCATCATCAAGTCAAAGTAGTGATCTTGTTGCGGCTTATCAAGTTCAATCGATTGGACCGTTTCTAGAAAGCCCATCAATACGGTAATCGGTGTTCTCATCTCATGCGATACGTTGGCTACGAAATCACGCCGCATGGCATCTGCTTTTTGTAAATCAGTTACATCTTGTATCAGCAGTAGATGCCGCTTCTCTCCATAAGGGAAAGCCTGGATCAATAAACTTAAATTACTATCGGGGCCCATTCTTTCAATAATGATGGACTCCTCAAACTGTCGCTTACCCAGATACTGAATAAACTCAGGCCTTCTCAACAGAAAGTTAATGCGCTGACGAGCATCGCGGCGAAAATTCAGACCGAAGAATGACTCTGCTAAAGAATTACACCATTCGATTTGATCTTCATCATCGAGCATCACGATGCCGTTAGGGGATGCCTGAAAAGCCTCAATAAATCGGTTGTGTTGCTGATCAATTGCTTGGGCTCGAGACTTCAGATTTTGCACAAGCCGTTGCAGCCTAAAGAAGACCTCCTCCCAAAATCCACTAGGAAGCGGCATATTTTCCAGGTTATCGGCAGCAAGGTATTTACCTAAGCGACTCAGATTGATATAGGAGTAGATCAGCGGAATCGAGAGGACAACTATTGCTGCAGCGATACCGAAATAAGGCCCCCAATGAATTAAGGCCACATAGGCGGCTATGACGGCTAGGGCCAGTAAGAGGCTAAATCGAGAGAAAGCAGAGAACATGCTGCAATCTTATTGCATCCCACAAAAAAGCCCTAAAAAGGGCTAAATTGGGCTCACAAATGGAATTTAGGTTTCAGTTGGGGTCTTGGTTATGCGGTAGCCACTGCCCCGCACCGTTTCAATGAAGCGGTCACAGTCCAGGGGGGCCAAAGCAGCCCTTAGACGCTTGATATGAACGTCTACAGTTCGTTCCTCGATATACACCTCACTACCCCAAACTTTATCCAAGAGATTCGCACGAGAATGCACGCGCTCTGGATTAGCCATGAAGAACTGTAGTAATCGGTATTCAGTTGGGCCAAGGGGAATAGGCTTAGATTCGGCATTGGGTCTGACTGCTAAAACCCGATGGGAAATCGGATTCAGCTTTAAGGGGCCCACACTCAATGGTCCAGTATCTTGAACGGGAGACTGACGACGCAATAAAGCCTTTACGCGAGCAACTAACTCCTTAGGAGAAAAAGGCTTAGTCACATAGTCATCAGCGCCTGCATCTAGGCCCATCACCTTATCAGCCTCTTCGCTCTTGGCGGTGAGCATCAAAATCGGTAGTGAGCGAGTCCGCTCATTGGCGCGCAACTCTTTTGCAAACTGCACACCCGATTTGCCAGGCAACATCCAATCCAAAACAATCAGGCTAGGCAGACTCTCGCGCATCGCATTCATGGCAAGATCCGTTTGCATCGCTTTTTCTACTTCATAACCAGCATGGGACAAATTCACCGCAATCAACTCTGCGATAGAAGGCTCATCCTCAACAATCAGTATGCGGTGAGTCATCAAAGGCTCCGTATTGAAGTTTACTTACTCTTTAGTAGCCGCTCTTACCAAATCCGCATGCGGGATATGGCGCACGTCATCACCCTTGACGATATAAATCACAAACTCGGCAATGTTCTTAGCATGATCGCCAATGCGCTCAATCGCCTTAGCAATCGTTAGCATATCCAGCCCAGTTGTAATCGTATGGGGATCTTCCATCATGTAGGTAATCAGTTTGCGTACAAAGCCTCTGAACTCTTCATCAATGAGGCGGTCTTCATCAACAACCTCAGCAGCAGCAATCGTATCGAGGCGAGCAAAGGCATCCAGGCTACGGCGCAATAGTGAGATCGCCATCTGACCAGATAAACGAATTTCTGAAACATTGATGTTATGGGCTGCACCAGCCTCAATTAAGCGCTTAGTGCGCTTAGCAACACGCTCAGCTTCATCACCGGCACGCTCGAGATTGGTGATGGCTTTGGATACTGCCATAACCAAACGTAAGTCACGGGCAATCGGCTGGCGACGGGCAATCAATTCAGTACAAGCAGAATCAATCTGGATCTCTAAATCATTGACGAGCTTTTCATTCTCGATTACGACATTACAAGTCTCGATATCCATTTGGGTAAAAGCGCGCATTGCAGTAGCAATTTGAGACTCTACTAAGCCACCCATCTCAAGGAGGCGACTGGACAAGGAATTTAAATCGGCGTCAAACTGTGACGAAAGGTGTTTATCTGGCATGCTCATCTCCAATTAACCAAAGCGACCGGTAATATAGTCTTCTGTTTCTTTGCGCTTAGGCTTGATAAACAACTCATCTGTCTTACCAAACTCAATTAAGCTGCCAAGGTACATATAGGCAGTGTAATCGGATACACGGGCCGCCTGTTGCATATTGTGGGTCACAATCGCAATGGTGTACTCGTTTTTCAACTCAGAAATCAACTCTTCGATTTTGCCGGTAGAAATCGGATCCAAAGCAGAAGTAGGTTCATCGAGCAAAATGACGGAAGGCTTCACGGCCACGCCGCGGGCGATACAGAGACGCTGTTGCTGACCACCAGATAGGGATAAGCCGCTTTGATTAAGCTTATCTTTCGCTTCGGTCCACAAAGCCGCTTTGTTCAAAGCCCACTCTACCCGCTCGTCCATCTCAGAGCGGTTGAGGTTTTCATATAAACGCACACCAAAGGCAATATTCTCGTAAATGGACATTGGGAATGGGGTTGGTTTTTGGAAAACCATGCCAATGCGGGAGCGCAACAAGTTCAGATCTTGACCTGGAGTCAGAATATTGTTGCCGTAGAAATTGATCTCACCTTCAGCGCGTTGACCTGGATAGAGGTCATACATGCGGTTCATAGTGCGGAGCAAAGTGGATTTGCCGCAGCCAGAAGGTCCGATGAAGGCGGTCACTTTGCCCTCTTCGATATTCATATTGATATCTTTTAGGCCTTTAAAAGAACCATAGTAAAAGTTGAGATTCCGGATTTCTAGCGCATTGACTGCATCACTAGATTGCGAATTATTTTCTGTATTCATATTCGATTTACTCCCCAAGCCTTCACTATCAATCTTATTTAAGTTGAACATTGTTTTCATATCACTCATCCTTGTGCTTTCTCACGGAATACCACACGGGCAAGGATGTTCAAGCCCAACACTGCAAACGTAATGAGTAAAGAGCCTCCCCAGGCGAGGTCAACCCAGTTGTCATAAGGACTCATTGCAAATTGGAAAATCACCACTGGCAAGTTCGCCATCGGCGCATTCATATTGGTAGAGAAGAACTGATTATTCAATGCAGTAAACAACAATGGCGCTGTCTCACCGCTCACGCGGGCAAGAGCCAACAAGATACCGGTCATGATGCCGCTTTTGGCCGCTCTTAGGGTGACATAAAAAGCGACTTTCCACTTTGGCGTTCCCAGAGCATAAGCAGCTTCACGCAGACTACCAGGGACCAAACGCAACATATTCTCGGTAGTGCGAACCACCACTGGAACAGCGATCAAGGCCAGAGCAATCGTGCCAGCCCAACCTGAGAAGTGCTTTACTTGGGCCACAAATAATGCGTATACAAACAAGCCAATCACAATCGAAGGTGCCGACAACATAATATCGGTCACAAAGCGGGTAACCGCTGCAATCTTACTGCGGTCGCCATACTCAGAAAGATAGAGACCTGCAAGCACGCCGACTGGAGTACTAATTAAAGTACAAGACGCAATCAACATCAAGCTACCAACGATGGCATTTGCCAAGCCACCGTTGTCAGAGCCTGGCGCTGGTGTACTCATTGTGAACATATTCAGATTCACTGCAGCAAAACCTTTAATAAATAGCGTTGCCAAAATCCAAATCAAGAAAACCATACCCAAAGTCATGGCGAGCATAGACAAGGCAAGACCAATTTTATTAGCCCGCTGACGACGAGCAAAAACGGCTTGATTAATGTTTGCGATTTGACTCATGATTTCACTCCTTTGGCTTTTTCCATCCGAAGCAACATCCATTTAGCCAAAGCTAAAACCACAAAAGTAATAAAAAAGAGCGCCAAACCTAAGGCGAACAATGATGAGAAATGCAATCCCGCGTCTGCCTCACCGAATTGATTAGCCAAGGTCGAAGCAATTGAGCTACCGGGAGCAAATAAAGATGGAGAGATACGACTCGCATTACCAATCACGAAAGTAACCGCCATGGTCTCACCAAGCGCTCTACCGAGACCGAGCATGACGCCACCCACTACGCCCGCTTGGGTATAAGGTAAAACAATTCGAGTCACCACTTCCCAGCGAGTGCAGCCAATGCCATAGGCCGACTCTTTCAACACTGGGGGAACGATCTCAAATACGTCACGCATCACAGAAGCAATGAAGGGCAAAATCATCATGGCTAAAATCAAGCCAGCGCACAACATACCAATGCCGTTGGTTGGGCCTGAGAAAAGAATGCCGATCAGGGGAATCTTGCCGATAGTGGCTTGAAGAGCAGGTTCAATATAGTCACCAAAAATCGGGGCGAACACGAACAAACCAAACATACCGTAAATAATGGATGGCACTGCAGCCAAAAGCTCAACCGCTGTTCCTAAAGGACGCTTTAGAAAGTCTGGACACATCTCCGTCAAAAAGACGGCGATACCAAAACTCAGGGGTACAGCAATTGCCAAAGCAATGATCGATGAAACCAAGGTTCCATAAATCGAAATTAAACCGCCAAACTGGTCATTAACAATATCCCACTCGTCATCCAAGAAAAATCCTGGGCCGAAGGTCTTCAAGGCTGGCCATGCATTAATCAATAGAGATCCGATAATTCCGGCCAAAACAAATAACACCAACATCGAGAAGAATTGGGTGATGGCGTGGAAAAGAAAATCTTGGATACGCTGTCTACGGGCAACTTGAACCGCCTTAGCGCTCGGTAGACCTAATGTGGAGGATGTCGATTGCATATTGAATTTATAAGTACTGCGTGAAGAAAAAATGGCCCCAAATTACTTTGGGGCCGAATTTATTCTATTAAGAATTACTTAACATCAACCTGTGACCAAACACTCTTGCGAATGAAGTTGGTTGTTGCTTCAGGCATTGGAACGTAATCGAGTTCAGAAGCCATTTTGCCGCCATCTTTGAAACCGAAATCAAAGAACTTGATCACTTCAGCAGCGTTTGCTTTGTTATCAGGCTTTTTGTAGATGACGATGAAAGTTGCACCAGTAATTGGCCATGAAGCAGCACCAGGAGCGTTAGTAATAAATGTTTCCATTCCTGGGAACTTAGACCAATCAGTACCAGCAGAAGCAGAAGCGAATGAAGCAGCGGTAGGCATAACAAACTTGTCTTCCGCATTCTTCATCTGGGTATAGCTCATGTTGTTTTTCTTAGCGTAAGCAAACTCAACATAACCGATCGAATTCTTGATACGGCTTACGTTAGCCGCAACACCTTCGTTACCCTTACCGCTTACAGTAGAAGCAGCTGGCCATTTAACAGCAGAACCAAAACCTACGTTATCTTTCCAGCTCTTATTTACTTTAGAGAGGTAGTTAGTAAAGATTGCAGTTGTACCTGAACCATCAGCACGGGTTACAACAGTGATATCACCAGCCGGAATCTGAACACCTGGGTTCAACAAAGCGATACGCTTGTCATTCCAGTTGGTCAATGTACCTTGGAAAATATCAGAGAGAACGTCGCTGGACAATTTCAATTGACCTGGCTTGATACCATCGATATTCACCACAGGTACTACACCACCAATGATGGCTGGGAACTGAACCATGCCAGCAGACTGTAATTCGTCAAAGCTCATTGGAGCGTCAGTTGCACCAAAGTCGACTGTCTTCGCTTTAATTTGTTTGATACCACCGCCAGAACCAATGGATTGATAGTTCAAGCTATTACCAGTTTTGGCTTTGTAAGCCTCAGCCCATTTAGAGAGCACTGGATAAATAAAAGAAGAACCAGCGCCGGTCATTTCTACAGCCATTGCACCAGTTGACACGGATAGTGCTACAGCTCCAGCAACTAAAGCCTGCTTAAAAGAGAGTTTCATTTGAGGATGTCCTTGTATAGAAATCGAGAGATAACAACACATGGACTCTACGATTTGCGTATGACTCTTTTATGACATTGCGTCATAAACAAGGCTTAAATCTTGTTTTTAGGGCCTCAAAATGGGGTTTTAGGCAATTGGGACTAAATCAGCGATACTTTTAGCGCTCTTGAGTGCGATGGCCTCATCCTGAGCTTCGACCATAACCCTTAATAAGGGCTCGGTACCGGATGGGCGAATGAGGACCCTCCCCGTATTCTGAAGATCAGCTTCAACTTTCGAAATTTGGGCTTTGAGCTTCTCATCAGCTTTCCAGTCATAAGTAGATTGGATTTTGATATTGAGCAGGACCTGGGGATAAATCTTCACGGAATCTAGAAGTTGGGCCAGGCTCTTCTTTTGTTGGCTCATCGCTGCGAGTACTTGCAGCGCTGCAATCGTGCCATCCCCTGTGGTGTGCTGATCTAGGCACAATAAATGGCCCGAGCCTTCACCGCCCAAAATCCATGATTTTTTCTTAAGCAATTCCAGCACATAGCGATCGCCCACCGCGGCTCGCTCAAACTGCACACCCAATTCTTTGATGGCTTTTTCCACAGCCAGGTTGGTCATTAGGGTGCCCACCACACCCCCAAGGGGAATGCCGCGCTGCAAGCGGTCATTTGCCAATACGTAGAGCAATTCATCACCATTAAATAGGCGACCGGTTTTATCCACCATTTGCAAGCGATCCGCATCGCCATCTAAGGCGATACCGATATCGGCACCCACATCTTTGACTTTAGCAATTAAAGCTGCAGGCGCAGTTGCGCCGCAATGGTCATTAATATTGCGGCCATTGGGTTCAACACCAATCGCAATAACCTCTGCCCCAAGTTCCCTAAACACATTAGGGGCAATCTGATAAGCCGCACCATTGGCGCAATCGACCACCACCTTCATACCTCGTAAATTGAGATTGCCAGGGAAAGTCGATTTACAAAATTCAATATAGCGTCCAGTTGCAGCATCTAAACGCGATACCTTGCCTAAATGCTCTGAGTGAACGCAACCAAGGGGCTTATTAAGCTCAGCCTCAATCGCAAATTCAAAATCATCAGATAACTTGTCACCCTGCGCAGAGAAAAACTTCACGCCATTATCTTGATACAAATTATGTGATGCGGAGATCACTACTCCTGCAGATAGGCGTAACGCTTTGGTGAGATAAGCAACGCCGGGGGTTGGCATCGGACCACACAAGATCACATCAACACCAGCAGCCACAAAACCCGCTTCTAGCGCAGACTCTAATAAGTAACCTGAGACACGGGTATCTTTACCAATCAGAACTTTGCAACGTTCGCCCACTTTGGCTTGACTCGTTAAAACAATACCGGCGGCATAACCAAGGCGGGTCATAAAATCCGGAAGAATCGGAAACTGACCTACTTCCCCGCGAATACCATCCGTACCAAAGTATTGTTTTTTCATAAGGGGAATTATAAGACTGCTTCCCAGATCTTTAGAGCATCGATTGTGTCTGCTACATCGTGCACTCTAACGATACGAGCGCCACGATCTGCTGCCATGATCACTGCTGCAATACTGGCCGCTAAGCGACCATCCGACTCTCGTCCAGTGAGTTTGCCCAGCATCGATTTACGAGATATGCCCGCTAAGACTGGAAAGCCCAATTGTGTAAAGCGCTCAAATTGGGAGAGCATTGTGAGGTTGTGTTCCAGGCTTTTACCGAAGCCGAAACCAGGATCAAGTGCGATTCGATCTGCTGATACGCCTTGGTGAATTAAAACATTTGCCCTCTCCATTAAGAAGGTGCTCACTTGCGCAATGACATCCTCATAGTGGGGATCAAATTGCATCGTTTGTGGATCTCGTTGCATATGCATTAAAACCAGCCCACACTCTGGATGATTACTGACGACTTGAGCAGCGCCTGCTTGGCGCAGGCCCCAAATATCATTGACGCAATCTACGCCAGCAGCTAGTGCGGCTTTCATGGTTTCAGCTTTATAAGTATCTATAGACAGCGCCACACCACAATTGACTAGGGACTCAATCACCGGCATAACACGATCAAGCTCTTCTTGTAATGAGATAGGTTCGGCGCCAGGCCTGGTAGATTCACCACCAATGTCGATGATGTCAACACCACTCTCGATCATCTGCTCTGCATGAGCTAATGCAGCCTTGGCTGATTGGAACAGACCGCCATCCGAAAAAGAATCCGGTGTCGTGTTCAGAATACCCATCACCAATGGGCGTTTGCGAGGCTCAAAAAGAAAACGCCCGCAACGCCAAGTTGCGGGCTGAACTACTTGCTCTGAATTAAGCGGTTGCTGGCGCACTTCCCGATGCTGGGCCATTACCAAATGCTGTGGAAGGTGAACTCTCCACTACTGGGGTAGTTGTTCCAGCTGAATTGCCAAAGACAGTTGTTACAGGAGGCGGCTTAGGCGTGCGTGGTGGACGACCTTCCATGATGTCGGTAATCTGATCAGCGTCTAAGGTTTCCCATTCAAGCAAAGCAGCGACCATTGCTTCAACCTTGTCGCGATTCTGTTCAAGAATAGAACGTGCCAAAGCATATTGACTATCGATCAAGGCCCTAATTTCTGCATCCACTTTTTGCTGAGTGAGTTCAGAAACTGTTTTAGAACTGGTACGACCAAAAATACTCTCAGACTCAGTGTCGACATAGACCATCGTACCCAAGCTATCACTCATACCAAAACGGGTCACCATGTCGCGGGCCATTTTAGTAGCACGCTCAAAGTCGTTTGATGCACCAGTACTCATCGAGTGCAAGAAGATTTCTTCTGCAGCACGGCCACCAAACAAAATGGCCAACTCTTCCAACATGCGATCTTTATACAGATTGACGCGATCAAACTCTGGCAACTGCCAAGTCACGCCCAATGCCATTCCGCGCGGCATGATGGTGACCTTGTGCACTGGATCTGCTTTAGGCAATACCTTAGCGACAACAGCATGACCAGACTCGTGATACGCGGTGTTACGACGCTCTTCCTCACGCATCACTGCAGACTTACGCTCAGGACCCATATAGATCTTATCCTTAGCGTCTTCAAAGTCTTTCATATCGACTGCACGCTTATTACGACGCGCAGCAAATAAAGCGGCTTCGTTAACTAAGTTTGCTAAATCGGCACCGGAGAACCCAGGTGTACCACGCGCTAAGACGGCAGCATTGACATCTGGATCAATCGGCACTTTGCGCATATGCACTTGCAGAATTTGTTCGCGACCCCGAATGTCAGGCAAGCCAACATGGACTTGACGGTCAAAGCGACCTGGACGCAGTAAAGCGCGATCCAGCACATCAGAACGGTTGGTAGCAGCAACGACGATCACGCCGCTATTACTTTCAAAACCGTCCATCTCCACCAGCATTTGATTCAGGGTTTGCTCACGCTCATCATTACCACCACCCATACCAGCGCCACGATGACGACCTACTGCATCGATCTCGTCAATAAAGATGATGCAAGGTGAATTTTTCTTGGCGTTCTCAAACATGTCGCGCACGCGTGATGCGCCAACCCCCACAAACATCTCAACAAAGTCAGAGCCTGAGATAGAGAAGAACGGTACCTTAGCTTCACCTGCAATAGCACGGGCTAACAGGGTCTTACCGGTTCCAGGAGGGCCTACTAGCAAGACACCATGGGGAATTCGGCCACCCAGTTTCTGAAATTTCTGCGGATCTTTTAAGAAGTCGACTAACTCAAACACTTCTTCTTTAGCCTCATCGCAACCCGCCACATCAGCAAAGGTGACGGTATTACTATTTTGATCAATCAGGCGCGCTTTGGATTTTCCAAATGAGAATGCCCCGCCCTTACCACCGCCTTGCATCTGACGCATCATGAAAAACCAGAAACCAATAATGAGTAGCGTAGGTCCAAGGTAGTACAAAGCAGAAACAAACATATTGGGTTCATCGTCGGCTTTACCGGTTACTTGAACACCGTATTTCATTAAGTCACCCACCATCCAAATATCGCCAGGAGAAATAATGGAGTACTTGGCACCATCATTTGGTGTCACTTGTAATGTGCGACCTTGTACATCGACACGCTTAATCTTGCCCGCTTTGGAATCTTCCATAAATTGCGAGTAAGTTACTTGCGGCTGATCTTTGGGCTTATCAAATTGCTTGAAGACCGTAAATAGGACGAGGCCCACAACGAGCCAGATACCCACTTTTTGGAACATATTGCTATTCAAAACGAGGCCTTTGCCGGATTAATCCGGGAGTAATTGCATTGCTGATACCTAAGTATTTGATTCTACTACTAGGCTTTTTCAAGGGCTCGGAGCAGATTTATTTAATAAACCCATGTAAATCGGGGGGTTATTACCCTATTTGGGAGCCTTCAGTGTCCGCCCCAACAGAAAGGTTTCAGAGGAACGATCCCGCGAAGCCTTGGGCTTGCGGGGGGATACGGTTTTGAAGACTTTTTTAAAGGTCTCCACAATCTGGCTATACCCGCTGCCATGAAAGCACTTAATTAATAAAGCCCCGTCAGGCTTAAGGTGATTGACGGCAAACTCAAGGGCAATTTCTGCCAAAAAAGCCATGCGGGCGGAGTCAGCAACACCAACCCCAGAAAGATTGGGTGCCATATCTGAAAGCACTAAATCAACCCTACCCTGATCCGAAGCGGGCAATAAAGCCTCTAAGGCCTTTAGACCCTCATCCTCCCGAAAGTCTCCCTGAATAAAGCTGACGTCAGCGATATCTTCCATCGGCAATAAGTCGATAGCGATGATCGTGCCGTCAGGCTTGCCAGATTCAATTGCGGGATTGCTCTTGCCTAATTCGGTCAAGCGATTGCGAGCGTACTGAGACCAACTGCCTGGTGCGCTACCAAGGTCAACAATAGTCATTCCTGCTTTGATTAGATGATCTTGTTCGTCAATCTCAGAGAGCTTGTAAACCGCACGAGCGCGATAACCCTCTTTTTGGGCCATCTTCACATACGGATCCGTTAAATGATCCTGCAACCAACTTTTATTAAATTTATTTTTTGCCACAACTTGTCCACTTTCAGGAGGTATTTTCCTTGTTTCTCGAGTACAAGGCAAAGAATCTCAGCAAAATGTTCTCAAATAGCCTCATCTAAGCTCAATTCGGAGCTGCATGCTCTATCATCGACACATGACCGCCCTTACCCTTACCCCCGCCCGACGTAAAGCCCTTAAGGCTCAAGCCCATAGTCTTAGCCCTGTTGTCATGATTGGCAACACTGGCTTAAGTCCTGCTGTCATTAAAGAAGCCAAATTGGCAATTGCTAGCCATGGCCTGATTAAAGTGCGTGTCTTGGGCGATGATCGTGAAGCACGAATCACCATGTATGAAACACTTTGCGATCAATTAGATGCCGCCCCAGTTCAACACATTGGCAAACTCTTCGTGCTCTGGAAACCGAAGCAAGAGATCGACGAACACCTCTTGCATCTAGGCCGCTCGAGCAAGCAAACCAAAAAGACTTTACAGGCGCCTCGTAAATCGACTGCGGGTAAACGCACAAGTACTTCGGAAAGATCAGACCGTCGCTCAAGCGCCAGCAAATCTCCCTTTACACGTGCAGCTGCCGTAAAGACAGCCAGCAAAACACCCAAGAAAAGGGTCTTACGCTCTGAAGCAGCGGAATCCAAAATTGGTTGGTCCTCACCGGGTTATCGTAAAGCTACTGCAGCACCTGCCCCAATCAAGAAACGCAAAGTCAGGATGAGTAGTACTAAGAAGAAGCTTTTGGGTTGAGTTCTGAGCTTAAGCTCTTAATGAGAACTTTTAGCTGATTCCCAAACGAGCTTGACGCCCAAGAGGCTTTGAATCAAATACACGATGCTAGAAACGCCATGAAGGCGGCCAAACAGCGTGGCTGAAGGCGACTGCATGACAGGCATTCCGTTTAATAGAGCCTGATCTCTCAAAGCACTCATCCAAGGCAACAAGACCACACTGCCAATCAGAGCACAAATTAACATCGCCAATAAAAGCCAGCGAATCAACTTGTATTGCAATTGCCCGTGATTGACAAAATGATTGGCCATCACCAAGAGCACTAAGCACACTACAAAGCTCAAGTAAGCTTCGATTCTGAAAATATCTCCAGCAATCATGCCTGCAACCTGACGGTCAGTGAGAATGGAGAACAATGCTGGCGCTACGAGATAGCCAGTAGCTAACATGCTACCGACCCAGAGGCCAGCGATAACAGTGAAGAAAGTAGGCGCTCTAGACTGCAACACTGAGTTCCTAGTCGACGATACGCTTAGATATAACGAACCGCTAAGATCTCCACTTCCCGATTACCACCAGGAGCTTGAACCTTAACAACATCGCCCTCTTCTTTACTAATCAGAGCACGCGCGATGGGAGAGCTAATCGAGATCAAGTTACTTGCGATATCAGCCTCATCATCGCCAACAATTTGATAAGTGAACTTGGTGCCATCTTCTAGATCTTCCAAATCGACTGTCGCACCAAATACCACTCGGCCAGTAATATCTAGAGAAGCAGGATCAATCACTTGTGCAGCGGATAACTTGCTCTCTAGCTCCTGAATGCGACCCTCAATGAAACCTTGTTTTTCTTTGGCAGCATCGTATTCAGCGTTTTCAGAGAGATCGCCCTGTGCACGTGCTTCAGAGATCGCATTGATTACTGAAGGACGTTCAACGTGTTTGAGGCGATGCAACTCTTCTTTGAGAAGTTCTGCACCGCGCTTAGTAATGGGAATTGTGCTCATACCGCTAACCTAAATAAGAATCGATTACCTTGCGCCAATCGCGCAAGGCCTGATTTTAGATTAATTCAGTACGAGATGTAAATTCTGTAAGGAATACACCTCAAGCGACTCATTTCCGCCATGTTGAGATGCTAGTAAACCATCCATCACCGCACGCGCTGCACTAATGGTGGTGTAGTAGGTGATCCCTTGCGCCTGAGCGCTAGTCCGAATCGAGCGAGAATCCGCAATTGCAGTCCGGGTTTCATCTACGGTGGTAAATACCAGAGAGATTTCTCCATTTTTAATCAAGTCAACGATATGAGGACGACCATCTTTGACTTTATTTACAACCCGCACAGGTAAACCAGCTGCCTCAATTGCTGCTGCAGTCCCTTTGGTGGCAACCATTGGGAAGCCCAGTTGATGTAATAGCTTCGCTACCTCTACTGCTTTTGCTTTATCACTATCTTTCACTGTCAAAGCAACCGTACCCGTCTTGGGCAATTTAGTGCCAGCACCTAATTGAGATTTGAAGAGTGCCTCGCCAAAGGTTTTACCAACGCCCATCACTTCGCCTGTAGAGCGCATCTCAGGTCCCAAGATTGGGTCAATGCCAGGGAATTTATTAAATGGGAAGACGGCTTCTTTAACTGAAAAATACGGTGGCTTAACCTCAGCCAAAATACCCTGCTGCTCTAAGCTTTGACCGACCATACAGCGTGCTGCAATCTTAGCTAACTGCAAACCAGTCGCTTTAGAAACAAAGGGCACAGTACGTGAAGCACGCGGATTGACCTCAAGTACATAAATTACATCCCGGCCATCCACGTTCTGAATCGCGAACTGAACGTTCATCAAACCGATAACATTCAAGCCCTTGGCCATCGCCGCAGTTTGACGCTTGATCTCCGCCACAGTCTCATCCGATAAAGAATATGGTGGCAAAGAGCATGCAGAGTCGCCTGAGTGAACACCAGCCTGCTCAATGTGCTCCATCACTCCACCAATAAATACCTGCTTACCATCGCTAATGCAATCTACATCACACTCAATCGCATCATTTAAG
Organism: Polynucleobacter paneuropaeus; assembly: GCF_003261235.1. Taxonomy (NCBI): domain Bacteria; kingdom Pseudomonadati; phylum Pseudomonadota; class Betaproteobacteria; order Burkholderiales; family Burkholderiaceae; genus Polynucleobacter; species Polynucleobacter paneuropaeus. Next base: position 750,521 of record NZ_CP030085.1, on the reverse strand, counting down.
AAGCGATCCAACAGCACGGGAGAGTCATTCGATACTTTGACTGCCTCACGCATATAGCGCTCGAGGTCTCTTCCATCGTGAACGATTTCCATGGCGCGGCCACCCAAGACATAGGAAGGACGCACTACCAATGGGTAACCAATTTCTTCAGCGAGCTTGAGTGCCTCATCTTCAGCGCGTGCGGTGCGGTTAGGTGGTTGACGTAAGCCCAAATCTTGCAGAAGTTTCTGGAAACGCTCACGGTCTTCTGCAGCATCAATCATGTCTGGTGAGGTACCAATGATCGGTACACCGTTCTTCTCAAGATCTAATGCCAGCTTCAAGGGGGTTTGACCACCATACTGAACGATAACGCCCTTAGGCTTCTCTTTAGCGACAATCTCTAAAACATCCTCAAGCGTCAATGGCTCAAAGTAGAGACGATCAGAAGTGTCATAGTCAGTAGAAACAGTTTCTGGATTACAGTTCACCATGATGGTTTCATAGCCATCGTCACGCATTGCTAATGCAGCATGCACGCAGCAGTAATCAAACTCAATACCCTGACCGATGCGGTTGGGTCCACCACCGAGCACCATGATCTTGTCCCGATTAGTGGGATTTGACTCGCATTCACCATGCTCCGCTTCATAGGTGGAATACATATAGGCAGTATTAGTGGCGAATTCTGCCGCACAGGTATCCACCCGCTTGTAGACGGGAGTCACTTTGAGGCGATGGCGTGCAGAGCGAACAGATGATGCATCAACGCCGAGTAATTTAGCGAGTCTGCGATCCGAGAATCCCTTCTGCTTTACAAAACGCAGTTCAGCTGCGGACAGGCTATCGATCTTGCGTTGCTTTAGCTCAGACTCCGTCGTAATGAGCTCTTCAATTTGCTCTAAGAACCAAGGATCGACTTTAGTTTCAGCGTAGATCTCATCTAAACCCATTCCCATCCGGAAGGCATCAGCCAAATACCAAATACGATCAGGGCCAGGCTCACCAATTTCTTGAATGATATCGTCTAAATCGGTAGACACTTCATCTAAGCCGTCTACGCCAACCTCTAAACCGCGCAGGGCTTTTTGGAAAGACTCTTGGAAGGTACGGCCAATCGCCATCACTTCACCAACGGATTTCATCTGAGTAGTTAAACGTGAATCTGCTTGCGGGAACTTCTCAAAAGCAAAGCGAGGAATCTTGGTCACGACATAGTCGATTGACGGCTCGAAGGATGCAGGTGTTGCACCACCTGTGATGTCATTCTTGAGTTCATCTAAGGTGTATCCGACTGCCAACTTGGCAGCAATCTTCGCGATTGGGAAACCAGTCGCTTTAGAAGCCAATGCAGATGAGCGAGATACCCGTGGGTTCATCTCAATCACAATCATGCGCCCATCAGCTGGGTTAATCGAGAACTGCACGTTTGAACCGCCAGTATCTACGCCGATCTCGCGCAAGACCGCAATCGATGCATTACGCATGATTTGATATTCTTTATCGGTCAAGGTTTGAGCAGGTGCGACCGTAATCGAGTCACCGGTATGAACGCCCATCGGATCTAAGTTTTCAATCGAGCAAACAATGATGCAGTTATCAGCACGATCTCGCACCACTTCCATCTCAAATTCTTTCCAGCCCAAGAGCGACTCTTCAATTAAGAGCTCATGCGTTGGAGAAAGATCTAAACCGCGTTTGCAGATTTCTTCAAATTCTTCACGGTTGTATGCAATGCCTCCGCCCGATCCACCCATCGTGAATGAAGGACGGATCACCACTGGGAATCCAGAGTTGCCCGTTTCTTGCTGAATACGCTGCTGAACGGTATGCGCCTCATCTAAAGAATGGGCAATGCCAGACTTAGCAGAGCCCAGACCAATTTTGGTCATCGCTTCTTTGAACTTTTGACGATCTTCTGCCTTATCAATGGCCTCAGGTGAAGCGCCAATCAATTCACAGCCATACTTTTCTAGCACACCGTGGCGATGGAGATCTAGCGCACAGTTCAATGCCGTTTGACCACCCATCGTTGGAAGAATGGCATCCGGCTTTTCTGTGGCGATGATGCGCTCTACTACTTCCCAGGTAATCGGCTCGATGTAAGTTACATCAGCCATCTCAGGATCGGTCATGATGGTCGCAGGATTGCTGTTGACCAAGATCACTTTGTAGCCCTCATCACGCAATGCCTTACAAGCCTGCGCTCCGGAATAGTCAAACTCACAAGCTTGACCAATCACAATCGGGCCAGCACCAATAATCAGAATGCTCTTAATGTCGCTACGCTTAGGCATTATTTGCCTCCTTTGTTGCTGGCATTCATGAGCTCTACAAATCGATCAAACAAATACGCAATGTCATGTGGTCCAGGCGAGGCTTCTGGGTGGCCTTGGAAGCACAAAGCGGGTTTATCTTTCCAAGCCAGGCCCTGTAATGAACCATCAAATAATGAAATGTGTGTAACGCGCACGGTATCGGGCAAGGTATTGGGATCTACCGCAAAGCCATGATTCTGCGAAGTGATTGCAACGCGCCCACTATCTAAATCTTTAACGGGATGGTTAGCGCCATGGTGACCAAACTTCATCTTCAATGTCTTAGCGCCAGCGGCCAATCCCATAATTTGATGTCCTAAGCAAATACCAAAGGTTGGCACGCCCTTCTCAATGATTTCTTTAGCGGCAGCAATGGCATAGTCACATGGTCCGGGATCGCCAGGGCCATTAGAGAAGAACACGCCATCGGGATTCATTGCCAGTACTTCTGCAGCACTGGTTTGTGCAGGAACTACAGTGAGGTCGCAACCACGTTCAGCTAGCATGCGCAAAATATTGAATTTCACACCAAAGTCATAGGCCACTACTTTTTTGAGAGGCTTACTTTGCTCTAAGCTGCGATAGGCTGGCTTGCCATCAGGGCCATGCAATTCCCACTCGGCTTCACGCCATGGGTAGGATTTTTTAGTTGTAACTACCTTTGCTAAATCTAAACCAGACATCCCTGGGAAGGATTGCGCCAATTGCAAGGCCTTTTTTCCCAAGACTTGAATGTCATCGCCTAACTTACCTGCGACGATCGCACCCGATTGAGCGCCTTTGTCGCGCAAGATGCGGGTTAGCTTACGGGTATCAATGCCCGAGATGCCTTGGACTTTAGATTTGATGAGGTAGTCCTCAAGACTGCCTTCGGAACGAAAATTCGAGACCCGCTTAGATAAATCTTTAATGACCAAACCAGCTGCATGAATTTGGGTTGACTCTGCGTCTTGAGCATTCACGCCGACATTGCCAATATGGGGGTAAGTCAGCGTGACAATTTGACGTGAATAACTTGGGTCGGTGATGATTTCTTGATAGCCAGTGAGTGCGGTATTGAAAACCACTTCTCCGACAGTTTCGCCGGGAGCGCCAATGCTATAACCTGGAAATAAGGTGCCGTCGGCTAGAGCCAACACGGCGGGAGGAAAAGAAGGAAGCAAGGGTGACAAACCATCTCCAGTCCCTGCTCCATCCGACGCTCAACACCTCGAAAAGACTATCCCAAGGCTGTTTTTGCGGGAGGTGAGTGTCTTTAAGCGCTAGGGTAATTATTGAGTTTCGAACCTTGCAATGATACCAGTTCAGCCATCCCAAAGCAGAACTGCACCCCCGCTCCCCTAGCCATGAGGCTAGCGGGCGATTTGCTCAAGACTTATTGGGGTTTTGCTCAATAATTTGCTTGATTTGCGCCAAGACCGTTTGGTCCTCCATGGTGCTGATATCTCCAGGATCCCGACCTTCAGCAACCGCTTGTAGTGCGCGACGGACTATCTTGCCTGAACGGGTTTTAGGTAAAGCCGTCACGATATAGACTCGCGCTGGACGGGCAATCGCACCTAACTGCTGATCTACTGTCTTCATGAGTTCCGCTTCTAAGCTTGCAACATTAGAGGCATCTTTTGGAATAGCAAAACCAATTGCAACCTGGCCTTTGAGTTTGTCCTCAATGCCAACCACAGCCACTTCAGAAATATTCGAATGGCTCGAAAGCGATTCTTCAATCTCACGAGTACCCAAACGATGTCCAGCCACATTGATCACGTCATCGGTGCGGCCTAGAATAAAGAAGTAACCATCTTTATCTTTGATGCCCCAGTCAAAGGTGGAGTAAATCGTTTTGCCTGGAATCGTTTCCCAATAGGTACTCACAAAGCGTTTGTCATCACCCCAAACCGTTTGCATGCAGCCCGGGGGCAATGGCCCCTCAATTGCAATCACCCCTTTTTGGTCTGGTCCCAACTCTGCAGTTGTCGCATCATCAAGCAGCTTGAGGTTGTAGCCAAAGGAAGGGACGCCTGGTGAGCCAAATTTATGTGGCATCACTTCAACGCCACGCTGTATAGCTAGCATCGGCCAACCCGTTTCGGTTTGCCAGTAGTTATCTACGATCGGTTTCTGAATCGCATCATGAATCCAACTTGCGGTGGGCTCATCGAGTGGCTCGCCTGCCAAGAACAGTGCACGCAAACTCGAGAGATCATATTTACTTAAGAATGCAGGATCTTGTTTCTTAAGTACGCGAACTGCTGTCGGTGCAGAAAACATGACCGAGACTTTGTATTTCTCAACCAACTGCCACCAGATGCCTGCATCAGGGCGCAATGGTGTGCCCTCATACAAGATCGTTGCCATCCCATGAATCAGTGGCGCATAAATAATGTAGCTATGCCCTACTACCCAACCAATGTCTGATGTACAGAACATGGTCTCACCAGGTTTGCCACAAAAGATGTGGTTCATGGTCGAGGCTAAAGCGACGGTGTAACCACCAGTGTCGCGCTGCACGCCTTTTGGTTTACCAGTAGTGCCCGAGGTATACAAAATGTATGAAGGATGAGTAGAGTCAACCCATTCGATTGGCACGATATCGTTCAAATGTTTTTGACGCTCTGTGGCGTAATCTAAGTCGCGCCCAGCTATTGGGGTGTAATCCACTAAACCGCGATTAACGACCAAGACCTTCTCGGGCTTTGATGTTGCCAAGGTGATGGCTTCATCTAATAACGGTTTATAGGGTACTGCCTTACCGCCGCGCATCCCTGCTTCTGCCGTAATAATCATTTTGGGCTTAGCATCGTCAATCCGCGAAGCCAAACTGTGTGATGCAAAACCACCGAAGACGACTGAGTGAATCGCACCAATGCGCACACAAGCCAGCATTGCAAAGCAAGCTTCTGCAATCATCGGCATATAAATAAGAACGCGATCTCCCTTTTGTACACCATTGGCTTTCAGAATCGCGGCGATACGGTTGACCTCTTCATACAACTCTTGGTAGGTATGGGTTTTTTCAATATTGGTCTCGGTGGAGACCGCAACCAAAGCAGTTTGATTGGCTCGCTCTTTGAGATGACGATCGATTGCGTTGTAGCAAAGATTGGTTAAGCCGCCTTCAAACCATTTTGCAAATGGGGGGTTTGCATAATTGAGAACAGACTGGTATGGCTTTTCCCAATGGATCAACTGGGCTTGCTCTCCCCAGAAACCGTCTGGATCTTGAATCGAGCGTTCGTGATGCGCTTTGTAAGACATGTTTAACCTAACGATAGAAAAGAATTCCAGACACTCCAGCCAGCAGCTCAATTGCTATAAGTTGCTATTGCTTGCCAGAGGTCTTAATAGGATCTTTTTTCGCAGATTTTGCAAGCCCTGTCGATGCGGATTTATGCTGAGATGCAGCATTATTGGAGGAGGAATTACCCTTAGAGGCAGTTTTACCCTCTGGAGGATTCTTGCCAGAGCCTCTGCCACCCTTCTTTTTGCTCTTTTTGGGCGGTGGTGGTGGCTTTTCTAGACTTAAGCTGGCTGTCTCGGCAAGAGCTACAGAGATGTCTCCTGGGCGACGGTTCGTCTTCGGAATGATCACCGTTGACCCCGCCTTAATTCGCATGCCCTTGGGTATGCCATTGATCTCTCTTAGGGTTGCCAAGTCCACTCCTAAACTTTGCGCAGTCGCTTCTGCACTTTGTGTTTGTGCAACCTTGACTGCTGTCCAAGTTGACAGTGGCTTGTTATATTTTTTGAGATTCTCTTGATATACCTCGGCATGGCCGAACGGTAACAAGATTTGCTGATTGGCTGCACTTAAGATAACCGGCTTATTAAAAGAAGGATTCAGAGTCTTAAATTCATCGAGAGACATTTCTGCAAGCTTAGCGGCCAAGGTCACATCAATATCGTTGTTCACATCTACTGCTACAAAGTATGGATGGTTCTCCAATTCGGGCAAAGTCACTCCAAATGCGTCTGGATCTAAAACGAGTGCACGATAAGCCATCAACTTCGGCACATACGCTCGCGTCTCTAGAGGCATGGCTAGACTCCAGTAATCAGTTGGTAACCCTGCGGCCAGATTTTTCTTCTGCGCTCGCAGCACATTTCCTGAGCCCCAGTTATAAGCTGCCAATGCCAACTCCCAACTGCCAAATTGGGTATGTAGGCGATTTAAGTAATCGAGTGCTGCATCGGTTGATTGCAAAACATCACGACGCTCATCGCGAAAGACATTTTGCGTCAGCTGAAAGTCTTTTCCAGTCTTGGGCATAAATTGCCAAATGCCCATGGCTTTTGCACCTGACTTGGCTTGTGGATTAAAAGCACTCTCTACAAATGGCAGTAAGGCCAACTCCGTCGGCATATTGCGGGCATTGACTTCCTGAACGATATAAAACAAATAAGGCGAAGATCGCTTCATTGAGCGCTGAACATAATCTGGTCGCGCACTTAACCAAACAGTTTGATTGACGATGAGCGGTGAATCTACTGGCTCCATTTGGAAGCCATCCCGAATGCGAAGCCAAAGATTGTCTGAAGGTGCGCCTAGGCTACTTACATTTTGCTTATTTAAATTGACGCGCGTTGCCTTGGACAGCTTGGTATTGCCTTTGGTGGGAGTATCAGAAGACCAATCCCCGGTGGCGCAACCTGTTAGTACAGCAACCATCAAGATTGCTGCATAAGGCCAACGGATCAAAACCGATCCTTCCAAGCTCGTATCACCGCTAATACATGAGCGGGACTTGGCAAGTTTGTCTCACCAGAAATCGCCATCGCTGAAGCGACAACTTCTGCCTGGTTGCAGCGCATAAAGGGATTCACTTGTAATTCATGACCAATGGTCGTGGGTAAGGTAGGTAAGCCTTTATCTCGCAAGGCTTTAGCTCTATCAGCCCAATCAATGAGGTTGGTATTGTTAGGCTCTACTGCCAAAGCAAAACGGATATTCGATAAGGTGTACTCATGGGTACAAAAGACCAATGTATTTTTTGGCAGAGCTGCAAATTTAGCGAGTGACTCACTCATTTGCGTAGGCGTACCCTCAAATAATCTGCCGCAGCCCGATGCAAATAGCGTATCGCCACAAAATAGCATGGGCTCAAGCACATTAGCCTGCATGTTCGCAAAGTAAGCAATGTGACTCAAGGTATGCCCTGGCACTTCCATGACCTTAAGACTTAAACGTGGATGGTCAATCTCTAGCTTATCTCCCTCCAATAGTCCTTCAGTTCTGCCAGAGATATCAATACTCGCAGGACCATAGACTGGAATTTGGCGTGGTTTCATAGCGTCAATTAAATGCAATACACCGCCAGTATGATCAGCATGGTGATGTGTAATCAAAATGCCCGTTAAGTGCAATTGCTTTTCTGCCAAGTACTTTAAGACGGGCGCAGCATCACCTGGATCAACCACCAATGCTGAGTGACCATCATGGATACACCAAATATAGTTATCCTCGAAAGCGGGGATGGGCCAAACCTGTAATAAAGTATTCTTATCCATAGACTCATGATACCAACCCCGATCCCCCCTTCCCAAGCCCCCGCACCACCATGGAGTTCATGGGAAAAATGGCTGGAATCGCCCCCTGGAAAGTATGTCCTGCAGTGGGAGCAGCACTGCTTTGATCAAATCGTTGCAGATGTCTTTGGTTTTCATGCTGTGCAAATTGGTTTACCTCAGATCAATACCCTGGCAGAAAATCGCATGCCCTTGCATGCTTTACTCATTGGTCGTCATGACACTCAAGCAAACTTTTCTTCCGCTCAATGGCACATCATTGAGGGAGAAAACCACGAACTCCCTTTTGCAAGCGAGAGTATTGATTTATTAATTCTTCCGCATGTGCTCGAATTCGCTGCAGATCCTCATCAGGTACTCCGTGAAGTAGAACGCGTGCTGCGCCCTGAGGGTCGACTGATTATTTCTGGATTCAATCCGGCCAGTATTTGGGGAATCAGACAGTACCTCAGCCGTTTAATTGGCAACCCCTACCTGCCACGCGATGGACAGTTCATTAGTCTGCTACGGATTAAAGACTGGTTGCAATTACTCAATTTCTCTCTAGACCGTGGTCATTTCGGTTGCTATAAGTGGCCCCTACAAAGTAAATCTGGCATGGCCCGCATGGACTTTTTGGAACTCATGGGTAATCGCTGGTGGCCTATTTTTGGCGCCGTATTTCTGATCTCAGCGATTAAAAGGCAGGCAGGAATGCGCTTGGTTGGCAGAATTCAAAGCAAAATGATTCCAGCGATACAGCAATTGAGTCCAGCGGCTGAACGAAATCAGCTAAAGTCCAAATAGATCCTTACTAATTGACTATGTCTGATACCCAACACGCTCACCACATTGTTATTTATACCGATGGCGCTTGTAAAGGCAATCCTGGGCCCGGTGGCTGGGGGGCGGTATTGCGCTCGGGCGGTCATGAGAAACACCTTCATGGTGGTGCAAAACTCACTACCAATAACCGAATGGAAATTAGCGCAGTCATTCATGCCCTCAGAGCCCTCAAGCAAGCGAGTTCCGTTGAACTTTGGACGGACTCTCAGTATGTCCAAAAAGGAGTAACCGAATGGTTAGAGGGTTGGAAAAAACGAGGCTGGAAAACCGCCAGCAAAGATCCTGTTAAAAATGCCGACCTTTGGCAAGAATTGGATGAATTACTCCCCAAGCACAAAATCTCCTGGCATTGGGTCCGCGGCCATACTGGTGACCCAGGGAACGAACTGGCCGACCAGCTCGCTAATCGCGGGGTCGAAGAGTATCTCCCCTAGCTATCCCAATGGCGCAAAAGCGATTTTTAGGGGGTTTATGAGAGAATGGGCAAATTCTGAGAACTACTAAAACTGCCTTCGAGACCGTGTCCAAAATTCATCTAATCCTTAGCAAACTCCCGCCAAAGATTCAGCCAATTGCCCAGAAGCTTCTTGAGCAATTGCTAAGACTTCAGTCCAAGGTCGAGGAAAAACTGCGCCCCTACTGGGAAAAGTATTCCCCCCAAATCCAGCAGCTTAATTACGATCAAATCAAGGCGTTTGTTCTCAAGTACAAATGGCGCATCGTCGGTGTTTTGTTTGTGCTTTACGCCGGCTCTAAGATTATTAATTACTTCTTCCCTGGCGCCGATAAGGTCGGCGGTCCTGTCACGGTTACTACGGTAGTAGTGCAACCCAAAGAAGTTCCACTAGTCATCGAAGCAACCGGCACGATTGTTTCGAATAATATTGTGGATATTCGCCCCATGATCACCAATACGGTTGCCAAAATTCTGGTGAAGGATGGTCAAGAGGTGAAAGCAGGCGATTTATTGTTCCAACTAGATGATCGTAATGACAAAGCCAATTACGACAAACTCAAAGCCTTAGCGGATGATGCCCAGAGCCAGTATTTACGTGCCAAAGAATTGGTTGCTAAAAACTTTATCTCTAAAGCTGGCTTAGAAACTTCCAATGCCAATGCCAAGTCTGCCTTTGCCGCTGCTAAAGCTGCTGAAGTACAACTCTCATTTGATTACATTCGTTCACCGATTGATGGTCGTGCTGGCATTGTGAATGTCTTCCCTGGTTCTCTAGTACAAGCGGGTAACGTCGTATCCACTTCTACTAACTCGACCTCTACTTCGAGTGTTGGTTCCATGGTGACTATTACGCAGCTCAACCCAATCAATGTTCAGTTCATCATTCCAGAAAAAGATATTCCGACCGTGCTGGAGAATCAGCTTGATGGCGACGCTCTCACAGTCAGAGTAACGGTGGGCGATTCCAGCAAGCGCGTCTATGCAGGCAAAGTCTTGGTTGTCGACAATCAAGTAGACCCTTCAATTGGTGCTGTGCGAGTCAAGGCACAGATTCCCAATGACGAAATGACTTTGCTACCTGGTCAGTTTGCACGCGTCTTCTTGGAAGCCAGCACACTCAAAGGGGCTCTGCAAGTTCCTTCTCAGGCCATCATTCTGAGTCCCAATGGCAAAACGGTTTACATCGTAGATCAAAACGATAAAGCGGTTGCTAAGCCTGTCAAGGTTCTCTATGAATATCAAGGTCAAGCAGTGGTGGATGGTATTGCTGCGGGGGATCGGGTTGTCGTTGAAGGCAAACAAAATCTGCGTCCTGGTAGCAAGATTAGAGAATCTAAGCTTGCTATCCAACCAGTCAATCCTAGCTAAATAGAGGTCACATGACGTTATCCGAATTATGTATTCGGCGTCCCGTAATGACGGTACTGCTCTCAGTATCAACCGTCATCGCCGGTGCTGTTGCCTATCTCCATATTCCTGTTGCTGCGCTTCCTAGCTTTAACTCTCCCGTTATCTCGGTTAGCGCATCACTACCAGGTGCATCACCAGAGAATATGGCAGCCTCGGTTGCCCTGCCCTTAGAAAAAGAGTTCTCAACGATTGATGGTATTACGGTTATTAGCTCAAGCAACTTTCTGGGCACAACCAATATCACTCTCGAATTTAATAACGATCGAGATATTGATAAAGCTGCAGTAGACGTTCAAGCCGCCCTTCTACGGGCCCAAAAACGTTTGCCGATTGAGATGACGTCTCCTCCGTCTTATCGAAAAATTAATCCGGCTGATACTCCCGTTCTGATTGTCCGCATGAGTTCTCCGTCCATGAATCTCTCGGATCTCAACGACTATGCTGAGAACCTTCTGTCCCCTAACCTTTCGACGATTAGCGGTGTTGCCCAAGTGATTGTCTATGGCGCTAAACGCTATGCGGTGCGCATTCGCGTTCACCCTGATGCTTTAGCCAACCGTAATCTCACCATGGATGACGTGGCTACTGCTGTAAACAAAGCCAATACCAATAGTCCAGTGGGCGTCCTCGATGGCCCTCGTCAGTCCATTACCATTTATGCAAACCCACAGCTGGTTAAGCCTGAAGAATTTGGTAATCTCGTTATCACGCAAAAGAATGGCCTGCCAATTTATCTGCGAGATGTTGCTGAAGTAAGTCAAAGTTATGAGGATGTCAAAACCTGGGCGACAGCTGGTGGTCAGCGCTCGATCGCGATTGCCGTCCTTCGGCAACCCAGCGCCAATACAGTTGAGGTTGTTAATTCGATTAAAGCCCTGCTGCCAAAGCTACAAAAGCAGATGCCTGCTTCAATCAAGTTACAGCTGATAAACGATCGCTCGCTGTCAATCCTGGACTCAATTCATGATGTCAATATCACTTTAGCCTTAACGATCTTATTAGTGGTCTTGGTGATTTTCCTGTTCTTGAAGCACATCTCGGCAACCATCATTCCGACCATCAGTATGCCGATCTCCCTGATTGGGGCTTTTTTCATCCTCTATTTCATGGGCTATAGCCTTGATAACATTTCGCTTTTGGGAATCACGCTTGCTGTTGGCTTAGTTGTGGACGATGCCATCGTCGTTCTCGAAAATATCATGCGTTATGTCGAGGGTGGGATGGATCCCCTCAAAGCCTCTCTCAAGGGCAGCAAAGAAGTTGGCTTCACGATTATTTCGATCTCGATTTCTTTGGTTGCAATTTTCATTCCCCTGTTTTTTATGGCAGGTCCAATCGGTTTGCTCTTTCGAGAGTTTGCGGTGATTGTGACGCTGTCGATTCTGGTCTCTGCCATTGCCTCACTTACCATCGTTCCCTTGATGTGTAGTCGCTTCTTGCCAAAGCCTGGTGAGCACCCAAGAGAGTTTGCAATCAATAAAAAGTTTGACCGTATTTTTGAATGGATGCTCAAGACCTATATCCACTATTTGGATATGGCACTGAGAAACCGTAAGCGAGTATTATGGGGCGCCATTTCTACCTTCGTAATCACGATTGTTTTATTCATCTACACCCCTAAGGGCTTCTTCCCAGAGGAAGATATTGGGCAAATTTTTGCTACCACCGAGGCTTCAGAGGACATCTCATTTACTGCGATGCTGGCATTACAAGATCAAGCGGCTGCGATCGTTAACAATGATCCTAACGTCGATAGCTCAATCTCAGTTATCGGTGGAGGTGCTAGCTCAGGCTCTAATACAGGTCGCATCTTTATCATTCTTAAGCCTAAGGCAGATCGCCAAAAGATGGCACAAGTTATGGAAGGCTTACGCGCCAAGTTTAGAGAATTGCCTGGCCTTCAAGTCTATATGCGCCCTACCCAAAATCTTCAGCTGGGAGGCAAGAGCAGTAAGAGTCGCTATCAATTTACTTTGCAAAGTGTTGGCTTTGAGGGTGTAAATGAATGGGCCGACAAGCTCATGCAGAAAATGAAAGCCGATCCAATCTTTAGGGATGTCACTAGTGACTCTCAACTAAAGGGCTTAGGTATTCAAATTGAAATCAATCGAGAAAAGGCTGCCAACGCTGGTGTGACGATTGCCGACATTCGGACGGCACTTTACTCTTCATTTGGCGAGCGTCAGGTGTCGACTATCTATACACCAGTCAATACCTACTACGCTATCTTAGAAACAGCGGCTGAAGACCGTCAATACGAAACCGATCTCAATAAGATTTATGTACGTGGCCGAGCTACTGATAAATTGGTACCCCTGTCCAGCGTAGCTAGCTTTGTTCGTAAAGTAGGCCCCACTGCTGTGAACCACCAGGGACAAATTCCGGCGGTGACCTTGTCATTTAACTTGGCACCGGATGTGTTCTTGGGCGATGCAACTAAGAAAATTGAATCCTATTGCACAGAGATCGGCCTTCCCTCTTCCATCATTACCAGCTATGGTGGTGATGCCGCGGTTTTTAAGAGCAACCAATCTGGGCAAATGATTTTACTTTTGGCGGCACTGGGTGTGATTTACATCATTCTTGGTGTTTTATACGAAAGCTACATCCATCCACTGACTATTCTTGCGGGCTTGCCATCTGCCGCGATTGGAGCGATCTTGTCTTTGCGTCTATTTGGCTTTGAGCTCACCGTGATCGCCTCGATTGGCATCTTGCTCTTGATTGGTATTGTGAAGAAGAATGCGATTTTGATGATCGACTTTGCTCTGCAGGCGCAACGGGGTCAAGGCATGACTCCCGAAAAGGCGATTCGAGAAGCTTGTATCTTGCGCTTCCGCCCCATCATGATGACCACCTTTGCAGCTTTGATGGGCGCTATACCTATTGCTTTTGGTTTAGGTGCAGGCGCTGAGCTTCGTCAGCCATTAGGCATTACGGTTGCAGGGGGCTTAATCTTCTCTCAATTTGTGACCTTGATTATTACGCCCGTAATTTATCTCTACTTGGATAAATATGCAGGAAATGGGCCTATGGAAATTCCAGAATCCGTCTTAGAGGGCACCTAATATGCGTCAAGTCATTCTCGATACCGAAACAACCGGATTAAATCCTGCTACTGGTGACCGCATTATTGAAATCGGCTGTATTGAGATGGTCGGTCGACGATTAACGGATCGGACCTTTCATCATTACATCAATCCTGAACGCGATATTGATGCAGGTGCTTTTGCTGTTCACGGACTTTCAAGAGAATTTCTATCTGACAAGCCAGTCTTTGGCAATATTGTTGAGCAGCTAATAGAGTTTGTCGATGGTGCTGAGATCGTCATTCATAATGCAGCGTTTGACTTGGGCTTCTTAGATAACGAATTTGCCTTACTTAAGAGACCCCCTTTTAGAAACCTAGCCTCCAAGATTACCGACACCCTACTCGATGCTCGGCAAATGTTTCCAGGTAAACGCAACTCTCTAGATGCTCTCTGCGAACGTTTTTCGATTAGTAATGAGCACCGCACTCTACATGGTGCTTTATTGGATGCGCAATTACTTGCCGAGGTCTATTTGGCAATGACTCGGGGTCAAGAGGACCTCACCATTGATCTGATTGACTATACGGTCAATCACGATGCTGCTGGCCAGCCTAAGGCGCTACCTACCAAGCTCAAGCTAATGGCTGCTAGTGCAGAAGACTGCAAAGCACATGAGCAAATCTTGGCAGACATTGCCAAGGCTAGCAAAAAAGATCCCGTCTGGAGTGCTTAAATCGCTGCAGCGATTGCCTTACCAAGATCATCCGTCTTAGCTGTCCCGCCCAAATCCGGTGTTAAAGGTGAGTTCTTGGGTCCAGCTGCGAGGACTTTCTCAATCGCAGTAAAGATCGCTTTGCCAGCCTCTGGATATCCGAGGTGATCTAGCATCATTGAACCACTCCAAATTTGTCCAATGGGATTGGCAATCATCTTGCCGTAGATATCGGGTGCTGAACCATGAACAGGCTCAAACAAAGATGGGAACTTCCCTTCAGGATTAATACTGCCCGATGGTGCAACCGCAATCGTGCCGGTACAAGCAGGACCTAGATCGGACAAGATATCGCCAAAGAGATTACTTGCAACCACCACATCAAAACGATCAGGGTTCATAACAAACTGTGCCGTCAAAATATCGATGTGGTACTTATCAGTTTTAACATCGGCATAGTGCTTAGCCATAGCTTCAACACGCTCATCCCAATAAGGCATCGTAATGGCAATACCGTTAGATTTGGTAGCTGAGGTGAGGTGCTTCTTAGGACGACTCTGCGCCAAATCATATGCGTACTTCAAAATACGATCTACACCGTAACGGGTAAATACAGACTCCTGAACTACGAACTCACGATCGGTATCAGGGAACATTTTTCCGCCCACGCTCGAGTACTCACCTTCTGTGTTCTCACGTACAACGAAGAAATCGATATCACCTGGCTTACGATTCGCCAAGGGGCAAGGTACGCCGGGTAAAAGACGCACAGGACGTAAGTTAACGTATTGATCAAAACCTCTACGGAACTGAATCAAACTTCCCCACAACGATACGTGGTCAGGAATGATGTTTGGCATACCGACAGCACCAAAGAAAATGGCATCGTATTGCATCAAGGTTTCAAACCAATTGTCAGGCATCATCTTGCCGTGCTTTTGGTAATAATCACAGCTAGCAAAATCAAAATGGTCGAATTGCATACCGATACCAAATTTACTATTCGCCACCTCAAGAGCACGCACCCCTTCTGGCATCACTTCTTTACCAATACCATCACCTGCAATCACTGCAATTTTAGGGTTCTTGAAAATCTTTTTTGAGTTCATCAGTTTTGTCTATTAGTTGGTTATGTTGATTTATTTTACTAGTGATAAAGCTTAGCTAATCGCCCGACGAATGTCGTCGACACTGGTCTTAATACCCCGCTCTACGCTCTCAGTGTCGTGCTCAGTCGTATTCTCAATTGTCTCAGAAGCAAATTCTTGCATCCGTAGATTGTCTTTGGGGCAAATGGGTGCGCCATAGCTAGCCCAGCGCTTGAGCAAGGTCACCTCGTACCCACATTGTGCGCACTTAGCCTTGCTGCGACTGGCATTACTGGGACGCGGCGGTGGAAACACAATCGCTTGGTGTGGATAAGGGCCGAGTTCTTGACTAATCATGGAGAGTTTGACCATCAGCTCTTCAGTTGCGTGCGCCATTCTGGCTGGGCCTTCAAGCCCCACAGTTTGAGCAATGCCTTTGAAATCCTCTCCATGACCACTAAAACAGTCATCGACTGCGTGGCATAACTCATGCACCAAGGTATCCAACAATTGCACTGGGTCATCGAGTTTTGGGGAGATGAAGATTTCATTGACACCACCACCAGATCGTTCACGTGGCCAGCACTGACCTAAAGTTGTGCGCGGACTACTCGAAGCCGGAAAGCCGCAGGAGACTCTCACGGGTGGTATCGCATAACCCGCTTTAGAAAATACGGGCTCTAAATGCCTGACTGCGTCTTGTAACCAGGACTCGCGGACAGCATGTTGCTTTGATTCTGCCTTCATCTTTAGCGTTGTCCTATTTTCACGCCACCAAAGACGGCTTGAGCTTCACGAGGTAAACAACGCCAATAACGCTCATTAGCAACTACAGTGGCACCGAGCGCTGCAGCAGCCTCCCAGCCCCAACGGGGTTTGTAAAGGAAAGCTCTAGCCAAAGCAACTAGATCAGCATCTCCATCTTGCAAGATCTCTTCTGCTTGATGAGGGTCAGTAATTAAGCCTACCGCCATGGTTGGTAAGCCCGATTTTTCTTTAACGATCTTGGCAAACGGTATTTGATACTTGGGTCCAATCGCAATCTTTTGCAATGGGGAAATTCCGCCAGAAGAGATGTGCACGTAGTCACAGCCAATCGCTTTAAGTTGCACAGCGAACTGGGCGGTTTCTTCTGGGGTCCAACCACCCTCAACCCAATCATGTGCTGAAATCCGAATTCCGAGTACGCCAGAGTAGCTTGCTCTGACTGCTTTGAATAACTCTAGTGGAAAACGAATACGATTCTCAAAAGATCCACCGTATTCATCACTGCGTTGATTGGCAATGGGAGATAAAAATTGATGTAGCAAGTAGCCATGTGCGCCATGCAATTCAACCCCTTGAATGCCAATGCGAGCTGCGCGAGTTGCCGCAGTCACAAATGACTGAATCATTTCTTTGAGTTCATCTTTGGAGAGCTCATGCGGCAAACGCTCTCCTTCCAGTTGAGCAATAGCGGATGGGGCTTCGGTTTCCCAGCCACCCTGATCTACTGCCAAGAGTTGTCCGCCATCCCATGGCGTTGCACTCGAAGCCTTGCGACCCGCATGTGCTAACTGAATAAATACCGGAATGGCAGGAGCCAACTTACGAGCCCGACTGAGTTTATCTTTTAGCGCTGCTTCGGTACGGTCATCCCACAAACCTAGACATGCCGGCGTAATGCGTCCCTCAGGAGTCACTCCCGTAGCCTCAATAATGAATAGACCAGCCCCGCTATTTAAGAGATTGCCCCAGTGCATTAAATGCCAGTCTGTTGCCTCTCCATTAAGAGCTGAATACTGGCACATCGGTGCAACGACAATGCGGTTAGCGAGGTTTAGAGGGCCTTTGGGAGAGGGCAAGGTGTAGCTGGAAAAAAGCAAGCTCATAAGGGCCTTAAAGTGCAAAAAATGGGGTTATCAGACTTAAAACAGCGAAAGCGATAGAATACCTAAAACAAGAATAAAGGAGACCCTCTTTCGTGATCCCCACGACTCTGGAAACCCTCTTTTTGCCGACAAACCCCTAAGTTTACGAAATACACATTATGAAGAATGCACCACAAGCCTTTGAATCTAAAGAAGATGTTGGCCATTATGTTGGCGGCAAGATCGTCACCCCTCAAGATGGTCGCTTTGCAGACGTCTACAACCCCTCTACCGGCTCGGTAGCCCGTCGGGTTGCCTTGGCCAGTCGTAAGGATGTTGATGCGGCTGTGGCCCTTGCTGAGACCGCATTTCAGACCTGGGGCCAGACCTCCCCTTTGCGCCGCGCACGGATTATGTTCAAGTATTTGGAGCTCCTTAATGCCCATCGCGATGAACTAGCTGCCATGATCACTGCTGAGCATGGGAAAGTATTTACCGATGCTCAAGGTGAAGTAACCCGCGGGATCGAGATCGTGGAATTTGCGACTGGCATTCCTGAGCTGCTCAAGGGTGATTACACCGAACAAGTTTCGACTGGGATTGATAACTGGGTGATGCGCCAACCTTTGGGTGTTGTAGCCGGCATTACGCCTTTTAACTTCCCCGTCATGGTTCCCATGTGGATGTTCCCAGTCGCAATCGCCTGTGGCAACACCTTTATCCTCAAGCCTAGCCCAACTGACCCTTCCCCTGCCTTATTAATGGCTAAGCTCCTCAAAGAAGCGGGCTTGCCTGATGGGGTATTTAATGTGGTGCAAGGCGACAAAGAAGCCGTTGATGCTTTGATTGAGAACCCAGACGTTAAGGCAGTCAGCTTCGTCGGTTCAACCCCGATTGCTAATTACATTTATGAGCGCTGTGCACATTTTGGCAAACGCTCACAAGCATTGGGTGGCGCCAAGAATCACATGGTGATCATGCCGGATGCCGACATGGACAAAGCAATTGACGCTCTCATTGGCGCGGCCTATGGCTCTGCTGGTGAACGCTGCATGGCGATCTCAGTAGCAGTCTTAGTTGGTACTGCTGCTGACAAGATCATGCCTAAACTGATTGAGCGTACCAAGACCCTGAAGGTTAAGAATGGCATGGAGCTTGACGCTGAAATGGGTCCAATCGTTACTAAAGTAGCGCTCGATAGAATTACTGGTTACATCGAGAGTGGCGTTGCCTCTGGCGCTAAATTATTGGTGGATGGTCGCGGTCTCAAAGTCCCAGGCCATGAGAATGGCTTCTTCATCGGCGGCACTTTATTTGATAACGTGACGCCCGATATGAAGATTTATCTCGAGGAGATCTTTGGGCCAGTTCTCTCATGCTTGCGCGTAGCGAACTTTACCGACGCCTTGAACCTAGTCAACTCCTGCGAATACGGTAACGGCGTAGCCTGCTTCACCAGTGACGGCAATATCGCCCGTGAGTTTGCACGCCGCGTTCAAGTCGGCATGGTAGGCATCAACGTACCTATTCCTGTGCCGATGGCATGGCATGGCTTTGGTGGTTGGAAAAAATCCCTCTTTGGGGATATGCATGCCTACGGTAAAGAAGGTGTTCGCTTCTATACAAAGCAAAAGAGCGTGATGCAGCGCTGGCCTGAAAGTATCGACAAAGGTGCAGAGTTTGTGATGCCGACTTCGAAGTAAGCGAGTTGATACGGTAGCCATAAAAATAGCGATCTTCGGATCGCTATTTTTTATCCTCAATGAAGCAGCATGCAATCTATTGCAAAGTATCTTTGAATGCAGGCAATAATGGCATCGCCATGACTTCAATGCCTTCATCGCGCAAAGCCTCAGCTTCATCCAAAGTCGTTTGACCACGGATGCTACGCTCAGGAGATTCTTTATAGTGCATTTTTCTGGCCTCTTCTGCAAATGCAGAACCCACATCCTCAGAGCGCCCCATCAGCTCACGCATTCCCTTAAGGAAAGTCGCTTGGACTTGAGCTTCCAATTGAGAGTGATCGTTACCGGCTAATGCTAATACATCACCACTAATGCTTCCTTGTGGAGTTATAGAAGCTTGAGGAGCATTAACCAGTGCTGTACCGGGGCTTGAGCTAGATTTGGCGATATGCGGCGCAGAAGGCATCCGAACTATCTCGGTGCTATCGCATAAAGGACAAGCTAGGATGCCATTGGCTTGTTGGGAGACGCAGTCCGCTTCAGACGCAAACCAACCCTCAAAGCGATGATCTAAGGGGCAGGATAAATTGTAGACTTTCATAAAACCTAAATGGGGGCAAATATGCCAAATTCAATACCCCTATTTTATCGGGTTTATGCAGGACTGGCTTAAGAACCCAGGGCGCTGGGTTTAACCAGATTACGGCGATAGCGATCTAACCAATAAATTGCAATGGTTGTCTTGACGTCGGTAATGACGCCCTGCTCTACCCAGGCTAAGATTTCATCCAAAGGGGCAGCAAAGACATCGAGAAACTCTTCCTCATCTAAGCGACTCTTACCAGCTTGCAGACCTTCGGCCAAATAGATATCAATGAACTCCGTTGAATACGAAATCACCGGGTGAATCCGGCGGATATAGCTCCACTTACTAGCAGAGTAACCTGTTTCTTCTTCGAGCTCTCTTTGCGCACAAACCAATGGATCTTCATTGGGATCTAATTTGCCAGCTGGGATCTCCATGCAGACTTTAGCGATGGGGTAACGGTACTGACGCTCCAATAGAATGCGACCATCATCCAGGAGTGCCAAAATAGCGACGGCACCAGGGTGGGTCAAATACTCTCGCACCGCTTCTTGGCCATCGGGTAAGCTAACCCGATCGCGCTTCATGTTCAGGAAAATACCACCGTAAATATCTTCGCCTGAGATTCTCTCTTCACGAAGATGCTGATCACCTGGGGGTAAGTCGTGAAGCGATTTTTCGGTCATGGTAGGACCTCAGCGAGGGCTTAAGAGCCTAATAATGTGCGACGCATTGCGTCGAGGCAAGTCGCCATCAGGCCGCCTGGGAAGATACCCAAGACCAGCACCAGAATGCAATTGAGACTCAAGAGTCCTTTAGCAAAGGTGGATCCTGATACAGTGGTCTCATGCAAAGGTTCATCAAAGTACATGACCTTCACTACCCGCAAATAGTAGAAAGCGCCAATCAAGGAGGCGATCACCGCGATGATTGCGATGAAAGTATGCTGCGCATCGACCAAAGCCTCAAGTACGGACAGCTTCGCCGCAAAGCCTACTGTTGGAGGAATACCCGCTAAGGAGAACATCATGACTAGACCAATAAAGGCAAACCAGGGATGTTTCTTATTTAAGCCCTTTAAGCCATCCAAGGTTTCACAGTCGTAACCTTTACGTGACAGCAATATCAATAAACCGAAGCTACCCAGCGTGGTTAAGACATAGGTAATAACGTAATAGGTTGAGGCACTAAATGCATGATCATCAAACACCGAAAGCATACCGAGCATCACAAAGCCCATTTGCGCAATCGCTGAGTAGGCCAACATGCGCTTGACATTGGTTTGCGCAATCGCTGTGACGTTACCAACAACCAAGGACAGAATGGATAATAGTACCAACATGGGTTGCCAGTCACCCAAGAGTGGCAACAAGGTATTCACCAATAAGCGGAATAACAATCCAAAAGCTGCAATCTTGGGGGCTGCAGCAATCATCAGAGTTACCGCAGTTGGGGCACCTTGATACACATCAGGTACCCACATATGAAACGGCACTACCCCTAACTTAAAGGCTAAACCAGCAACAATAAAGACGAGACCAAAGGCCATCACTAAGTGATTTACACGGGGATCAGCTACCGTTTTAAAGATCTCAATGAGATCGAGTGATCCTGTGACTCCGTAGAGCATAGACATTCCGTAGAGCAAGAAACCGGAAGCCAATGCGCCCAAGATGAAATACTTAATTGCGGCCTCGACACTCTTTTCACTATTGTGGCGCATTGCTACCAGGGCGTAGGTGGGCAAAGCCATTAACTCAAGACCGAGATAAAGAGTCAAGAGATTGGAACCTGAAATCAAGACCAATTGACCAAGCAAAGCTAACAGACTCAGAACAATAAAGTCAGGGCGGAACATGCCTCGATCTATCAAATACTGCTTAGAGTAGATCAAGCTGATCAAGACAGCGCCGCAAGAGCAGGCTTTGAGGAGATTAGAGAATGGATCTGACTGGAATAAACCATTCATAGCCACGAGTGAGACATCGCTAATGCGGCTGGCAAAAACAATGGCTAAGTAGGCCAGCAAAATCATGGTGAAGAAATAGACAAATCCCACGCCGCGTGGGGTGTGGAAAATATCTTGTTCTAATCCAGCTTTGGCTGGCTGTCGCTCTCGAACATAAACACTGGCAACCAGAAGTACGCAGGTAACAACTAGCAGTACAAGTTCAGGCAGGATGGCAAAAAGGTCAAAGGCTTGCATGTGCTTTTACTCAGATTTTGCTAACAGCAACATGCTGCAGCAGATTAATCACAGCGGGATGAATAATATCGGTAAAAGGCTTGGGATAGACGCCCATGCCCAATACGCAGATTGTCAACACAGCCATCATGAAATACTCGCGGGCATTGAGATCTTTCAGCTCCTCAACGTGTTTGTTGTGGATTGCACCAAAAAATACGCGCTTGACCATCCATAGAGAATACGCTGCGCCCAAAATCAAAGCAGTGGCTGACAAGATGCCGATCAGGAAGTCGTAATCGACTGCAGCCAGAATCACCATGAACTCCCCCACGAAACCAGAAGTCGCTGGTAAGCCACAGTTGGCCATCGCCATTAGAACCGCAAATGCAGTAAAGGCTGGCATCTTATGGACCACGCCGCCGTAATCCGCAATTTGACGGGTGTGCATGCGGTCATACAGCACACCAATGGAGAGGAACATCGCGCCGGATACGAAACCGTGCGAGATCATTTGAACAATACCGCCCTCCACGCCCAAGGGGCTGAAGAGGAAGAAGCCCAGAGTAACAAAGCCCATGTGGGCCACTGATGAATAGGCCACCAGTTTTTTCATATCCTTTTGGACTAGAGCTACTGTTCCAACATAAATCACTGCTACTAAAGACAAGAAGATGATGAAGGGACCGAGGTATTGGCTAGCATCTGGAGCAATGGGTAAAGAGAAACGCAAGAAACCATAAGCACCCAGCTTCAACATGATTGCTGCCAAGACTACCGAGCCACCCGTAGGTGCCTCAACGTGCACATCAGGCAACCAAGTATGTAGTGGCCACATGGGCACCTTCACAGCGAAAGCCATAAAAAAGGCAAAGAAAATCAGTACTTGTTCTACGATATCCAAAGGGGCTTTTTGCCAAGTCAAGATGTCAAAGGTATTGGTCGCGTTATACAGATACAGCATCGCGATCAAGGTCAATAAAGAACCCAGCAAGGTGTACAGGAAGAATTTGAAAGCCGCATAGATCCGGTTATGACCACCCCACACACCAATAATGATGTACATCGGAATCAGGGTAGCTTCAAAGAAAACATAGAACAGTAATGCATCAAGTGCAGCAAAGACGCCAATCATCAATCCAGAAAGGATCAGGAAAGAAGCCATGTACTGCGATACCTTCTTATCAATGACTTCCCAAGCAGCAATCACCACAAAGATATTGATGAAAGCGGTCAGAACAATGAACCAAACAGAAATGCCATCAACCCCTAAGTGGTAGTTAATGTCATAACGGGGAATCCAAGGGATGTTCTGCACAAATTGCATGCCAGGATTAGCAATGTCAAATTGCAAAATCAAAGGCAGGGTTGCAATAAAACCAATGATCGATCCAATCAGGGCAAGCCAACGCACACCGGCATTAGGATGCTCAGACCCATAAAACAAGATGATGAGTCCAAAGAAAATCGGGATCCAGATGGCGAAGGAAAGAATCATGATGGCTACTTAAGTAACAAAGGCCTAGCGAACAAAAGGCAGGTAAGCGTACAAAACCCAAGCCAGCAATACCGCTAAGCCTGCAATCATTGCAAAGGCATAGTGATAGAGATAACCGGATTGCAAATGGCGAATCACACCAGCAAAGCGTCCTATAGCATGGGCACTGCCATTGACCACGAACCCATCGATGATCTTTTGATCACCACGATGCCACAAGATGCCGCCAATCCATAGTAGTCCTTTAGCAAAGAAGGCTTGGTTGAAGGCATCTAGGTAATACTTGTTGTCAAGTAATACCTTGATTGGTGCGAGAGCCTGAGCAAACTTCTCTGGCAACTTGGTTGCCCACAAATAACCAATCGCTGCAGATAGCACTCCTAGCGCAACCAATAAGAGCACTGGTGAGGTAAAGGCATGCAATGCCATGGCAATCGGGCCATGGAACTCTTCAGCCAATTCCATCATGGCTGGATGCTTACTGATATCAACAAAAATAGAGTCACCAAAGAAAGTGCCGAATAGCATGGGTTCAATAGTGTAGAAACCAATAATGACTGAAGGAATCGCTAGCAGAATCAATGGCAAAGTCACAACCAAAGGAGATTCGTGGGGCTTCTCACCTGGGGCAAGACCATGGTGAGCGTGATCATCACCCTCTTCTGCGTGATGGTGATCGTGTGCATGAGAATCTGCATGGCCCCAGCGAGCCTTGCCGTGGAATACATAGAAGTAGAGACGGAAAGAATATAAGGCAGTAACAAACACGCTAGCCATGACAGCAAAGTACGCAAAGCCCGATCCAGGAATATGGCTTGCCGCAACAGCCTCAATAATCGAGTCTTTTGAATAGAAGCCAGAGAAGAATGGTGTGCCGATTAATGCCAGGTTACCTAAAAGCATCATCAAGCAAGTGATTGGCATGTACTTCCACAGACCACCCATCTTGCGCATATCTTGCTCATGATGCATTCCCAAAATCACGCTACCAGCAGCAAGGAATAACAATGCCTTAAAGAAAGCGTGGGTCATCAGATGGAAAATCGCTACTGGGTAAGCAGAAACACCCAATGCTACGGTCATGTAACCCAGTTGAGACAAAGTGGAATACGCTACTACCCGCTTGATATCGTTTTGCACAATGCCGAGGAAGCCCATAAAGAGCGCAGTAATCGATCCAATCACCAAAATAAAGCTCAAGGCGACATCAGACAGCTCAAAGAGTGGCGACATCCGTGCCACCATAAAGATACCGGCGGTCACCATGGTTGCGGCATGAATCAAAGCAGAAATTGGGGTTGGACCTTCCATGGAATCAGGCAACCAAACATGCAGTGGGAACTGGGCTGATTTACCCATGGCACCGATAAACAAGCAGATACAAGCAACCGTGACTAAGTTCCAGCCAGTACCAGGCAAACTTTGTGCTGCTAATGCTGTGTTTTGGGCAAAGATCACGTCGTACTGCATTGAGCCAGTACTAGCCAACAACAATCCAATACCGAGAATGAAACCAAAGTCACCAACGCGGTTGACTAAGAAAGCCTTCATATTGGCAAACACAGCGGACTGGCGCTCAAAGTAGAAACCAATCAAGAGATAAGAAACAACGCCTACCGCTTCCCAACCGAAGAAGAGTTGCAAGAGGTTATTGCTCATGACCAGCATCAGCATGGCAAAGGTAAATAAAGAAATGTAAGAGAAGAAGCGGTTATAACCCTCCTCACCCGCCATGTACCCAATGGTGTAGATATGGACCATTAAAGACACAAAGGTCACCACACACATCATGGTGGCGGTCAATGGATCGATTAAGAAACCAATGTCGAGGTTGAGCTCACCCAATTGCATCCAGTGATAAACGGTGCCATTGAAGTAAAAACCATCCATGACCTGAACTAGTACAAAGCATGACAGGACAAAGGCAATCATCACGCCCAAGATGGTGACAAACTGACAGGCTCCGTGACCAATGCGCTCACCGCCCAATTTAGTACCGAAGAAGCCAGCAATGGCAGAACCAATCAGTGGTGCCAAAGGCACAGCGCAAAGAACGGGAAGGGTTAGGGTAAATTGCATGACTAGCCTTTTAGGTGGTCAAGGTCTTCAGCATTGATCGTATCTACCTTACGGAAGAGTACAACCAAAATTGCTAAACCAATCGCTGCTTCAGCAGCGGCCACGGTCAGAATGAAAAATACGAATACTTGACCTGCCATATCACCCAAGTAATGGGAGAAGGCAACAAAGTTTAAATTGACTGAGAGCAGCATGAGTTCGATCGCCATCAATAGAACAATCACGTTCTTGCGATTGAGGAAAATACCAATCACGCTCGTCGCAAACAAAATTGCGCTCAGTACAAGGTAGTGCGCCAGGGTTACAGTCATTTCTTTTCTCCCCGGGCATCTTGCTTCGCAGCCATATCGGTATCCATTTTGACGATCCGCATCCGGTCTGAAGCTTTGACATTAATTTGCTCAGCTACGTTCTGGGCTTTCGCATCCTTACGATTACGCAAGGTCAATGCAACGGCAGCAATGATAGCAACCAATAAAATGACGCCAGCGACTTCAAAGGCATAGACATAATCAACGAAGATCAACATACCCAGAGCCTTAGTATTGCTCATGGTAGATTCTTCCAGCATGGGCTGCACGGGTGAACTAGTACCAATAAAGCTACGAATCAAGACAATCGATAGCTCGAGCACAATCACCGCACCCATTAAGAATGCGACTGGCAAATACTTCTTAAAGTCACGACGTAAGTGCTCCAGATCCAGATCGAGCATCATCACCACGAATAGGAACAGCACCATCACCGCGCCTACATAAACCAAGATCAAAGCCAAACTGAGAAACTCCGCTTTGAGCAACATCCACAAGCCTGAAGCGCAGAAGAAAGCCAGCACCAGAAATAAGGCAGCGTGAACTGGGTTACGCGCAGTAATCACACGCAAAGCAGAAATAACCAATAAGCCTGCAAAGGCGTAGAAGAAAACCGAGAAGATTGTGGAGGTATCGAATGTCATGGGGCTATGGCTCGATTCGATTAACGGTAAGGTGCATCAGCTGCACGGTTAACTGCAATATCTTTTTCATACTTGTCGCCTACTGCCAGCAGCATCTCTTTCGTAAAATAGAGGTCACCCCGCTTATCGCCAAAATATTCAAAAATATTGGTCTCGACAATCGCATCGACTGGGCAAGCTTCTTCGCAAAAGCCACAGAAGATACATTTAGTAAGGTCAATGTCATAGCGACTGGTACGACGTGTGCCGTCGTCGCGCTCAGCGGTTTCAATCGTTATGGCGTAGGCAGGACAAACCGCCTCACACAATTTACAACCAATACAACGCTCTTCCCCGTTCTCATAACGACGCAGAGCATGTAAGCCGCGGAAGCGTGGAGACTGAGGTGTTTTCTCTTCTGGATACTGAATCGTAATCTTGGGCTTAAAGAGATAGCGACCGGTAATCGACATACCAGTCAAAATGTCTTTGAGCATCAAGCTATTGAGAAATTGGTTGATTTTCTTAATCATCGTCTTTACCTATTTCCAAATATTCCAAGGCGATACCACCCAGGCACCAACAACCATGACCCAAAATACGGAGATGGGAATAAAAATCTTCCAGCCCAAACGCATGATCTGGTCATAGCGATAGCGAGGCAAAGTAGCCCGCAACCAAATCACACAAGACAAGAGGAAGAAGGTCTTAGCAAATAACCAGAAGAAGCCAGGAATATCACGCAAGATTGGCAAATCCACAATCGGCAACCAGCCACCCAAGAACATCGTGGATGCTAAGGCAGCGATCAAAATCATATTGGCGTATTCAGCCAAGAAGAACATCGCAAAAGCCATACCCGAGTACTCGACCATATGGCCCGCAACAATTTCCGACTCCCCTTCAACTACGTCGAATGGGTGGCGATTAGTCTCAGCCACGCCGGAAATAAAGTAGATCACAAACATTGGTAATAAAGGCAACCAGTTCCAGGAGAGGAAGTTCAGGCCCATGCTGGCGAAATAACCTTGATTTTGAGATTCAACAATCGTGCTCAAATTTAAAGAGCCAGAAGTTAACAAGACGGTTACCAAGGCAAAGCCCATGGCAATCTCATAAGAGATCATCTGAGCAGATGCTCGCATCGCGCCCAAGAATGGATATTTTGAGTTTGATGACCAGCCAGCCAGAATGACGCCATAAACGCCAATGGAGGAAATCGCCATCACATACAGCAAGCCTGCATTGACATCAGATAGGACCATTTTTGCCTGGAAAGGAATCACAGCCCAAGCAGCAAAAGCCGGCATGATTACCATCACTGGTGCAATGATGTAGAGCACCTTGCTTGCTTGTGCAGGAGAAATGATCTCTTTCATCAAGAGCTTGAGAGCATCAGCAATCGGTTGCAATAAACCTAAAGGACCAACTCGATTAGGTCCAAGACGGATGTGCATCCAACCGATGAGCTTTCTTTCCCAGAGGGTCAGATAAGCAACCGCACCAAACATTGGCAGAACAATAATGACAATGCGTACCAAGGCCCAAACTAATGGCCACAAGGAACCAAAAATGGCTTGTCCTTGAGTAGTTACGAGATTTAAGAAATCCGCCATTTCTTAGACCTTACTCAAAGTAATCGAACCAAACATAGCGCCTAACTGAGCGCTAGCTGAGGTACCAGCAGAGACGCGAGCTGCCCCAGCGGCTAAGTTTGCTTCCAGCGTAACGGACAGTTGTGTCGACAAATTGCCTTGGGCAATGGAAACTAGATCACCCTCTTTAAGGCCTAGCTCATTCATCGCAGCCTGATTCAGACCAACTTGATTACCCCGTTTTGCATCGCTAGTGCGTTGCAAGGCTGGCGCACGACGAACAATCGGATCCACTGCATAAATATTGACATCAGACACCCGCTCAAAAACATTTGCAGGAGAAATATTTCCGCTTGATATAACAGGAGATCCAGTGAACTGATTATTGAGATTGTCCACAAAGCTCTCACCCAAAGCATCGCCCAAGACTTCTTCAGGCATATTGAATAAGAAACCATCTAAGCCAAGCAAGCCACCAAGCACGCGTAGCACTTTCCAGCCTGGACGTGAATCACCCAAAGGTTTGACTGCTGGCTGAATCGTTTGTGCACTACCTTCCGCATTCACGAAAGTGGCGACTGTTTCAGTGAAGGCGCTAATAGGCAGAATCACATCAGCAGTCTCTAGCAAATCGGGGCTTGTGAATGCAGTCAATGCGATCACGGTATTGGCTTTAGCCAAAGCAGCTTTAGCTTGCTCGGGATTAGCTAAATCACGAGTGGGCTCGAGATTCATGAGAATCACTGCGCGGCGCTCACCGGATAGAACAGAATTAATACCAGCACCATTAGCCTTAACCAAGCTTGCACCAACGGCATTGCCACCTACAGGCAAGAAACCAAAAGTAGCGCCAGTTTGCTGGGCAATAAATTGTGCCAACACATGCAAATCAGATGCGTTTGGATGCGCTATGGCAGCCGAGCCCAGGAATACAGCACTGGACTGGCCGGATAAAAGACTATCGGCAATCGCTTGGGCCGCAGGAGAAATGCTAGCAGCAACACCAGCTGGAGCTGAAGCAGACTTTGCTTTTGCAACTGCTAAAGCAACTTCACCAAGACTATTCACCCAAGCACTGGGCTTTACAGCTAAACTCCTTAGCGCTGAAATCAACCAGTCATCACCACCCGCGTCGATACGGTGTAAGGCAAGACCACGCTTAGCAGCAGCACGCAGACGCGCCGCCATCAATGGCTGATCTTTACGCAAATAACTACCAATCACGAGGGCACGATCTAAGCTATCAAGCTTGGTAATCGACATGCCGAGCCAAGGTGCTTTAGCAGCGCCTTCAATATTGGATTGCAATAAACGGGTTTCAATTTGATCTGAACCGAGTCCACGCACAATCTTTTGCAAGAGGTGCAATTCTTCCGTACTGCTGATTGGGTGTGCCAATGCAGCAATCGCTTGTGGGCCATGTTCAGTTGCAATCGTTTTAAGTGAGCGTGAGACGTAATCTAAGGCAGATTCCCAATCCGTCTCCAACCATTGACCGCCCTGCTTCACCATCGGTGAAGTCACGCGATCTGCACTATTAATACCCTCATAGGAGAAGCGATCACGGTCACTAATCCAGCATTCATTGATTGCTTCGTTCTCTAAAGCAACGACCCGCATGACTTTGTTTGCTTTAGTTTGAATTGTTGTATTGCTACCCAAACTATCATGTGGGCTCACAGAACGTTTACGAGCCAATTCCCAGGTACGAGCAGCATAGCGGAATGGCTTGCTAGTCAATGCGCCGACCGGGCAAATATCAATCATATTGCCGGACAACTCTGAATCTACAGTCTGGCCAACGAAAGTAGTGATCTCAGAATGCTCGCCACGGTTAATCATGCCCAACTCCATGACTCCGGCAATTTCTTGACCAAAGCGAACGCAACGGGTGCAGTGAATACAGCGTGACATCTCTTCCATTGAAATCAATGGGCCCATATTCTTGTGAAAGACTACGCGCTTCTCTTCTTCGTAACGCGAGTTTGACTTACCGTAACCTACTGCCAAGTCTTGCAACTGACACTCACCACCTTGATCACAAATAGGACAATCGAGTGGGTGGTTAATCAACAAGAATTCCATTACCGAGCGTTGAGCTTCTACTGCTTTAGCCGAATGGGTGAAGACCTTCATACCTTGTGTCACTGGTGTTGCACAAGCAGGTAATGGCTTAGGCGCCTTCTCCACCTCAACTAAACACATGCGGCAGTTCGCAGCAATCGAGAGCTTCTTGTGATAACAGAAATGCGGAACGTAAGTGCCCAACTTATTCGCGGCGTGCATCACCATCGAACCCTGAGGAACCTCAACCGTCTTGCCGTCTAATTCGATTTCTACCATGCTCACTTTAAGTAGTCCCGTACACAATATCTTTTACAAAGGCCGCGCAGATTCTAAGCAGTGCTTATGTTCTACGTGATACGCAAATTCATCCATGTAATGCTTCAGCATGCCTCTAACAGGCATTGCTGCTGCATCTCCCAATGCACAAATCGTACGACCCTGAATATTGGCCGCTACGTCATTGAGTAAATCTAAATCTTCTGGCCGACCCTCGCCGTGTTCAATCCGGTTCACGATACGCCATAACCAACCTGTTCCTTCACGACATGGGGTGCACTGACCGCAAGATTCTTCGTGATAGAAATAGGAGAGACGTAATAAAGCACGAACCATACACCGGGTATCGTTCATCACAATCACTGCGCCTGAACCTAACATCGAGCCTGCTTTGGCAATACTGTCGTAATCCATTGTGAGATCCATCATCTGAGCGCCAGGAATAACCGGCGCAGAGGATCCACCAGGAATCACCGCTTTAATCGCCCTGCCATCGCGCATCCCACCAGCAAGCTTCAAAAGTTCCACAAAAGGAGTGCCCATTGGCACTTCATAATTTCCCGGGTAAGTCACGTCACCAGAAACAGAGTAGATTTTTGTACCGCCATTATTGGGTTTACCCATATTCAAATACGCTTGTCCACCAATTGCCATAATGAATGGCACAGCTGCAAACGTTTCAGTATTGTTAATGGTGGTAGGTTTGCCATACAAACCATAGCTCGCTGGGAAAGGTGGCTTGTAACGCGGCTGACCTTTTTTACCTTCGAGCGACTCAAGCAAAGCAGTCTCTTCACCACAAATGTAGGCACCCCAACCTGGTGCAGCATGCAACTGGAAATTGAAGTCGCTGCCCATGATCTTGTCACCCAAATAACCAGCAGCGCGTGCTTCTTCTAGCGCCTCTTCAAAGCGGGTGTAATCTTGCCAAATTTCGCCGTGGATGTAGTTGTAACCCACCGAGATCCCCATCGTGTAGGCACCAATGATCATGCCTTCGATAAGCGCATGGGGGTTATAACGCATGATGTCGCGGTCTTTAAATGTCCCTGGCTCGCCTTCATCCGAGTTACACACTAAATACTTCTGCCCAGGGAACTGGCGGGGCATAAAACTCCACTTCAATCCAGTAGGAAAACCTGCACCGCCACGGCCACGCAAAGAAGATAACTTCAATTCAGCAATGATTGAATCTGGGGTGACTTTGTCAGCCAAGATACGGCGCAACTGTTGATAGCCGCCGCGGCTCTCATAGTCCTTAATACGCCAGTTATTGCCATTGAGACCCGCCAAAATCAGGGGCTTAATGTGACGATCGTGCAAGCTGGTCATGCTGACTTCCCTTGTGCGCTAAGCTCAGTCAAGAGAGCATCAATCTTTTCATTACTCATAAAACTACACATCCGCTTGTTATTCACGAGCATCACAGGTGAATCACCGCAGGCGCCCATGCACTCACCCTCTTTCAAGGTGAAAGTACCGCAAGGGGTTGTCTCGTTGTAGCCGATACCCAATGTCTTTTTGAGATGGGTCGCTGCAGTCTCGCCATGAGTTAACTGGCAAGGCAAGTTGGTGCAGATAACCAACTTATATTTACCAACTGGCTTGGTGTCATACATATTGTAGAAAGTCGCCACTTCATCTACGGCAATGCGAGGCATTCCCAAAATCTCAGCAATGGTTTCAATCACATCGTCAGAAACCCAGCCGATTTCGGTTTGTGCTGCAATCAAAGCTGCCATCACTGCAGACTGCTTTTGTTCTGGTGGATATTTAGCGATGTTACGCTCAATATCAGCCATTGTTTGAGGGGATAGTTGAAGAATAGTCATAAGTTTGTAGCACGCTGTTATTAGCGGTCAATCTCCCCGAACACAATATCTTGGGTGCCAATAATGGTGACGGCATCAGCCAGCATATGACCACGGGACATCTCATCCATCGCTGCCAAATGAACAAAACCGGGAGCACGAATCTTCATTCGATATGGTTTGT
Source organism: Polynucleobacter paneuropaeus (assembly GCF_003261235.1). Lineage (NCBI taxonomy): Bacteria > Pseudomonadati > Pseudomonadota > Betaproteobacteria > Burkholderiales > Burkholderiaceae > Polynucleobacter > Polynucleobacter paneuropaeus. The sequence continues at coordinate 718,427 of NZ_CP030085.1, read as the reverse complement.
TGGCGCCATCGGAAATCAAGTACACACCGAACTCACCCTTAGGATGCTCAACCGCTGAATAAGCCTCTCCATCAGGAACGTGAATACCTTCGGTAAAGAGTTTGAAGTGATGAATCAGCTCTTCCATATTGGTCTTCATGTCCACACGCTTGGGTGGAGAGACTTTATGGTTATCACTCAACACCGGACCGGGATTGGCTTTTAACCATGCGATACATTGTTTGATGATGCGATTGGACTGGTACATCTCTTCCATACGCACTAAATAACGATCATAAGAGTCGCCATTGACGCCAACCGGAATATCAAAGTCGAGACGGTCATAAACTTCATAAGGTTGCTTCTTACGCAAATCCCACTCGATGCCTGAACCGCGAAGCATCGGACCAGTAAAGCCCAGCTGTAAAGCACGTTCTGGTGTAACAACACCAATACCAACTAAACGCTGTTTCCAAATCCGATTATCGGTCAGGAGATTGCAATACTCGTCGACATTAGCATCAAAGCCATTCGAGAACTCTTCAATAAAATCCAATAAGGAACCGCTACGGTCTTCGTTGAGACGCTTAATTGCAGAAGCACTGCGTACTTTAGATGCGGAGTACTTAGCCATTTGCTCAGGCAAATCACGATAGACTCCGCCTGGACGATAGTAAGCTGCATGCATACGGGCACCAGAGACTGCTTCATACATATCAAAGATGGCTTCACGATCCCGGAAGGCATACAAGAAGACAGCCATCGCACCGACGTCAAGACCATGACATCCAATCCACAACAAGTGATTGAGCAAACGGGTTAACTCATCAAACATCACTCGAATGTATTGCGCGCGCACTGGCACTTCAACACCTAAGAGCTTTTCAATAGCCATCACATAGGCATGCTCATTGACCATCATCGATACATAGTCCAAACGATCCATATAGGGAACGTTCTGAATCCAGGTCCGAGTCTCAGCGAGTTTTTCAGTGGCACGATGCAATAAACCGATATGGGGGTCGGCACGCTGAATGACTTCACCATCTAGCTCGAGCACTAAACGTAAAACGCCGTGCGCAGCGGGATGCTGAGGGCCAAAGTTGAGGGTGTAGTTCTTAATTTGTGCCATGACTTAAACCGGGCCTCCATACTGCTCTTCACGCACAATGCGCGGAGTAATCTCACGCGCTTCAATGGTGACAGGTTGATAGACCACACGCTTGAGCTCTGGGTCATAGCGCATTTCCACATTACCGGTAATTGGGAAATCTTTACGGAATGGATGACCAATAAAACCGTAATCGGTCAAGAGGCGGCGCAGATCTTCATGGCCATCAAACAAAATGCCGTAAAGATCAAACGCTTCACGCTCGAACCAATTTGCACTAGCCCATACAGGGGTAAGTGAAGCAACTACCGGATAAGAATCATCTGCTGCAAATACACGCACTCTTAAGCGCCAGTTGTGGGCGATAGACAAGAGATGGGTAACAACTGCAAAACGCTGACCAGACCAAGCGCCATCACGGAAGTCTTGATAGTCAACACCACATAAATCAATGAGCTGCTCAAATCCTAAAGCAGGATCATCGCGCAACATAAGCGCTGCTTCTAAATAGCTATCCGCTTCAATAACTACGGTCACCTCACCCAAAGCAATCTCAATAGATTGGGCACGTGTACCAAGTACCCGTTCAAGATTGGCTGTAAGTTGATTTAAGCGATCTGACATCTTAAGCTTTCCGTGCAATCGTGCTGGTGCGAGCAATTTTCGATTGCAACTGAATAATTCCGTAAATCAATGCTTCTGCAGTTGGTGGGCAGCCCGGTACATAAATATCGACTGGCACAATGCGATCGCAACCGCGCACTACTGAATAGGAGTTGTGATAGTAGCCACCGCCATTAGCACAAGAACCCATCGAGATTACCCAACGGGGCTCAGGCATTTGGTCATAGACCTTACGCAAAGCGGGAGCCATCTTGTTGCAAAGTGTTCCGGCAACAATCATTAAGTCGGACTGACGTGGTGAAGGACGGAACACGACTCCAAAACGATCCAAGTCATAGCGAGAAGCACCAGCGTGCATCATCTCTACAGCGCAACAGGCCAAACCAAAAGTCATTGGCCAAAGGGAGCCATTACGAGTCCAGTTAATTAACTGATCAGCAGTCGTAGTAACAAATCCTTCTTTGAGAACGCCTTCTAGTGCCATATTGATTACTCCCAGTCGAGAGCGCCCTTCTTCCAGATATAAATAAATCCCACAATGAATTCCAATAAGAAAGTCACCATAGAGGCGTAACCAAACCAGCCAATGTCCCGCAGAGCAACGCCCCAGGGGAACAAAAAGGCAGTTTCTAAGTCAAATAAGATAAAAAGGATTGCGATGAGGTAGTAGCGCACATCGAACTTCATGCGAGCATCTTCAAAAGCTTCGAAACCACACTCATACGGAGACAGTTTTTCAGCATCTGGCTTTGAAGGAGCCAAAATTTTTCCGAGGAACATGGGGACTAAACCTACCCCAATGCCTACAAGGATGAACAGCAGAACAGGAAAGTAATTAGCGAGATTCAAAGTAATCCTGAGTTATTCCTGAGTCAATTAGCTAGTAAAACCTAAAAATGTTACAAATTATTAATTAATCCAAATTCCAAGCCACTTTTACTGCTTTTTTGGTGCCGACGGCGAGACTCGAACTCGCACAGCCTAAGCCACTACCCCCTCAAGATAGCGTGTCTACCAATTTCACCACGTCGGCATCTTGCAAAACTCATCAATTCTACTGCATTGCAGTAGAGACATGCAGGGCTAAAAGCACCTAAATCGACCTAAAAAGGCCTTTTTAGATTACTTCGGTACTGCAGGTTTGCTAGGATCTTGCGCCGGCGCTACAGGAGCTGTTGGGGCAACCTGAGTGGGTGCCACGGTACCCGACAAAACACTTTGAGGGGCAGTCTTGTGATTACCGATCCAGGTAATGCCTAAAGTACAAATAAAGAATATCGCTGCAAATACGGCAGTGGTGTGGGACAGGAAATTAGCAGAACCACTAGCGCCAAATAAGCTGCCAGAAGCGCCCGATCCAAAAGCTGCGCCCATATCGGCGCCCTTACCCTGCTGAAGGAGGACCAATAAGATCACGCCCAGAGCAGAAACCACCTGCAACACTACCAACAAAGTCTTTAACCATTCCATGACTTATCTCCAAATAAAAATTATGCCTGACAAATCGCCAGAAATTCTTGAGGATCTAATGAAGCGCCCCCAATTAAGCCGCCATCAATATCAGGCATGGCAAACAATTCAACCGCATTGTCTGGCTTAACGCTACCGCCATACAAAATCCCGACATGCGAGGCAACATCCTCATCAAACTCTGCCAGTTGCAAGCGAATAACACGATGCATATCTTGAGCAACCTGTGCACTTGCTACTTTGCCAGTGCCAATCGCCCAAACGGGTTCGTAAGCAATCAGACAATCAGCTAAACGATCTTGTAGAACAGAGACCAACTTGGCAACTTGGGAGCGTACTATTTCTACTTCTCTTCCAGAATTGCGCTCATCGGCAGTTTCTCCAACACAAATGACTGGAGTGACACCATGATCTAGGGCCTGCAAGGCTTTTTCTGCAATAAGGCCATCGCTTTCACCATGCATCTGGCGACGCTCTGAGTGACCAACAATGACATAGGCACATGCAAACTCTTTGAGCATGGCCGCACTAACTTCACCTGTAAAGGCGCCGGTTTCATGGCGTGAGACATCTTGCGCACCTAAGCTTAAAAAGGCGGCTGAACAATTCTGAATGAGATCAGCACACTGAGCCAAATACGGAAACGGTGGGCAAACCACATACTTACGACCAGCGGGCATACCTTTTTCCATACCACGGCATACCACTTGCACCCAATCCTGATTGCTCTTGAGATTGCCATTTAATTTCCAATTGGCGATAACGATAAGTGGGCGCATATCTTTAGATCATTGAACCGTTAAGACAATTTTGCCTACATGCTCTGAAGACTCCATCAAGCGATGGGCATCAGCCGCCTCTTCCAGTGAAAAAGTTTTGTAAATCACTGGTTTGAGTTTGCCCGCATTGAGCAGTGGCCAAATGCGCTCGTGCAATTGATGGGTAATTTGTTTTTTAAATGAGACGGGACGGGGGCGCAAAGTAGAGCCAGTAATGGTTAAACGGCGACGCAAAATCTGTCCTGTATTGACTTCGGCTTTTGAGCCACCCATGATCGCAATAATCACAATGCGACCATCATCGGCCAAACATTCCAACTCACGCTGCACATATGATCCAGTAACCATATCCAACACGACGTTAACGCCTTTGCCATCCGTCGCTTTTTTAATCTCTTCAACAAAATCTTGGGTTTTGTAATTGATTGCTAAGTCAGCACCTAGCTTTAGACACGCAGCGCACTTCTCATCTGAGCCCGCAGTTACAAACACTTTATGACCGAGCGCCTTCGCAATCAAAATGGCAGTCACACCAATACCACTAGAGCCACCCTGCACTAACAAGGTTTCACCTTCGGAAAGTTCACCACGCATGAAGACATTGCTCCACACGGTGTAAAAGGTTTCAGGCAAAGCAGCTGCTTCTTGATCTGAAAATCCCTTTGGGTAAGGCAAACATTGGGCAACCGGCGCGGTACACAATTGTGCGTAACCACCACCCTGAACCAAAGCACATACCTTATCGCCAAGCTTCAAGCCAAAGGCATTGTCTGCATGTGCTAAATCACCACCGACAATTTCTCCAGCAACTTCTAGGCCAGGAATATCCGATGCCCCAGCAGGCACTGGGTAGTGACCTTTGCGTTGGAGCACATCTGGACGATTGATGCCTGCAGCGAGAACGCGGATCAAGACTTCGCCAGAACCCGCAGCAGGAGCTGCAGGATCTGGGCGAGTGGCAGACACCAGCATTTCTGGTGCGCCAAACTCTTTGATTTCCATTACGCGCATGACGAACCTCGAATGAAAAACTTAGTTAGATTCTTCCGAGATTGGAGCAGTTTCTGCACCTTCAGCAGCAGTGCTACCAGCTAAGGGCTCAATCGTTCCGCCCTCATCTGCCATCGCCGCTTTGAGTGATAGGCGTAAACGACCACGCTCATCAGCAGCCAACAGTTTCACGCGAACAACTTGGCCTTCTTGTAAATAGTCTTTCACTTCCTTCACACGCTCAGTAGAAATCTCAGAGATGTGGAGCAAGCCATCTTTACCAGGAAGAATATTAACCAAAGCACCGAACTCGAGTAACTTCACAACTGGGCCTTCATAGATCTTGCCGACTTCAGCTTCAGCAGTAATGCCTTCGATACGGGCTTTTGCTTCAGCCATGCCTTCAGCACTAGTAGATGCAATGGTTACAGTTCCATCATCTTTAATGTCGATGCTGCAACCAGTCTCTTTTGTCAAAGCCTGAATAGTTGCGCCACCCTTGCCAATGACTTCACGGATCTTGTCTGGATGAATCTTGAAGCTGACCATGCGTGGTGCATGTGCTGATAATTCAGTGCGAACTGAACCCATCGCCTCTTGCATCTTGCTCAGAATATGTAAACGGCCTTCTTGAGCTTGCGCCAAGGCTACTTGCATGATCTCTTTGGTGATACCTTGTACTTTGATATCCATCTGCAAAGCAGTAATACCGTTAGCAGTACCAGCTACCTTAAAGTCCATATCACCTAAGTGATCTTCGTCACCGAGAATATCGGTTAAGACCGCAAAACGATTACCATCAAGGATCAAGCCCATTGCTACGCCAGCAACGTGCGCCTTAACAGGAACACCAGCATCCATCATGGCTAAGCAACCACCACAAACAGAAGCCATTGAGGAAGAGCCATTGGACTCAGTAATCTCTGAAACCACACGAATGCTGTATGCAAAGTCTTCTGGGCTTGGCAATACTGGAATCAATGCGCGTTTTGCTAAACGGCCGTGACCGATTTCGCGACGCTTGGGGCTACCAACGCGACCAGTTTCACCAGTAGCAAATGGAGGCATGTTGTAGTGGAACATGAAGCGATCACGGTACTCACCTTCGAGTGCGTCGATGATCTGCTCGTCACGTGCAGTACCCAAGGTTGCAATTACAAGCGCCTGAGTTTCACCGCGAGTAAACAATGCTGAACCGTGAGTGCGTGGCAATACGCCATTACGAATTTCAATTGGGCGAACCGTACGAGTATCACGACCATCAATACGTGGCTCACCATTCAAAATCTGGCTGCGCACAATCTTGGCTTCGATTTCGAACATGATGTTGCCAACGACAACTTCATCGACTTCACCGTCTTGCGCCAACTTTGCCAATACTTCTTTAGTAGTGGCTTTGAGCTTCTCAGAACGAGCGCTCTTTTGGCGAATCTGATAAGCCTCACGTAATGGACCTTCAGCCAAGGCAGTGATTTTAGCGATCAATGGCTCATCTTTAGGTGCAGGCTGCCAGTCCCACTCGGGTTTACCAGCTTCACGGACTAAATCATTAATTGCATTGATGGCAGTTTGCATTTGGTCATGGCCAAACACTACCGCGCCCAACATGATCTCTTCAGATAATTGATTTGCTTCTGATTCCACCATCAATACTGCAGCTTGTGTGCCAGCAACAATCAAATCGAGCTCACTAGTAGTTTGCTCAGTACGGGTTGGGTTCAGTAAATATTGGCCATTGGTGTAACCCACACGGGCTGCACCGACTGGGCCGCTGAAAGGAATACCAGAAACAGCCAAAGCTGCAGATGCAGCGATCAAAGCAGGGATATCCGATGGCACTTCTGGATTGATTGACAACACATGCACTACAACCTGAACTTCGTTGTAGAAACCTTCAGGGAATAATGGACGAATTGGGCGATCGATCAAACGGGAGATCAAAGTCTCGCCTTCAGATGGACGACCTTCACGACGGAAGAAACCACCAGGAATCTTGCCTGCTGCGTAAGTCTTCTCTAAATAATCAACAGTGAGTGGGAAAAAGTCTTGACCTGGCTTAGCGGTCTTAGAGGCAACTACGGTACCCATAACAACAGTGTCATCAACGTTAACAATAACGGCACCACCTGCTTGACGAGCAATCTCGCCAGTTTCCATGGTTACTTGATGATTGCCCCATTGAAAACTCTTTACTGCTTTTTTAAACATAGTCATTCTGATCTTCTCCAAATTGTTCACGCCAGACTCACATGAGCATGACGCTTGTCGTGGGATAAAGCAGTGTCACGACAACACTGGAGTGTTTGAAGATTACAAGGGATGCCATTCCAGGGAGACTCTAAATACGCAATTCAGAAACCCATTGGAATGACACGATCCCCTATACAAATAATCTTGAAGCACTCAAAAACATGCCATCTGCTTAAGACCGAATCTAGAAAGAAACAATCCTAAGGAAGATGGCATAGCAATACCAATAAGAATTACTTACGGAGACCTAATTTCTCAATCAGTGCGCGATAGCGTCCCAAGTCTTTGCCTTTGAGGTAATCCAAAAGGCGACGGCGACGTGAAACCATCTTCAACAAGCCACGACGGCTGTGATGGTCTTTAGCGTTAGCCTTGAAATGGGGGGTTAATTCATTGATTCGGGCTGTGAGCAATGAAACTTGCACTTCAGGACTGCCCGTATCGTTTGCGCTGCGCGCATTGTCTTTGACGATTTCCGCCGTTTTAATATCAGCAACTGCCATTTTCCTACTCCTTACTTGCGATCACCTGAGCTTTCACCCAACTGGTGTCGTGCGATTAAAAAACTAACAAATAAACAAAAAAGCTTTAAAAATCAAAGCCATCGAATTGTAGCAGAGCTAAGGGCTTCTGAGCCAGCACTATGGCCAAAAGAAATATTGGTATTCTGATGTCATTGAACCGATTAAATTATAAATATTTCAATTAAATCAAGGACTTATAAATGCTATCCCTGCGCAAACTGGTATTTTTAGGTATTTTTGGGCTTTTGCTGGGCAATTCCCCTGCTTTTGCCCAGTTTTCTTCCATCTTTGGCAGCGATAAAACCGTTGCCCAGCAGCGAGAAGAGATTCTCAAGAAGAATCGGGAGATCTTGCAGCGGCTCTACAAGACTGAACCCAGCTCCAAAGCCGCAGTTGAGAATGCGGTTGCCTATGCCACGTTTAGCAACTTTGGCATGAAGATTCTGATCGCCGGTGGAGGTTCTGGTAGTGGCGTAGTGATCAGCAAAAATGGCACAAAGCCTATTTATATGGACATGGCAGAAGTGCAAGCCGGTGTTGGCCTGGGCGTTAAGTCATTCCAAAATATTTTTGTCTTTCAAACGCAAACTGCTTTGAATGACTTCATTAACTCAGGCTGGACCTTTGGTGGACAAACAACTGTAGCCGCCAAATACGAAAAGGATGGCGCTGCTTATGCGGGTGCGGTTGTTGCCGCTCCAGGTTTGCTGATGTACCAATTAACAGACTCAGGCCTTGCCGCAGAGATCACCGGCAAGGGTACGAAGTATTACAAAGACTCAGACCTCAATTAAGGGGTCATCTGGGCATTGAGCTTAGCTTGGCTTGGGTCATGTAATTTATTCAAGGCTGATAAGTAGGCCTTGGCCGAAGCCGCAATGATGTCAGGATCAGTGCCGACACCATTGACAATCCGCCCGCCCTTAGCCAAGCGCACCGTGACTTCACCTTGTGACTGCGTTCCGGAAGTAATGGCATTGACTGAATAGAGCAACTGCTCTGCCCCACTTTTGGCCTTAGCTTCAATCGCATTCAAACTCGCATCGACTGGACCGTTGCCTTCGGCTTCAGAGTTCACCTCTTGATCACCCATTCGGAAAGTAATGGTTGATTTAGGACGTACGCCTGTTTCAGAATGCTGACTCAAAGAAATAAATTGATAATGCTCCGCTTTTTCAGAAGCTGCGGAGTCGGACATGATGGCAATAATGTCCTCATCAAAAATATCAACCTTCTGATCAGCCAAAGCCTTGAAGCGAATAAAGGCCTCATTCATCTCTTCTTCTGACTCAACGGCGATACCCAAGTCTTGCAGGCGTTGCTTAAATGCATTACGCCCAGACAACTTGCCCAAAACGATCTTATTAGTAGACCAACCCACATCCTCGGCACGCATGATTTCATAGGTCTCGCGGGCTTTTAAGATGCCATCTTGATGAATACCAGAGGCATGCGCAAAGGCGTTCGCACCCACTACTGCTTTATTGGGCTGAACCACAAAACCCGTAATCTGAGAAACCAATTTAGACGCCGGCACAATTTGCGTCGCATCAATGCCGCAAGTTAAATCAAAATAATCCTTACGGGTGCGCAAAGCCATTACTACCTCTTCCAATGCAGTATTACCTGCACGCTCACCTAAGCCATTAATGGTGCACTCAACTTGACGCGCTCCACCAATCTTCACACCAGCTAAAGAGTTAGCAACAGCCATACCCAAATCGTTATGGCAATGCACCGACCAAATCGCTTTATCAGAGTTTGGCACTTTGCTACGCAAGGTATGAATGAAGTTGCCATACAGCTCAGGGATGGCATAGCCTACGGTATCAGGGATATTGATCGTTGTCGCACCTTCAGAAATTGCCGCCTCTACTACCCTTGCCAAGAAATCAATCTCAGAACGATAGCCATCCTCTGCCGAGAACTCCACATCACTAGCTAAGTTTCTGGCAAAACGAATTGAGCGTTTGGCTTGCTCTAATACATCCTCAGGCGACATTCGCAATTTGACTGCCATATGCAAAGGGCTAGTAGCAATAAAGGCGTGGATACGTTTGGCATTGGCTTGCTTTAAAGCATCGGATGCACGGGTAATATCTTTTTCATTAGCACGAGCGAGTGAGCACACCACGGAATCTTTGACAGCTGCGGCAACTGCAGCGATTGCTGCAAAATCGCCCTCTGAGCTGGCAGCAAAGCCGGCCTCAATCACGTCGACCTTAAGTCTCTCTAATTGACGGGCAATTCGTACCTTTTCGTCTTTAGTCATGGAGGCGCCAGGCGACTGTTCGCCATCACGCAAGGTGGTGTCAAAAATGATTACTTTGTCATTCATCGCTACTCTCCGATTCAAAACTACGCTCTTAAAAATAAAAAACCCCAGCAAATTGCTGGGGCTGGTATGTGGTGGTTAATGAATTATTGGCGTCTCATCAACTCAGGCCTTACCCGCCCCAAGCTTTAGGCTTAGTGCTAGAAGGAGGCCGGTTAAAAGTGAGAAGTTCATCAACATGGATTTACTATACCCCAAAATTTGGGGATTAGCCAAATCGTTTAGGATTAATCATTTCCCAGGCCCAAATCACATAGCCTGAGATCGAATAAATGACGAAGAAGCCAAACAGCGTCAGGGGTGGATTGGTGGAAATCAATACAAAGCCAAGAATCATCAATACCATCACGCCAAAAGGCACCCGATAGCGCACATCTAAGGCTTTACCGCTATAGAACTTGGCATTGGAGACCATGGTTAAACCTGCATAAACGGTAATCAAAAAGGTGACCCAAGGAATCGCGTAATCCTTCACTGGGATCTTGTTGTCATCTGCTAACCAGATAAAGCCGGCTAAGAGCGATCCAGCAGCTGGGCTTGGCAAGCCCTGAAAGAAACGTTTGTCCACCACCTGGGTGTTGACGTTAAAGCGAGCGAGACGTAAAGCAGCGCCAGCACAATAAGTAAATGCAGCTAACCAGCCCCACTTACCAAGATCCTTCAAAACCCACTCATAGGCAACAAGCGAAGGCGCTACGCCAAATGAAACCATGTCTGCTAATGAATCGTATTGCTCGCCAAAGGCGCTTTGGGTATTAGTCATGCGAGCAATGCGCCCATCCATACCATCTAAAACTAGAGAAGCAAAAATCGCAATTGCTGCAATAGCAAATTCATGATTCATCGCATTCACAATCGCAAAGAAGCCGCTAAAGAGCGCTGCGGTTGTGAAAGCGTTAGGCAATAAATAGATCCCTTTATTGCGTGGGCGATGATGCGCAATTTCTTCGACCTCGTAATCCAGAGGATCACCCAGCTCTGCTGATAAGCGATCGTCAGAATGCTTGAAGTGGGAGCGAGAAGTACGACTTCTCTCGATTCGACCACGGCGTCTAAAGGTAGGCATTCTCAATTCTTTAATCTAAGCCAGGTAAACGAGCTAAAGCAGTGTTAGTTGCATAAACCCGATCGCCCACACTAACCATGGGGACTGCTGTTAGTGGCAAATAGATGTCCACTCTAGAGCCGAAGCGAATAAAACCGTAGCGCTCCCCTGCTTTGAGGCGATCACCAACGTGAACATAGCAAAGAATTCTGCGCGCGATCAAGCCAGCTACCTGCACTAAGGTCACAGTCTGACCATTAGCATCGATCACCATGGCATTGCGCTCATTCTCTAGAGAAGCTTTATCCAGATCAGCATTCACAAACTTACCTGGAAAATATTGAATCTCTTTAACAAGGCCGTTCACTGCACTGCGATTGGAATGGACATTAAAGACATTCATGAAGACGCTAATCTTTAAAGCTTCACGCTTGGCATAAGGGTCTTGAGTGACTTCAACCACTACGATACGACCATCAGCAGGAGACAGAACTAAATCGCGTCCCAATGGAGCAATTCGTTGTGGATCACGAAAAAATTGGAGAACAAAGAAAAACAAAATCCAAAGAGGCCATGACCAAGTAAAGCCACCCAAAGAGTGGACAACTAATGTCAGCACTCCCAAGACTGCCAAATAGGGCCAACCTTCTTTAGCAATCAGGGGGTGTGGATACATCATCTTTTTAGGGTCTCGCTTATTAGCTAATTAGTTCTTGGTTTGATCAACCAATTTGTTCTTGGCAATCCAGGGCATCATGGCACGCAATTTAGCGCCCACGATTTCAATATCATGCTCAGCATTCAGACGACGACGAGAAATCAAAGTAGGCGCACCTGCTTTATTTTCTAGGATGAAGCTCTTGGCGTACTCACCAGTTTGAATATCTTTCAAGCACTGACGCATGGCGTTCTTGGTATCTTCAGTGACAACACGAGGACCGGTAACATATTCACCATACTCAGCATTGTTTGAAATCGAGTAGTTCATATTGGCAATTCCACCTTCGTAGATCAAGTCCACAATCAACTTGAGTTCGTGCAAGCACTCGAAGTAAGCCATTTCTGGAGCGTAACCCGCTTCAACCAAAGTCTCAAAGCCAGCTTTGATCAGCTCAACCGCACCGCCACACAGAACCGCTTGCTCACCAAATAAGTCAGTCTCAGTTTCTTCACGGAAATTAGTTTCAATGATGCCAGCGCGGCCGCCGCCATTGGCAGTTGCATATGACAAAGCAATATCACGAGCGGCGCCAGATTTATCTTGGTACACGGCGATCAAATGGGGTACACCGCCACCCTGAGCATAAGTACCGCGTACAGTATGACCAGGTGCTTTAGGCGCAATCATGATCACATCCAAATCTGCACGAGGTTGTACTTGTCCGTAGTGAACGTTAAAGCCGTGAGCAAACGCCAAAGCAGCACCCTGCTTGATATTGGCATGCACTTCTTTGTTATAAACCTCGGCAATTTGCTCATCAGGCAAAAGCATCATCACAATATCTGCATCCTTAACGGCTTCAGAAACTTCTTTTACTGTTAGGCCCGCGTTAGCTGCTTTTTTCCAAGAGGCTCCGTCCTTACGTAGACCCACGGTGACTTTGACACCAGAGTCATTCAGATTCAATGCGTGCGCATGACCTTGTGAACCATAACCAATGATGGTGACTTTTTTGCCTTTAATGAGGGACAAATCAGCGTCTTTATCGTAAAAAACTTTCATGCTCTTTCCTTGTGTGAATAATGTTTGCTACTTCGTAATGAATCAGTTAAAAAATTAGACCTTCAAAATCCGTTCGCCACGGCCGATACCAGAACCGCCAGAACGCACAGTCTCTAGAATCGAGGCACGATCAATCGAATCGATAAATGCATCGAGCTTCATGCCGTCACCAGTCAGCTCAATCGTATAGCTCTTATCAGTGACATCAATAATGCGACCACGGAAAATATCGGTTGTGCGTTTGAGCTCTTCGCGCTCCTTACCTACTGCACGGACCTTAATCATCATCAGCTCACGCTCTATATGAGGACCTTCAGTCAAATCAAAGACCTTAACTACTTCAACCAAGCGATTGAGGTGTTTAGTGATTTGCTCAATGATGTCTTCAGAACCGACAGTCACAATTGTCATGCGCGATAAGGAAGAATCCTCAGTTGGCGCAACACTAAGAGTCTCAATGTTGTAGCCACGTGCCGAGAATAGTCCAACCACACGAGATAAAGCGCCAGGTTCGTTCTCTAATAAAACGGAAATAATGTGTCGCATTAGAGATCCTCGCTACCCAAGAGCATTTCACTAATACCTTTACCAGCTTGGACCATCGGCCAAACGTTTTCCTCTGGATCGGTTTGGAAATCCATAAATACCGTGCGATCTTTGAGGCGAATGGCTTCCTTGAGCGCACCCTCGACATCGGACTTCTTCTCAATGCGCATGCCAACGTGACCAAAGGCCTCTGCCAGCTTTACAAAGTCTGGCAAAGAATCCATGTATGAACTGGAGTAACGCTTGTTGTAGGTGAGCTCCTGCCATTGACGAACCATACCTAAATAACGGTTGTTCAAGGACACGATCTTCACGGGTGTGTTGTATTGCTTACAGGTCGACAGCTCCTGAATACACATCTGGATCGAGCCCTCGCCAGTAACGGTGAAGACATCTTTGTCTGGGAAGGCTTTCTTAATCCCCATGGCGTATGGCAAGCCCACGCCCATGGTGCCTAGACCACCCGAGTTAATCCAGCGACGGGGTTTGTCGAACTTATAAAACTGCGCTGCCCACATTTGATGCTGGCCAACGTCAGAACAAATAAAGGCGTCACCACCAGTGAGCTCCCAGAGCTTTTGAATCACGTACTGTGGCTTCACAATTTGTGACTGCTCGTCATATTTCAAGCAATCTTTTTTGCGCCATTCATTAATCTGTGTCCACCACGCTGCAAGCTTGGCATCGTTCTTGCGAGGACCAGCTGCTTTGAGCTGTGCAGTCATCTCTTGCAACACTTCTTTGAGGTTGCCAACGATGGGAACATCGACCTTCACCCGCTTGGAAATTACAGACGGATCGATATCGATGTGGATGATCTTACGAGGATGACTTGCGAAGTGTTCGGTATTACCGATCACACGATCGTCAAAGCGGGCGCCAATCGCAATCAGCACATCGCTGTGCTGCATTGCCATATTGGCTTCATAGGTGCCGTGCATACCCAGCATGCCTAAGAACTGCGGACTGGTTCCTGGGAAACCGCCTAAGCCCATTAGGGTATTGGTGACGGGGTAACCTAAGAGGTCTGCAAATTCTTTTAATTCTGGTGCAGCATCGGCCAAGATGATGCCACCACCGGTGTAGATGTAAGGACGCTCTGCTTCTTGCAACAAAGTAACCGCTTTACGGATTTGACCGCTATGGCCCTTCACAACCGGGTTGTAGGAACGCATCTCCAGAGTTTCTGGATAAACAAATGGTCCTTTGGTTGCAGAGATATCCTTTGGAATATCGACCAAAACTGGACCAGGTCTTCCAGTGCGTGCAATATGGAAAGCCTTCTTCAAGACGAGTGGCAAATCCTTGATGTCTTTGACCAAGAAGTTGTGTTTCACCACTGGGCGAGTAATACCCACAGTGTCTGCTTCTTGAAAAGCATCTTCACCAATAGCGTAAGTTGGCACGTTACCGCTGATGATCACCATCGGGATCGAGTCGGTATAGGCAGTCGCAATCCCGGTAACGGCATTCGTTACTCCTGGACCAGATGTCACCAATGCAACACCAACCTTACCAGTAGCACGCGCATAGCCATCGGCCGCATGAACGGCTGCTTGCTCATGGCGAACCAGGATATGTTCAAACTTATCCTGTTTAAAAATTTCATCATAGATAAAGAGCACTGCTCCACCAGGATAGCCCCAGACAAATTCAACGCCTTCTGCGTGCAAAGCATGCACGAGCATTTCGGCACCGATCATTTCGGGTACTGGGGTATTGGAGTTTGCTGAGTCTTTATTAGCTGTTTTAGCTAAAAATTCTGCGCTGCTTGTATTCATTTTCTTTCGTCCTTTGCAATTTTCGGCAAAAAATTGTTTGGTCTGTTCTGTCCCTGGCTTATGACCCGGGTTCGAACGGCGCTGCTGCCAAAGAAAGCCACTTCTTGAATGAGTTTCTCGGCAGTAAGCCCTCTATTCTATAGCAATCCCCTAAAATAGCTCAACCAATACCGATTCAGGTCTAATCCATTGCATGGCATCAGCCCAAGAACTATCTGACTTTCTAAGCAGTATTGAGCAGCGCGCTTTTAAACAAGCGGTCTACGCTGTGCGAGACGACGATGCCGCTCTGGATATTGTTCAAGACGCCATGATCAAATTGGCTGAAAAGTACAGTGATCGGCCAGCAGGCGAGCTTCCTCTGGTCTTTACCCGGATTTTGCAAAACCGCATCCATGACTGGTTTAGACGGCAAAAGGTCAGAAATGCCTGGGTAACCCTGTTTTCCAGTATGGGCAAAAAAACCGATGAAAACGATGATTTTGACCCTTTAGAGCAGCTTTCTGCCCCTGATGACAGCCAAATTCATCAGGATGGGTCCCAAAAAATGGAACAAAGTCAGCTTTTACAGGCTTTGGAGTCAGAAATATCTAAATTACCTGTCCGTCAACGAGAAGCCTTCCTCATGCGTTATTGGGATGAGCTTAGTATTACTGATACTGCCAAAGCCATGAATTGCAGCGAAGGTAGTGTAAAAACACATTGTTCGAGAGCAACTCAGTCTTTAGCTAAAGCATTGAAATTAAAAGGAATTACCCTGTGAACCGCGCCAAACATGACAATTTGACCTCTACAGAAGCTGACCGTTTCGGCCTAGCGAGCGCTGCCCTATTGCGTCAGGGAGCACAAAATTTACCTGCGAATATCAAAGACCGTCTTTATGCCGCCCGTATGAAGGCGCTTTCTGTGAGTAAAGCCCAGAAGGTAGCAGTTCGTTCTAACGTATTGGCTGGTAATGCTGGCAATTGGTCATCACACTCTAGCCCGTTATGGGATAGCGTGAGATGGGCCGCTCCCGTGGCCTTTTTGGTTCTTGGTCTCTATGGTATCGCGCAGTGGCAACAAGATTCCCGAATCAATGACATTGCCCAAGTCGATGCGGCCTTGTTGACCGATGACGTTCCGCCAGATGCCTATGCTGATAGTGGCTTTTTGAGCTTCTTGAAGAACGGCCCTCTTTCTGATTTAGATTCTGATTCTGATTCGGATTCAGCCTCCTTAGACCCTTCTCATCGCTAAGCCATCGCCGATACTAAGTCGGCTCTATTGAACGCATGCATCACTTCTTCAAAAATCATCTTGCCAGCAGCTTAACCCTGCTGGCTCTTTGTTTTTCTGGACCTATGGGTTTACATAATGCTCAAGCTCAAGGAGCAGCAGCTGGTGGCGCTCCGGCCCACGCAAAAGCATCAGGTGTTCCAGAAAAAACGACTGATGGCACTTGGGACGGACTCAAGCCAAATCAGCAAGCCATTCTGGCTCCGCTTGAAAACGATTGGGATTACTTGAATCCTGAGAGCCGCAAGCGTTGGATACAAGTAGCGAATCTCTACCCCAAGATGAGTGAACAGGAGCAACAACGACTTCAATCCAGAATGACCAGCTGGTCCAATCTGTCTCAAAAGGACCGTCGCCTAGCGCGCGAGAACTATCTTGCCAGCCTCAAGTTCCCTGCAGATAAAAAAGTAGAGGCCTGGAGTGCCTATCAAAAACTGAGTGAAGAGCAAAAAAAGAAATTGGCTAAGCTGGAGGCAAGCAAAAAGAAACCCAATGCCGTGAGCTCACCCACATTAGTACAACATCCCATTACTCAAAAATCGGATATTGTGATTAAGCCATCTCGTACACCAGCGAACCCTAGTGCGGGCTCACCTGAAGCTAGCGGCGACAACCCCGCTAACTCAAATCCGTATTAAGCAAACTACATGACTCCTGCTGAGTTAAATGTATTGCCTGCACCACTATTTTGGCGGCGCGTATTTTGCACCCTCTATGAGCAACTCGTTTTATTAGGTGTTGTAGCCTTAACTTTCTTATTGCCCAACTTAGCATTGGGTCTCTTGTTTGGCGTCTCCCTGCCAAGCTGGCTCACTTTTTTATACCTCTACCTTGTGCTGGGCATTTATTTTGTTTGGTACTGGGCCAAGACGGGACAAACTTTAGCAATGCAAACTTGGCGGATTCGCTTGATTGCGGTCAATGGCATGGCGCCTACTCGAGCTCAAGCACTACGTCGCTATGTTTATGGCTCTCTTTGGCTATTGCCCTGCATCGGTATCCAGTTCTGTCTTGATCTACATCGTTGGCAGATTATTGAAATGCTATTTTTTGTGGCACTCTTTTTATGGCCACTGAGCATCTACTTCGATCGGGTCAGCCCAAATATGCGCCAAGGAATACCCGATCGATTGGCGGGAACACGTCAGGTGATCTTGCCATCCAATCAGGTGAAATTAGGCTAAGTGTCGCTTTGGCTTATTGCCCAATCGGCTTAGGCAGCTTAGCAGCATATTGGTTAAGCTGAACTTCATAGAGCTTTAAGATTTCTGCTAAAGCTTCTTGCTCACCCTGCACTAAGGCAGCTGGCGTGTTATTAACCAATGCGACGCGCTTGGTATAGCGGTTGCTAGCAATCAAAGGCTTTTCAATTCCAGCAGTAGTGACTGTTAAGAAGAACTCAACCGTCACAACCGCTTCAGGACGCACACGATAGTCGCCATAAAACTCTTCAACACTCGCTTGTAAAGTATAGAAAGGGAAAAAGCTTGTACTTTGCCCTACCGTCATCGAGAAAATATTGGCTTGATTCATCCACTGACGGGTTGCATTAGAGACCATCTCATTAGGTAAGGCCGCATAAACGTTATAAAAATCTTTTTCATAACGGTTGTCACCCAATCGATAGACCAAGGACTTACCATCAAATGGTGTTGTTACGGATACCGATCCCATGCGCAACCAAATATCTGTTCGAGGCTGACGTGCTGGTCCAGTTCTCGTTGGTGAAACCAGCCAACTCGAGCTTTCAATTGGTGGACGACTCGGTAAACCACAAGCCAATAAGGTGCAAACCGATATGCCACACAGGATGAGTTTTATCAAACTACTGTTCTTCAATGGAATCAATCTCATTTTTGCTCTCCTGCTGCGCTATTGCCTTGCGTGCTATTCATAGGCAGAATAATTTTGGGAGGTGGCTCACCCCAGATCAAACTAGAAGGTGAGCGACTAGCAATACGGGTCAGCTCATTAAGCTGTTCACTGGCCTGTTTAATATTTTCAACCGTGACTTCAGTATTACCCTGCACGCTCGTGAGAGTCTGGCGCAATGAGACCATTGCCCCAATCAGTTCACGCGTCAGAATTTCTAGCTCGCCTTTATCGGTAACCTTAGCGATTCTGGCTAAAAGAACATTTAACTCTTGCACGGATTGCACTACCCCTTGATTGCTCTTACCATCGCCTGCCATCAAGATATTGAGGTTTGTAAGTAACGCATCAAACTTTTTCTGGGTTCCCTGCAAGTCAGCCTCACTGAGCGAGGCCACAATCTTTTGCAAGCCTGAAATAATTTGGTCTGCCTGATTAGGCAAAGATGGCACAACGGGATAATCTGGATCCCAGTCATATTTTAGAGGTGGATAGGCAGCCGTATCAGTAGGAGAGTCGAAGTCAAACTCAACATAGCTCACACCGGTAATGCCAGAAGACTTGATGCGGGCTCGCAGGTTTTCTTTAATAAACGTATCTAGGGCCTTGCCATCAATTTTTTCACCAAAGATCTTCATTCGGATCACAACGTATTCGTTGCGGTCAGTCATCTTGGTTCTCTTTTCATAGATATCGCCAGATAAACCAATCAAAGTGACCTGCCCAAGTCTAACCCCCCGAAAGCGGACAGGCGCTCCTACATCAAGACCAGTAACAGATTGTTTGACATAAGTTTCAACAGTGAACGAGGGTTTGAAAAAGCGCCCTCCTCCAAAAATCAAAATGATCGCGATTAACACTCCGATGGCAGACAGGACAAATACGCCTAAACGGAAATAATTGGGATTAGCATTTTTAATCATGCGACTTCCTTGCTCATGATGCGGTTAAAGAATTGATGCACTCTAGGGTCTGGACTGGTATCTCGTAAAACTTTAGGGTCACCTTCAGCAATAATGCTTTTGGTTTGCTTATCCAACATGATGACCTTATCGGCAATCGCGTAAATACTGGCTAGCTCGTGAGACACCACCACAAAGGTAAAGCCAAGATTTTTGGAGAGGTCCAAGATCGTGCTGTCCAGATCAGCTGAAGTAATTGGATCAAGACCAGCAGAAGGCTCATCCAAAAAGAGAATTTTGGGATCCAATGCCATCGCCCGCGCAATTGCAGCACGCTTTTGCATACCACCACTAATTTCGTTGGGCATATAACTTTCGTAAGGCAATAGACCCACTAGGTCTAATTTACAACGGGCCAACAACTGCATTTGGGCTTGAGTGAGTTGGGTATATTCCTCCATAAAGAGGGTCACGTTATCAAGCAGATTCATAGAGCCAAATAAAGCACCCTGCTGATACATCATGCCAAAGCTAGTCATGATTTTTTGGCGCTCTGCCCCAACCGCAGTGGTAATATTTTGACCCTCGATCAGCACATCGCCAGCGAGGGGTTGGTGCAAACCATTTAAGTTAGTGAGAAGGCTGGACTTGCCACAACCAGAGCCGCCTAGAATCACAAAGATTTCTCCGCTATTGACGGTGAAATTGAGATTCTGCAAAAGGACATTTGAGCCATAACCTACAGTCAGATTTTTTACCTCGATAGCTGGTGTCGTGATCATCAGAAGCCCGTCTTATAGGAAATAAAGGCAAAGATACCGTCGACCAAGACGATGAGTACAATACTGCTCACCACTGCACGGGTGGCGGAGATACCCACAGCTGCAGCGCCAGTGCCAGTTTGCATACCACGCAAGCAACCCACAGCAGAAACGACGACACCAAAAAGCGTGGCCTTGACTAATCCAGACATGACATCTTCTATTGCAACCACCTGCACCATACCGTTATAGAAGTTCACCATTGGAACGCCATAAATGATGAGGGTCAGTGCAGAAGAAAATACGCTCACAATATCTGCAAAAAGAGTCAAAATTGGGGTTACTAAAATGCCAGCCAGTACACGCGGCACAATTAAGAAACGAATGGGGCTCAAGCCACCGGTTACCAAAGCATCTACTTCGTTGTTGACAGTCATAGTGCCAATCTCTGCAGCAAAGGCGGCTGACGATCGACCCGCTAATAAGATCGCTGTGATCAATGGGCCCAGTTCACGAAAAATTCCTAGGGAGACCAAAGGGCCAACAAATGAGATCGCGCCAAACTGCTGCATGCCGATCGCAGATTGAAAGGATAAAATCACGCCGATCAAGAAAGCCACTAAACCCACAATTGGTAAAGCCGCAATACCGGCTTGGACAGCAGCGTTGACGAAATCGCCCCAGCGAACATGAGCTGGATTGCGGAGCGACCAGAATAAGTCTGCCGAAAGATGGCCAGTGAAAGAGATCAGGCCCGCTGTATCGTCTAAAAAGTTTTGGGTTGCCATCCCAGTACTGACCACAAAACTTCTTTTGGGTTTTACGATTGGAGCTGGAAATAAATTGGCGATAGGATCAAATTCTTTTAGGAGCGGTTCATAACGGGGATCTAATCCTGTAACTGCAAACTGCCCTCCTGCCGTTTTTTGCGCTTCCTCAACATCAATCAGAAAAGCAAAACCTGATCCATCCAAGGAAGTGACTTCACTCGCATCAAATGTGAGGATGGGATTTTTACCTTTTGACTGCAATAGCCAAGCATCTTGTTGTTCGCGAACCTGAGTCCATGTATGGGCTAAGGTATAGACATTCACCCTGCCCTTTAATGCTACTTTGGCATTCAAGGAATCGAGCAAAATCCACTCCGCTACCGGGGAGTCTGGGTTTGCTGTCGCTTTAGGTGATATCGCCTGGGAAACGATCATGGCCTTACTATAAGGGATCTATATGAAAGCCATAAAGAAAAGGGCCCAGTTTTTACACTAGGCCCTTGATATTTTGGTGCGGCTGGCAGGAATTGAACCCACGACCCCTTGGTTCGTAGCCAATACGTCTGATTGATACTTTACCTATATAAATCAATAGCTTATAGGAAATAATTTGCATAACAGGATTGATGCTTTGGAGCTCCTAAACTATTTGGGGCTAAAAAATAAAATCACAAACGTTCCTATAAGGAACATTGCAACTATTAAATATAGCCACTAAATCAGCATACTTCTAGCATCAGAAGAAATCAGGTCAGAAATGGGTTTAAATCATCGTCGTAAGTAATTTTTGATTAATTTCAAATAGCTTCATGAGTACTGATTAAGCTGCTTTGGTATTAAGCCAGCCCACAAGCACCTGAACTGCATCACTACTGGTACCTTGCCACCGCTCTGGATCTACCCTGGGGTCGCCAATCACACTGATCAGTTTTGCACTCATTGCTGCCTTCAAATCCTCTGGCGGCTTTACCCCTTTCCAGGCTAACAGCAAAGCATCATTAAATAGCGCCTGAACCTGGGGATAGCGAAATTGATTTTGGCTGTCTATACCCCAATCAAAGACCAGATGGATATAGTCTGTTTGCCGTCTTTTTTCTGTTGGAAATTTAAGCAGTTCAATAAAAGCGGCGTGAGCAAAAGCAGTACCTGTAAATCCAGGCCATAGATCAAATTGATTGATCCACCCCATTAACCCTCTTTTTGTTTTGAGGATGGACTCTGCAATGAAACGCGGCCCCTCAGATGCATTCAATAAATTTAAATCATGGGTCAACGATTTCAGTGGAGAGCCTAATTTAATAGCGCTACTGGTAAAAAAAAGTTGTGCTGTCTGAGCCAGCTTTTTAAATACAGGGTCATTAGGCTTAAAGTGATAGAGGTAAACATAGAATAAGGGCTCAGCCCACTTCATTGCCCTTTTGGCAATCTTGAGAGAGCGCGGAAGATGGATCTCAAAGTACTCACTTAAGTAATCCGTGCGCGCAGATAAACTACGTTCTGGCTCAAGCCAAATAGCATAGGGAAAATAACGCCAATAGCGTTGGTCAACTTGATGCCCTGATAGCTGTGCCAATGAGAAACGAATAAAAGTACGCTCACCAACCGCAAAAATATCCGGCGGCAAACCTATTTTTTCAATTGATATCGATTCTGAGGAGATTTTTTGCGCAGCACTTGCTAGCAGAGGAAAATCTTCTGGTAGCGTTGCTAGGTTCATTTTGGCGATGTAATAGGTTTGCTGTTAGGACTTTGTATTACATTCGCTCCAGGCGTCACAACAGCCGCAGCAGCGGTTGGAGCACCAGCAGCATCTAAAGCCTCTCTAGCTGCTTTACCTTTTTTGGAGTCGGGCTTAAATGCCAAAATGAAGCGCAACTCAACTCGCCGGCTTTTTTCTGCATCCTCTAAACCAAAACTTTTGATTACGCGCTTATCAGCATAAGAGCTAATGCCAAAGACGTCTAACTTACGTTCATTTTGATAGGACTGGGGCTTGCCTTCGGTCAGAACTTCATAAACCGCACGGGCACGATCTAAACCCAGGTGCCAATTAGTGTAGTTGCCTTGTTGAAGGGGCTTAGAGTCAGTATGCCCTTCAATAAAAATTGTTTCGATTTCTGCTTGCTCATCATTTGGTGGGCAGTCTAATGGTCTAGAAGCTCTTTCAGAATGAACATAACAAGGCAGAATCTTAATCAAGGACTCTCTAGCTTTTTTTAATGTTTGAGTTGAATTTTCATTCAAAACTGCACTATTAAATCCAAATAAAGCATCAGCCGGAAGGCCTATAACCCCGGATTGCGGATCAATCACCACATTTAAGCCAGCTTCCTTAAACTTTTGCCCAATGATCAGTACCGCGCTTGCGAGTGGGTCGTTAACGCTTTCTCCTCTTTGAATCGAATCGACCCTTTGAGAAAGCATTACTACCATGATGATAAAAACAAACAATAGACCTATCATCAAATCACTTGCAGAAGCGAGATAGCCCGCTTCCTCAACCTTTTCAGATTGTTTATTGTGGCTAGACGGTAAAAAAATCATAGTGATGTTTTAGTCTCGGCGAAGATATCCAATTAACTCTTGGGAAGTGACTCAACAAAGTCATCCATCGTTTGCTCTAAGGTTGTGATGGTTGTATGAATAGAAGAAATAGCCTGAGCCAGTTTTTCATCTAATTTAAAATGTAACTGCACCACCTTATTAGAATAATCCGACACACCACTAGTCAAATGATTGACGGTTTGATCAATAGAGGTCTTGGTTGATTCAAACTCAATCCTCAAAGAACTGAGCGCCGCACGAGAAGCATCGGTGCCTAGTTTAATTTCATTAACAGCGTCTTTGAGAGCACTGGACATGGCAGAAATGCCAACACCAAACTCTTTACTGATGACTTCTTGTGAAGCTACTGTCGTATCTAAACTGCGGGCTATTAAGCCTAGTGACTCCGTACTCGATTGAATTTTTTGCACAAAGGAATCAACATTAACAATCACCTTGTCGATGCCGTTGACTGAACCAATCAATCCACCCAAGACAAACTCTAATTTAGTAGCGCCTTCGCTAGTGAAGTCTTTTGCTCTTTGGAGCCCAGACTCTAAGCCAAGCATGGTTTCATTGGTTTTGGTAACCGTCTTTTCTAAGGCGCTTATGGCACTACCAAAAGAATCTCCTGCTTGGGCAAGAGAGACTCCAGCCCCCACTCCAGCAGTATTGAGTTTTTCAGTCACCTCTACTAAGGTTTTTCTGAACTGCTCCATCTCTTTTGCGGAGTCACCTTTAATCGCCTCTAAGAATTTCTCCATAATGTTTTTAAGAGCTTCTTCATTAATACGGCTGATACGCTCGGTTAATTTATCGAAAGCATCAATGAGTTTTACGCTAAGGTCATTAAATAAAGGCTCGAGTGCATTGCCGATCGCCTTGGATATGGATAGCGCAAAGTCCGTTTCAAATCGTTTTAATTGATTTACTTGCTCATGGTTTTGCGACAGCATTTCATGGAACATGCCAAGTTGCGCTTGGATAACTGCTTGCGGACCATTATCGGGAACAATTGCCCTGAGCTGAGCCTGCAATTCATCTATAGCAGTTTCCAACTTTTCAAGTGTAAGCTTAGCAGCCCAGTTCCAAACTAGGGAAGTTAACAAACCAGCAATCGAGGTAATAAACTTGCCGCCCGCTGTAGCAATCAAACCCTTAAGGGCGGCATCACGAGACTCTTGGTTACCACTCATAGACTGACCAGCATCATTTAATGCTAATGCCAGAAATATAAAAGTAAACATCAAACCTACACCGATCAAAATATTCGGCATAGTTTCATACAATGAGAGATTAATTTTTCCAGCTAGTATATTTCTAGCAGTCCAAATATCAGAATACGGTTTAAGACAGTATTGCTTAGACCCAGAATCCCCTCGAATGTCGATGAGATTTCTTTTGCTCTCTTGGAGTAAATCAATGATTCGAGCATTGGTAGTCGACCCGATAGCCGCCGTAAAAATGTCCCCGCCTGCTGCCTCTTTACCATTGAGCTCACCGCAAAGGTCTTTAATTTGAGCGCTCGATTGGTAAATAACTTTTGACCAAGACCAATACAAAAAAGCGGCAACAAGAAGAATTCCAATTGCAATGCCAATGGGTAGATATAGATTGACTGGAGTTTGCATGTTTTAGCGGAAATAAAATGAATAAGAAAATGGTGAAAGAATGATTTTTCGGGGAAATTGAAGTTTATATTGCCTAATTCTATACATCAGACGCCCTTACAGACACGTTTCATCACAACCAAGCCTAAAGTGCCTTCTGCTACAGGGGCAAAGGGGTATGGTTGCTTATCTTGATAGGCTACATTGCCCTCGCCCATTGGTTCAGAGAACCATTTAGTAGACAGTGCTCTTTGAAGCTCTTTCTTGCAGTTGTACTCTATGTAAGTTCTAAAGGATTGATAAGGATGCCTATCTTTATCAACGACTAATTCTTTAGCTTCATTGACCAAAACTTTAACCTTCACCAAGCCTTTATTTCTTTGAATTGCCTGGGCATCTATGTACACAGAAATATCTTGATTGGCCGTCACTTTAGTCCAATCAGCATACGCCTGACTAGTAAATAAGATTGCCCAAAGTAAAACAATTGGTTTAATCATTTAGCAATCTTTCTGCTAGGCGATTGCGGATTGCAGTGACGATACTAGTGATATCGGTGATAGAGGGCATTCTTATCAACTTAGGAAAAATGAATATATGGGCTGAGTACCCGATACCCGATGCCGAGGACCGCAAGCAAAATTAGTAAAAAGACAATACGCTTGAAGACTGATTTAGGTCCAGTGGCATAGGTCACCTCAATGCCTTGGATTGGCAATTGCATAGAGGTTTTCTTGCCAATAATCTTTTGAATCAAGCTGGGCTTTTCAAACTTGATCTCGTTGATCATTTTTTGCGCCAGCATGGCTTCGATCTCATTGAATTCTTTTTGCTCTCTTGAGACTTGAATATCTCCATCGAGCATTGTTTCGCTTGCATCAAAAGCTTGCTCTTCGGGTAGCCCCAGAATTTTGGCTACCTTTTTAGCGCTCGAATATTTGATGTCTGGGGAATAGAATGCGCCCTGCTCATTGCCTTCGATTTGCCGAATTTGGCTGTTGGAAAGAATCGCTTTATTTGCTAATTCCTCAATAGATAAACCCTGCTTTTCCCTGGCGTCCCTAAAGCGCTCACCCACTATTTTAGGTAATAGATTTTTCTGCTTGTCGGACACCAAATCTCCTTAAAGGGTGAGCAAAAAAATCGACTGCTTGCCCAGCGCACAATAGCAACACTAATCAATATTGAATCATTTTTTAGATGCTACAGACCATGAGAAGTAGGCCTTGAAAACAATAGCCAACTAAACATTGCCTATAATAAACATGAACTTAGGATAGTGTATACACTAATTGTCACAATGCAAGTATTTCAATTCCATGACAATTTTTTTAACCAATCTAACCCAGATCTGTAAGAGCTGGGCGGAACCCGTTAGCGCTCTTGACCCACATCGCCTGATTGGCCCTTAGGCCAATTCTTCATTCGGTGAATCTGCAGCATCCCAAACGCCCTCTTCTGGTGCAAACTGGGTTTGAGCCACAAAGTTTTTAATCGCCAATAGGGAATCTTGAGCAACATCGTCTAGGCTTACCGTCTTCAACTCATCAGAGCACAGATGACGGCACTTCTCCAAATCACCTACTTCTGCAGCCTCAGCCAGTGAAAGCAATTGCCCCAAAATACCGGAGCGGTCGACAATGGCATCTACGACAACGCTGGGAAGGTTAAAGTGAGAAAGTAATTCGCGAGCCGGCTCGTCAAAAAGATTATCAATTAAGGATAGCCCGCCAACCAAGAAGGCTAAATCACTAGAACCCAAGCCTCCACCCGCCCCCAATTTGGTTGACAGAGATTCCATAAAGAAAGCTCGGACACAAACAAGCTGCAATAAAGGTGTGGCATCTAAGGCTACTTTTGCCTTGGTATCGGCATAGAGCAGGAGTTGGGTCCATCGCGTAATGCGCTTAATGCCTGAAATTACAGCAGCATCACGAATATTCTCCGGCTTTTCACGCTTTCTCCGTGAGTCAATCTCAGCGATCACCATGAGGTGTTTAGAAACTACCGGATTAGCCTCCACTGCAGTTACCAATTCTTTTAACTCAGGGGAAGACAGTAGCAAAGTTAATAACTCTAATAACTTACGATATTCATCACCGCGATGCAATGACAGTTCAGGATCAGATTTAACAAAGTAAAAACCTTCAAACGCATCGCATCCAATATCGCGCGCATGATGGTATTCTTCTGGGGTATGTACGTTGGACGCAATAATTTGCAATGTCTTGCTACCATCTTTGGATTTTTCATCGCGTGGCAAAGGAATGCCTTTACAGTAATCAATCAGGCTGGATGGTTTAGTGACCTTTTGAAGATCTAACTTCACATAACGAAACTTTGTCAAAATATCATCCAGGCCATCAAAGACTTCAGTCAAACCCGTTAATACGAATTTGTAACCTACGCTTCGCAGTCTTTCAAGCTTTTCTATAATTTCAGGAACCCTAGGTTCTCCAGAATCCTCAAAATCTTTTTTAGCTTCAGCATTGGTCTCGAGATCTTGTTCAGCCTCTTTAGCAATTGCAGCTTCAGCTTCAATCGCGCCTAGAATTTCTGCAAGATCAATTTGCAAGGGAAATTTTACTGCCGGAAATCCGCGCAACTCATCACCCAATTGATCGGCACGAATATTAATAAAACCTAAATGTTGACCCAGGGATTGAGTAACCCCTTTTGTCTTTAGGGAGTAGAGGATTTCAGATAGAGTTACTTGAGTCACCTCCTTACCATCATCATCCCTGAGATTGGCATCGGTCACCTCCTCTGGGTAATTCACTTCGGCTTTGGGATCCTCGGCTAAGCGCTTAGCAATTTGCGCCACAACATCATTACGATCATTCAGTCTTTTAGCTTTAAGCGTAGTACCTGGTCTAAAGAAAAGCTCATACCCAATGATCGCCTGCTCTCTATTTATGATGGGCTCACGTCCAAGATAAGGATTTTCTGGCGCAATTTTTTCAGGGCCTCTAGGCGCCTGAATTGGTGCAGCTACGGATTTTTTCTTAAAGAGTGCCATGGCAAAGAGAACGGAAAAAACAGGTCAAGGATGTCCGCAATTTTACTGTATTTGATCTAATGCAGCCTCGCGCTCGCTTTCATGGAGTTCTAATGCAAAAATCTGACCATCTTTTAAGCTCTAAAACACCCCAAATTCAGAAATCTGCATTAATCATAAAATACAGAATAGAATATTTCGAGTATTAAACACTGACTGTAAATGAAAGAACTTCAATGAAAAAATTCACTGCAATCATCCTGTGTTGCATTAGCTCTGTAGCAATGGCCAATTGGCTCGAGCTTGGAAGCAATGATACTGCCGTTGTAAAGGTAGATACCAGCACTATTAAACGAAACCCATACTCAATCGAAGCATGGGTTTTATTTGACCTTAAAAAACCAATGCAAATTTTTGAGGGCGATAGAGACGTATATTCTGGGGTGGCCTACTATGAATATGATTGCACCGAAAACAAAGCGCGTTTTTTAGAGAAATATGCCTACACTGAAAAAAATGGGCAGGGCGATCGCATCTTTTCATCTAACAAGCCAGAGAATTGGCTCAGTATTCCACCTAATGTACTCAATTTTAAAGTCTTCACTTATTTATGCAGGCCCAAATAAGTCGCAAGGCTTATTTCGACAGTTTTTACTTACGGCGCTCTTTCACTATTACTAAATCAAAACTGAATGTTGATCCCCGCCCTTCTGTACTATCAATATTTAAAGTACTGCCCATCAACTCCAAAATTCGATTGCTGATAGTTAAGCCCAATCCAGTACCTCCAAAACGCCGTGATATAGAGCCATCAGCCTGAGAAAAGGGATCTAATATTTGTTTTTGAGATTCTGGAGAGATGCCTATTCCCGTATCTTTAACAGAAAAATGTAGCGTGAAGATTGAGTTTTCTAGCTTAATTTTCTGAATTGAAAGGTCTATCGAGCCTTGTTCTGTAAACTTAATTGCATTACCAATGAGATTGTTAATCACCAGGCTGAGATAGAAAAAATCACCGATTAGTTGTGTGTTGGGTTCTAAGTCGCAAAAAAGATTGAATTGCAAACCCTTCGCTTTAGTATTTTCTAAAAATAGACTACGCACCCTGACAAAGAGATCTTCAATTGAAAATGGTGCAGCATTGATACGCGCCTTATTCGCCTCTAATTTAGAGAAGTCGAGGATATCATTGACAATCTCAAGTAATAATTTGGCTGAAGATTCGATTCCCAGCAGATATTCACGCACCACTGGGCTTAAGGGCTCATACAAGGCCAAGGTAGACAGGCCAATAATGCCTGTCATCGGCGTACGAATCTCATGAGACATGTTCATTAAAAACTGTGTTTTCACATTGAGCGCAGCTTCAGCATCTACCTTAGCGCCGATGAGCTCAGTAATATCCCAATTAGTACCGACCATTCGGAGCGGTTTATTGTCCTCATCTCTCTCAACAGTCGCTAGACCTCTAATGACACGAACACTTCCATCTGGCCACAGGATTCTGAATTGAGTATTAAATTCACTAGCACCTTCAAGCGCTTTGGTTATAGCTGATTCAGCTGCGTCTCGATCTTGAGGATGAAGAGCACTAGCCCAGCCATCATATGAACCATTAAATTGGTCTCGCGTGATGCCATACAATTTACACATTTGGTCATCCCAAACCAAACGATTATTGAAGAAGTCAAAATCCCAAATACCAACAGAGCCTGCTCGAGCCGCCAACTGCAGGCGATTATTCGTTTCAAATATCACTTTTTCAGCTAATTTACGCTCTGTAATATCCCGTTGAATTGAAACCCAATATGTAAAAGTACCCGCTTCATTGGCAATGGGAATAATGTTCAGCTCCTGCCAAAACTCTTCACCATTTTTTTTATAATTTAATATTTCTTCGCGTACATGCTTCCACTCGCCCAGAGCTTTGAAAATCCTACTCTTGGTTTCTGGGTCGGATCTTGGGCCCTGAAGCATTCGAGGATTTTTCCCCAACACGTCGCTAAGTGAATAACCGGTCTCTCGAATGAAGGCCTCGTTTACATAAACAATGCGTGGCTCTAGATGGTCATTTGGAACGTCGGTTATGACAACAATATCGTTGGTATTGGCAATGACTACTCCAGCTAGCTTGAAGAATTCATCCTGTCCAATCACGGAGAAAGATTCATCATTCCCCGACTGAGCAAGCTGCCCCTGAATGCCTAGGGAGTGATTGGTATTCGTCATAGGCTCAAATTATAGAATTAACTGAGTAATTAGCAACGTTTGATTCTTGGGCAAAAAATCATAACTAGGTCGAAATAATGGCTTATGCAACAGAATTTTCTAGGGTGGATGCAATAGTGCTTAGAAAATCTCTAAAGCCAATCGGTTTTTCTATGAGGGCATTAAAGCCGGCATCCATAATGGCCTGCTTGTCTTCTTGCATAACAGAAGCTGTAAAAGCAATGACGGGAATAGCAGCGTAACGATCATCGGCACGCATAAAGCTCAAACAATCAAAGCCGCTCATACCGGGCATTTGAATATCCATTAATACGAGGTCTGGGACTTGCCTTTCAAGTTGCCCCTGCAAATCCTCACCACACTCTATTTCACTAGTCTCATAACCAGAGGATTGCAAAATATCCTTTGCGAGAGCTGAGTTAAGAATGCTGTCATCGACAATCAATATATGGGTCATTCTGCACCCCCCTTATCAACCTTGGGGATAAAGAATGTGAAGCTTGTACCCTCACCTAATGCTGAATCTAGTTTAAGCCAGCCACCTTGTAGATCTATTAGACGCTTAACAATTGCCAAGCCTAGACCAGTTCCCTCTAATTTTCTGGTGTAGTTATTTTCTACTTGCTTAAATTCTTCGAAAATTTTCTCTTGATCTTTTGGATCAATGCCGATTCCAGAATCCTTCACAAGGATCTTGACGCCTGCCTCAGTACTTTCAGCCTGAACTACGATTTCACCACCCTCAGGTGTAAATTTGACAGCATTCGTTAGTAGATTCAGAAGTATTTGCTTCATTTTTCGCTCATCAGCAAAGATGAGATTTTCACCCTCACTGATAAATACATTAAGCTTTAATTTATTTTTCTTAACTCGCTCTGACACGATAGCAACGCAAGATTGAATAGCCTTATTCAGAGAAAAAATTTCTCTGAATATCACAACTTCCCCGGATTCAATTTTGGAGAGGTCTAAGATATCGTTAATTAAATCGAGTAAATGCTTGCCCGAGTTAAAAATATTTTTGACATATTCAGCCTGCTTGACATTGATTTCACCAAAAATCTTTTCTTTGAGAAGTTCTGAGAATCCAATAATGGAATTGAGTGGTGTTCTGAGCTCATGTGACATATTGGCTAAAAATTCAGATTTATGTCGATTAGCACTTTCCAGCAAGAGATTGCTTTCTTGCAAACGGACTTGATTTGTCTCGAGCTCTAAAGTGCGCTCACGCACCTTGTTATCAAGCTCCATATTCTGCTTCTCAATAATTAACTGAGACTCCCTTAATGCACTTTCAGCATTACTAATTCGCACCAACTCCTCGTGAATTTGCTCATTACGATTCAAAATCATTTTGATAAAAATAAATAGCAAGACCAAATTCAAAATTGCAATAAGCCATATCGCATAAAGCGACCTTAGCCAACTATTGAGATAAATATTGTCCGCCACTACTGGTGTGACAATGAATGGGAAATTAGTTACTCTTCTGGGGGCAACAATACGGGTTTCAGACAGGCCATCCTGAATAGCTCTTGGCGTACTAACCTCTGCAACAGCATGATTAATATTTTGATCTGACATTAATTTCTTGGTGCTACTAGACAAAATCTTCTGGCCAATTAAATCTTCCCTAAAGGGATAGGCAGTCATTAAAGAAAAATCATTTCGATATAAAGAAACGGAGGCACCCTCACCTAGACTACTAATCACTTTTTTATAAAATTCAGAAAAGTTTGCTGCTGAAACACCAACCTGTAATGTTCCCAAGAACTCACCAGCTGGGGTTTGCAGTCTTTTGGCAATATAAAATACCCACTGGCCAGTACCCTTATTTTTAACTGGCAGACTAAAAAAATTAGTGTTTAGCGCGTGATCTCTGAGCTCTTTAAAATAATCTCGCTCGGATAAGTTGATCGGTGGTGGCGGATAAGATCTAGAAAAATTAACTAAACGCCCATCATCTAGAGCGATAGATGCCACATCAATCAAGAGATTTGATGCAATCTTTTCAGCAAGCAGTTGATGAACTATCTTTTGAGCGGCATACTGCTTAAAAGCAGATTCATTGGAAAAGCTGCTTTGCGGTAAAGCGTTGTAGATACTATTAAGTGCAACTTCCGCAGAAATAAACGTTTGCGCAGCGTGCTCAGATAATGTGAAAGAAACATTATCTGTCTGCCTCTTCCATTCCGATTCAGCATTGAACTTCAAGAAAAAACTAGCGGCAATGGCTATCGCAACAACCAATAGGCCCAAAGCAACACCCGAAGCGATAATGACTAAACGATTATTTTTCAATGGAGTGTTCGCAATTTTAGAAGGATTTCCAGCCCTAAAGCCTTAGCTTTCAAAGTGGGCTTGTAGCTCTTGCTCTACTACCAGTGCAATATCTCGGAGGTGACCCAACTCTTTTTCTGAGAAATTTCTTGGCGCAGTATCAATAATGCAAAGGGTACCAACCGCCAAACCACCTGGTAAATGCAATGGAATACCCGCATAAAAACGGATGAATGGTTTTCCGGTGACCAGTGGGTTATCTTTAAAGCGACTATCTTCTAGCGCATTGGGGATCAGAAAAATATCCTTACCTAAGATAGCATGTCCACAAAAAGAAATATCTCGTGGAGTTTCTGAGGCATCCAAACCACAACTCGATTTAAACCACTGCCGATCTTTATCTACTAAAGAGACCAATGCAATTGGTACATTAAATACGGAGCGCGCTAGTTTAGTAACGCGATCAAAACGCTCTTCAGGTTCCGTATCTAGAATCTCAAGTTGGCGTAATCCCGCTAGTCTTTCTGATTCATTTATTGGATTTTCAGGTTTCTGCATCTATTAACTCCTAATCAAGCGGATTGAAGTGAATTTTTACTGTGCAATTTTGAATGCCTCAATGGACTTATCGATATCTTTAAACATAATTGAGCCACGGGGTTTAGCACCAGAATCTGCATTTAAGCGTGACTGAGTTCGCACATCCATCAAAATTTCTCCAGCCTTAGCTTCACGGCATAGCCTTGAAACAATTTCAGTGACTGCACCAATTGCGGTATAGTCTTCACGCCCCTCAAAACCCATCATACCCAAGGTAGCAAATCCAGTGGCAACACCAATCCCAAGTGACAAAGATGGGTTATAGCCTTTTTGACTCCAGCGAACTTTGAGATTGGCGAAAGCTGTTTGAAACCGTTTTGCCAGGTTAATAGCCTGCATTGGAGCGTTATCAACCGGTATCGGGTCATTAAAAAAGATCACGATTTCGTCGCAAGAAAAACGCTGCACAGTGCCATTAAATTGACTAATGAGTTTTCCAAGAATTTGATGAAACTCGCTCAGAATGATCATGACTTCTTCTGGCTCTCTATCCATCACCAAATTACCAAAGCCACGCAACTCAAAAAATGCAATGGTGATTTCTTTGCGATGAGGTTGCAGGAGACCCTCTTGTTTATCAGCAACAATCTTGGTGGCAACATCAGCAGGCAAAGATCGTTTGAGCTTATTAAGACTCTCAATTTCCTCAACTTGTTGGGCAACCTTTTTTTCTAGGTCTTGATTCAGTTGTAACAACTCTTTATTTTTATCGGCAATTTCCTTTTGAAGGCCGGCGATACGCAGCAAAGAATCTACTCGCGCTAACAGTTCTGCCTGATTAATTGGCTTACTTAAAAAGTCATCTGCGCCAGCCTCTATTCCTTTGACTTTTTCACTGGAAGGATCCAGCGCTGTGAGCATAACTACTGGTAGTAATGCAGTTTGTGGTTTTTGACGAATGGCCTGACACACCTCATATCCGGACATCTCAGGCATCATGACATCTAGCACCACGAGATCAGGCATAGACTCTTCGATAGATTTGAGGGCTTCGGCGCCACTAGCAGCTGTTTTAACAGCATAGTCACGACTCTCTAATACAGCCTTTAATAGATCAATATTTTCAGCGGTATCGTCAACAATTAAGATGTTTGTGGGTTTCATGGCTTAGTGACTGATTTATATAGGTATTTTTGATAAATTAAGAGATTTCCGCATTATTCTATTATATTATCCTTAGGGCACTCTTGAATGTTAAAAGGTCGAACCAATCTGGTTACTGGAGATCACATGGAAAAAGTATTTTTGATCCGCGCAGAGTGGGATAACGATGCGAGCATTTGGTCCGCCACCTCCGATGATGTATTGGGATTGGCAACTGAGGCTGACTCTATTGACATCCTCTTTAATAAGCTCTCTTCCATGGTTCCAGAGTTAATACTTTTAAATAAACTTACGGAACAGCCTGAAATTGTGTATGAAGTGCTAGCCCGTAAGTCGTCAGTAGCTCACATACCAACTGAGGCTTAATCATGGCAAAAGTGATCGGGTCTTATCGTGGTAACTCTTTTTCTACAGATTTACTAGTCATACTCAAAGAAGCTGGTTGTAACTATCATGCGCCAGCCCACCGGGGCAATCACGACATTTGGTTCTCACCAATTACAGGGATCTACTTTCCGTTCGATAGTAAAATCCTCTCGCACCACACTGCTAATGCCATTCTCAAGATCGCAGGCCTGCCCGAACAGTTTGAGGCCCATCAAGATGAAGAAGCGGAAGAAAATGCCGGTAAGTAATTACCTAAAGATCGACAGAATGGAAGCAGAGGCTGTATTCATCTGCGCAACTACCTGAAAATCTAGACTTTGTTGGGTACTCAGAGCCTGCAGACTTGCTTGCAAGGCTGTCAAATCAATGTTCTGAATTGCATCTACTGTTTTCTGCGAGCTTGTCGCTAATTTTGTACTTTTATCAAGAGCGCCGTTCAGATCCGTACTCGCAGCCGACAAAGATGCTTGGGTAGATGAGATCTCTGAAATGAATTGATTGATCAAAGCAATCGCCTTAGGCGCGTTGTCTTGACCCGAAACCATTTGACTAGCAGTAACAGTAGCCATCGGCCCGTAGGCTGTTCCAGTTAAGGTCAAGGTACTTCGAGTACTTTCGCCAGTAAATCCACCAACAAATGTCCCGCCGAAAACCCCGAGATTTATACCTGGATCTCTACCTGTAGTAATTTTACTAGCAAATATCGAAGCCACTTCAGAGGCAGTTAAGTTGGTATTGGCCGTAAGCGTCAACCCACCAATCGTGGCGCTATCGCCAGAATTAAGATCGCGAAGAGTAACCGCCTGTTTAGCGTAGACACCCAACACACCATTAGAGCCTACAGCTTGAGTAGTGACATTAGACGAAGATATGGCGACTCTAGGAGTCACACTGCCGCTCACGCTCACTGTACTCATCGGTCCAAATGAAGTGCCGGTTAAAGTCAATGCATTTCCCGTACTAGCGCCATTAAAACCAGTTAATGAGCCCACAAAGGATCCCTCTGCATTAAGGGGATCATGCGGACTGCTAGCAGCAGTCTTATCTGCAAACATTTGTGCTACTTCAGTTGCAGTCAAATCCTTAGCAGCCGTAAATGTTAATCCGCCAATCGTGGCACTATCACCAGCGTTTAGAGCATTCAGACTGACTGTTTGCTGTGCGTAGACACCTGTGATACCTGCAAAACCAGCGGCTACAGTTGTAACGTTAGATGACGACAAATAAGCATTACTCGATGGAATGCTACTTGAACTTCCACTAACTGAAATTGCGCCTTGTGGTCCGTAATAAGTACCGGTGATTGATAAAGAACCACTTGATATAGATCCTGGGGCAAAGTTTGCAGAAAATGAGCCGCCAAAATATCCGCCTGCAGGTGAGCTGGTATTACTAGTCATCCGCGCAGAGAAATTATTTGCCACTGTAGCTGCATTCACGAAAGTATTGGCGTAAAAGGTAAGGCCACCAACAGTAACGCTCTCACCAGGAAACAGATCATGAAACTGCAAAGTTTGCTGCGCATAAGCGCCGGCTTGACTTGCAGTTCCGACAGAAATTGTTGTCACATCAGACGCGCTCAGCGCACTATTACCACTACCTCCGGTCACAGTTCCAGATGCGGGTAGCAAATCTCTGGGGCCTGGACTAGAAGCATTTGCAGACAGTTGTCCAAGGGTTACGTTGTAGTTATTTAAAGAGAATTGCGAGCCATAAGTAAAACTAGTGCCACCAAAGGAGCCAGCACTTGAAGGTGGATCTGAGTTGTATTGCTGTTTATTTAAAAATGCAATCGCCACATCTCTTGCCGTCATATTTGAATTTGCGGTAAGAGTAAGACCTCCTAAAGTTTCAGTCTCGCCAGCAGATAAGGCCCTCATCTGAATCAACTGCTGAGCATAGTTGCCTGAGCTAGAGTAATTGCCTGTCACAGAAATAGACACATCTGAAGACTGGATAATGGTTGGGCTTACAGTTCTACCGCTAACCTCCATTGTTCTCGCACCATTTGAAGTTCCGTTGAGAGATAGATTTCCCATCCCAGATGATGTTGCAGCAAATCCACCCGAGAACGCATTCAAAAATGTCCCTGAAGAACTATCTGTATTCGAATTAATTTTGGCTGCAAAAATATCGGCAACTTGAGTTGCCGTTACATTTGAGCTCGCTGTAAATGTAAGACCTCCAACTGTAGCAGTTTCTCCCGCTGCCAAGGAATGCAATACAACTGAAAACTGGGCTGCTAAAGAAGGGCTTCCGGCAGCAATAATGGTTATGTCACTTGCACTTAATGCAGGTCTAATAGAAGAAGACAAGGTAGAGCTTACGACAATTGCGCTCATCGGCCCTACTGCATTTCCATTAAGCGTAAAAGTACCGTTGCTATTGTCAACAGCGCTAAAACCACCTATAAAGCTACTCGTAAAATTACCGCCTGCTGGAGTACTGCTTGGGCTATTGATCTTTTGTGCAAAGGCTGCTGCCACTTGCGCTGCTGTTAAGCCAGTGGTGGCAGTTAGTATTAGGCCACCGACAGTAGCAGTATCACCAGGCGCCATAGCATTTAAGCGAATGGTTTGTTGTGCATAAGATGGTGCCACATAGGCCACCCCAGTGCGGTTGCTAGCAACATTCGCAGAAGTGATCGCTGTTGTTGCGCTTGTAATATTACCGCCAACCCCAATCGAGTTTGGACCGGTTGCCGTTGCAGTAAAGGTCACGGCATTTCCAGAGCCCGGGCTCGTTAGGTTATAACCACCTTGAAAGTTATTGGTAAAGTTACCAGCAGCGCTATTGCTGCTATTTGCAATCTTTTGATAAAAAATGCTGGCAACCTGTGACGCCGTTAAATCACTATTTGCAGTAAAAGTTAGCCCACCTACAGTAGCACTATCCCCTCCAGCCAAACCATTAAAGCTGATGGTTTGCTGAGCATTAGTAGGCGCTACATAGGTCACTCCAGAGATGTTGCTAGTGATATTGCTGCTAGTAATTGGAGATGTTGCGCTCGTAATGTTGCCACTGACTGCAACTGGATTTCGAAAGCCTAAAGGATTACTCGTCAATCTAACTGAACCATTGGCAAGGTCAGTGGCATCAAGACCACCTATAAAACT
Organism: Polynucleobacter paneuropaeus; assembly: GCF_003261235.1. Lineage (NCBI taxonomy): Bacteria > Pseudomonadati > Pseudomonadota > Betaproteobacteria > Burkholderiales > Burkholderiaceae > Polynucleobacter > Polynucleobacter paneuropaeus. The sequence continues at coordinate 680,819 of NZ_CP030085.1, read as the reverse complement.
ATTCGAAAAATTACCGCCTGCTGGAGTGCTACTGGGGGTAGCGATCTTTTGAGTAAAGGCTGCTGCCACTTGCACTGCACTTAAATCGTTAGTAGCAGTGAATGTTAAGCCACCTACAGTAGCGCTATCCCCACTCGCCAAACCATTAAAACTAATAGTTTGTTGTGCATTAGTAGGGGCTACATAAGCCACTCCAGAGATATTACCGGTAATGTTGCTATTAGTAATTGGAGATGTTGCACTAGCAATGTTGCCGCTAACAGAAATAGATTGTGGTCCGGTGATCGATCCTGTAAGGATCACTATGCCACTTCCATTATCAGCAGCAGTAAAACTACCTGTAAAGCTATTCGTAAAGTTACCGCCTGTAGGAGTACTGCTTGGACTATTGATCTTTTGAGCAAAGGCTGTTGCCACTTGCGCCGCCGTTAAATCTCGAGTGGCGGTAAAAGTGAGCCCGCCTATAGTTGCACTATCGCCATTTGCCAAACCATTAAAGGTAATCGTTTGTTGTGCACTAGTGGGGGCACTAACAGTAGGCACACCATCTACTATCGTAGTTGGCGTTAAATTTTGAGAAGCTACAGCAAAAGTAATGGCATTCAGAGCCGCTTGTAGGCGGGTGATATCTATACCCTGAATGACAGTAGTTTGGTTATTCACACCATCGGTACCGCTCACTACTGATAATGTCTGGTTACCAGTAAGTAAATTATTGCCATTTAAGCTAGTTGTCGCAGCAATTTGTCCAATTTGTTTATTAAGGCTAGCAAATTCAGCAAACAAATTACTCTGATCAACGGAGTTAAATAAACCATTAGACACTTGCGTGGCCAAACCTTGCATTTGGGACAAAATCGATGAGATTGAACTTAAGCCTGTTTGTGTAATATCGATGATGTTGTTGGCATTAGTAATATTGCCTTGAACAGCATCTTGGCTAGTGGCCTGATTAGATAATCTAGCAACGACACTAGCATCTTGTTTTGAGAGAGGCTGTTTACCGTTGGCAATCTGTGTTTGCGTTTTATCAAGACGTGCCTGAACATCATTGACTGCACTTTGCAGACTAGATGCTAAGGAAGTGATTGAATTATTCATACAAACTAAAAAACACAATAAAATTAATGGCTTAGGTTACTAAGCCATATTAATTAATTACTGTTTTTTTAATGGCTAGAAAAAAGGCATTTAATAGCCTTAATTCCTAGACTCCGCTAGAAATAGCGCCTGGAAAGAGAGTTACAACTAGATAAAACTGATTTGAATGTTAAGTTTTATAACTTAGGCAGCAAGTAATAATTTCTTATTCTTCTGATACTTACCTGCTCTTGAGGGCACATTACACAGATTGCACTCGTATTCTTCATGTAAGTCATACACATCAACTACAAACTTACCTTTACAGCATGAACAAGTTTCAGTTTTCAGAAGTTTTTGCTCTACAAAACGAATCAGAGTCCACGCGCGGATCAAACTGATGACTGGCTCATCGCTGACAGGATGGTCGTCAGCCTGCTCAATGATGTGATATTGCTCAAGATAAAGCTGATAAGACTTAATGAGCGCCTGAATACCAGTAACACCAGTATTTTCTTTTAGGAAATTGTAGATATTGAGAAATAAAGAGGAATGAATATTCGGTTGCCAGGTCAAAAACCAGTCAGTTGAAAATGGCAACATCCCTTTTGGAGGCGAGATACCTTTCAATTCCTTATAAAGCTTAGTCAAACGCTCTCGTGACAAAGAAGTATGCGACTCCAGCAACTGCAGGCGAGCACCTAAATTAATTAACTGAATTGCTAACTGAAGTTGCTCGGTCTCACCAACGATGCTTTTGACTTTCATGATCTAAATTCCGCTTTCTTTATAGGTATTGCAGAAATTAGGCAATAGCTTCGGCTTTTTGGCCGGCCATCAAAATTGAGCTGTGGACAATGGATTGGGATAAACCCTTAGTATTCTTGGTCAACATACCCAACATAGCGGCATCATCAAAGCGAAAGCGCATCAACATCATGTTGGAGCTAGCCAACTTGATCAGCTGAGAATTGCTTAAATCCCCAATTAAATCAGCGATATCCTGACTCACACCAAGGCGGAAAACAGCTTGATCCTTGTCTGCTTGAATCATCTGTTGAGCCAGCATTAAATAATTCAGATTCGCTTCACGAATTTCTGTCATAATGCTTTCTTGTGATTTATCAATCAGTTGCATGTTCTATCTCACTTAATTTATGCGATTTAGTACTTTCGCGATGAATGTAGTTTGCCCGACCCAATTTTTTTCTAAATGAGATAAATGCTACAAATTTAGTAAGGAAAATACTTACAAAACTGTATAAGATGTTTTTGTGCTGCTGATTAGACAGTCTCAATAAGTCGCAATAGACCTAGGTAATCAGCAAAAAAAATAATTCGAATGGTTAGCAAAAGCCCGATTTATAAGGCCTAAGTGTAAATGGAGACCAAATTTTGTATACGCCACGAAGCTACCAAAAATTAGGCAATGCAATGAGCTTGACTCCATCATCACCCAGCCCTAATACTCTCTCACTCAATTTAGATATTAAGATTTCTTGTGCTCAGTTCACAGAATTTAGAGCAAAACTGTGACTATAAACAACACAAGCTCTATGGAGAGCCAAACGAATGGCTATCACCCGGTATTAGCAACGGCTCAAGTACTCATTGTTGAAGACAACCTCATCAATCAGGTTGTCATTAAGCAATTTCTGATGCGCGCTGGCGCGCGTATCGACGTAGCAAACAATGGACAAGATGCGCTAGAACTCTTAAAGACCAAACAATACGACGCAGTGTTGATGGATATTCAGATGCCAGTATTAGATGGCTTACAAGCTTGCAAGCAAATTCGGGAACAAGCACATTTGAAGTCTTTACCCATCATTGGGCTTAGCGCAGGTGTATTCGCTGATGAAATTCAACAGTGCTTTGATTATGGAATGAGCGACTTTATTAGTAAGCCCATCGATCCAAACAGGCTATATCAAACAGTGGTCAATTGCATTTTGCAATTACGACCCCTACGCGAGCATCTGAAATCAACCAATACAGATATTGCTGATCCCCAAAAGCTATCCGATACAGTACTAAAGGACTTGCCCGGCTTTAACATCAATAAAATTGCATTGTTGATGAATGATGTTGCTTTGACTTTCAAGTTGCTGAACCTATTTGCAGTGGATTGCAGGGATTGCAGCGTAGGCCTGCAAAATGAAGTTGCAATGAATGATTTCCAGGCAGCACAAAAAAGGATTCATGCATTTAAGGGGTCTGCATGCACCATTGGAGCTGATGCAGTATTTGCCGCAGCACAGTTTCTAGATGCAGACTTAAGACTCGGCCAGCTCCATGCTGAAAACTATCATGATTTTCTAGAGGTACTTGCAGAGACTAGGATTTATTTAAAACAATATCTTGATAAGTACGAATCACATCATCGCAAGCAAAGCACTCAACAAAGTCTTCAAGATAGACCGCTTCAAGATCTTGTCATTCTGTTAACTGAAGATAATGCTATCGCACAAGAAGCACTAAAAGAATACTTAGAAATTTTTGGCGCGCGTATCGACGTCGCAAACAATGGACAAGATGCGCTAGAACTCTTAAAGACCAAACAATACGACGCAGTTTTGATGGATATTCAGATGCCAGTGTTAGATGGCTTACAAGCTTGCAAGCAAATTCGGGAACAAGCGCATTTGAAGTCTTTACCCATCATTGGGCTTAGTGCCAGAGTGTGTGCAGATACCTCTCAACAATGCCTTGATCATGGAATGAATGGCTGTATTTCTAAAACGGTAGATCCTAAAGAGCTAGTAAATCAAATCACTCAATGGATTAGATAGCATTGCTATTTGTCGAGTCTTAATTTACCGCCACTGCAAGAATAGTTCAGCTCTCGCACAATCGCAGCGCTAATAATTTGATTGCTGGGATCAATGGCTTTAACATTAATCACTAGCTTGTTGGGCAAATTGAGGTAAGTTCCAACAATCACTTGACTGGCGCCAACCTTCGTATTACCAGCCTGACCAATCTTGCGAGTCAAAGACACAATGCCGGTATCGCTGATACGAATATCTTTACCAAACTCTACTTGCACTACCTTCTTCCCGGGGATACGCGCAAGATAACTCCGCATCATCTCGCTCATGACTAGGACATTAGGCTCTGTTTTGAGCGTGTTGACATTGACAAAATCAGCCACGAGTAACACACCGTACTCGTCTGGACCATTAGGATCAAATTTAGGTAATGAGGTATTGAGCTCAGTTGCCATGCCCGAAACCAAGACAGTTAAATCCGTTGCTTGCAGCTTATCTTCAAATGTAAGGCACTGAGCATCGCTACGACTAGTGGTACCACAAGCGGTAAGACCCAAAAGTACACAGAGAAAAACAATACCTATAGATAGATAAGAAAAGTTGTGGGATTGGCGAATAGACATATCGATTCAGAATATCAATAAAAGTCGTATTCTACTAGTGGGTACTAGTACGATTAATTAGCGAGGTTTAAAATTGGCATAGCTGGTGGTCTTGGAGGACCATTCAACAAATGCGAGATCAAACGATCTTGCGGCAACTTAACTTGCGCTGTGGATACTACAGCGCCACTGATGACCTGAATCATTCTGACATTCAGAATAAGTCCCTCAGCGGTATTCACATAAGTGCCAGTAATAATGCTACCGGTTTGTACCGGTGGCTTCAGTTGCTTGACATCCCTACTCAGAGAAAACTCACCGCTAGATTCAATCAGAATATTTTTTCTGAAGGTAACGTCTGTGACAGACCAATTTCTTAACTGCATTTCATGCATCAAGTTTTGCGCCAAGAGCCGGCCTAGCTGAGAAGTCTCATTCAAAGTACTGAGATCAACAAAATCTGTGACTACCAATGCACGGCTTCTCATTTCCGGGGAAAGATTACGCTCTAACTGCTCAGCGATAAACATCGAGGCTGTATTCAGGGCACCAGAAGATGAGGTACTTGGAATGAGGGAAATGGCCTCATAACGAAATGGATAAGGTGAAACAGTCCTCTCTTGACTTGCTTGTGTCTGGGCGTGTGCACTCAAGGAAAATACTGCAGAAAAAAAAGCGCATGTGCTTGCAAGGCGAATCGAGAATACGAAAGGATTTAAATGCAATTTCATTGGGGTACCGCTCTTGAACTCACTGCCTCAGTTGGCATTACCTTACTGAGCTTCGTATCACCCTCAGGAAGTCGAACGCGATAACTCACTGGAAAATCACTAGACATACCAGGTTGAATAATCATCACTGAGTAGTAAGGTTGAGCATTGCAATTTTCACAGTTGACTGCATAGGGCGAGCTCGCAGAAGTACAGCCTGAACAAATCAGAAGACTCGCAATCAATAATGAAAGATAATTTAAACGCAACATATCCCTAGCCCGTAAACCCTTAACTGCCTCACTTGAATAATTCAATACCCACAAACGTTTTAATGCAGCCCGCTTGAATGGATTCTTATGCTTTCTTTATCCCTTTACGGCTCAAAATTGCAATTGATGAGGATTTACTCAAATGATTTTTAAAAACTGAAGTTTTGATGGCAAAGTATTTTGGTTTTAGTAAGGCTCCGCCTGCTCTTATTGCCCTTCTCGTTCAGGGTATTGCTTTTATTTTGGCTGCCACCCTGTGCTGGCTTTTAATACAACTGGGCTTTCATTTCTATAAATGGCTTCCCAGCCTGGCATGCTTATTTGTAGCGCAAGGTATATTTGCCTATTTTTTAAGCGCTCAATTTAAAATGGCGCACTGGTGGCGCTATATTCAACTTTTTTTCCCACTAGCTATTTGGGCGGCATTGGAACTACACATTCCCACCAGCTACTTTTTAGCGGGTTTCATCTTTACTGGAGCCCTCTTTTGGTCAGTTTTTATCACTCAAGTGCCTTTTTACCCCTCCAAACCCGAGGTTTGGACTGCAGTTTCTGAACTTTTACCGGGCAAAAAGCTCAGAATTCTGGAAATTGGCAGCGGTCTAGGCAATTTTGCACTCCGCATAGCCCAATTACGACCAGAATCTCGGGTTGAGGGCATTGAGATAGCGCCTTTGCCCTGGCTTATAAGTCTTATACAAGCCAAATTCTTTACTTCTAGGGTTCGCTTTCGTCTAGGCAACTATGAAAAAGTGAATTTTTCCGACTATGACCTGATTTTTGCCTACCTTTCTCCTGCAGCAATGCCCGAACTCTGGGACAAGGCCCTTTTGGAGATGAATAGCGAAAGCCTCTTAATTAGCCATGAATTTCCCGTCCCTGGCATTGATGAATCACAGAAAATGGGCTTTAGCTCAGACCAGCGCCAATGCTTCGTCTACCAAATGGGTCAATATCGCCCCACGTAACGGAAAGACAGGCACCATAATCTTGCTTTATTCAGGCAATTAAATGTCGTAATTACAGGTATTCTTCTGATATTCAGGCAAAAAGGGGCTTCTTGTGTTTGTCATCATTGGTTACGTAGTCGTTATTTTCTCAGTCTTCGGCGGATTTATGATGGCCGGCGGCCATCTTGCAGCACTACTTCAACCAATCGAGCTATTAATGATTGGCGGCGCAGCATTTGGCGCCTTTCTGGTTGGCAATGATCTCAAAACAATTAAAGCAACGGTTGCAGCCTTGCCAACTGTGCTGGCTCCATCGAGCTACAGCAAAGCCCTCTATTTAGATTTGCTGGCAATGATGTTTGAGTTTTTGACCAAGATTCGTAAAGACGGCATGATGGCCATCGAAAAAGACGTTGAAAATCCAGAGAACAGCGCCATCTTCACCAAATACCCAAAGATTATGAAAGACCATCATTTGATGGACTTTTTATGCGATTACTTACGCATGATGCTCTCAGGCAATATGGAGCCATTTCAAATTGAAAACCTCATGGATGTGGATATTGAGACACATCACAATGAAGGTCATGCGGTATGTCATGCAGTTGCAAAAATGGCTGATGGTATGCCAGCCTTTGGTATTGTGGCCGCTGTGATGGGAGTGGTCCACACGATGTCCTCAGTTGGCCAAGTTTCAAACAATGAGTTGGGAGTCATGATTGCACATGCGCTAGTAGGAACCTTCTTGGGTATTTTGCTTTGCTACGGATTCGTTGGCCCATTGGCAACTATCCTAGAACAAAAGCTGAATGAATCTTCTAAGATGCTACAGACCGCTAAGATCATTTTGCTAGCCAGCTTAAACGGTTATGCGCCAACGATTGCAGTAGAGTTTGGACGTAAGGTATTAAATTCTACTGAGCGTCCTGAGTTTCTGGAACTCGAAGAATATATTAAAGGCGCCAGGACGCGTTAATCCATGGCTACTAAAGAAGAAAAGCCTCTCATTGTTGTAAAACGCATTAAAAAAGTGGCTGGTGGGGCACACGGAGGTGCATGGAAGATTGCTTATGCAGACTTCGTAACCGCCATGATGGCCTTCTTCCTTTTGATGTGGCTTCTAGCGTCCGTCTCCAAGGAGGACTTAAAGGGTATTTCTGAATACTTCAAGATGCCGATTGAAAAAATCGTATCTACCGGACCTAGCACTACTGGTTCAAGCGGTATTTTCGTTGGTGGCGGTAAAGATCTGACGCGTAAAGACGGTGAAGTTTCTAAAGCAGATGACAACAGCGATAAATCTCCACAAAAGATGCTGGATGAGGAGGGCCTCAAGCAACTGAAAACCAAAGTGGAATCTGTTATTCAAGATAACCCACAACTGCAAAGCTTGAAAAAACAAATTCTCATTGATATTACTGATGACGGTTTACGCATTCAGATTGTGGATAACCTGAAAAGACCCATGTTTGCCTTATCCGATGATGAACTCCAGCCTTATGCGCGGGAGATTATGAAAACAATTGGCAAGTCACTCAATGGTGTTGAGAACAAACTTACTTTGTCTGGTCACACCGATGCATTGCCCTTCCCTAATAAAGAAAAGTCTTATAGCAACTGGGAACTGTCTGCCGACAGAGCGAATGCTGCCAGGCGAGAATTGGTTAATGGCGGTATGGACGAAACTAAATTACTCCAAGTGATTGGTCTTTCTTCTGCAGTTTTATATGACAAGACAGATCCACTAAACCCCATTAATCGCCGCATCTCCATTATTGTGATGAACAAAAAAGCGCAAGAGCGCATAGAGAAAAATATGTCCATTGAAGCTGGTAATGCTGAAGGGGTACAAAAAGGTATACAAGCTTCAGGCCCTAAAAGCGCCCCAACTTCAGCTCCTGAGGCAAAGCCAACCACTAGGGTAGACGCCAAGCCAGATGTGAAGCCAGCGGCTAAGACAGAAGTTAAACCCTGAGGCTTAGCCACTTCAATTGAGTTATGTACCCTTCCGTTTATTTGTAATAATGTAAATCATGATCAAACTCAATACCGGACTTTCGAAACTTCCTTACTTGCCAGTCAAGGTTAGCCTGCTCGGCATGTTATTGACCGCGCTTGTTATGGCAGGCTTGCTCCTAATCAATACCCAAAGCTGGACTCCAGAATTCAAGATAACTTTAAAGTCGTCAAACTCCTCATCATCAACAAACACTGCATCTGAATTGCCAAAAGCCGATACGCCTGCACCCGTTGATTTAAATAAGCTCAAAGAGCTGATTGCACAAAATCGTATCTTCTTAAATACCGCATACGCAGAGAAAAAATCCCCCGATCCCGTCTCAGAGGAAGTGCGTAATCTAGCGGAACGCGTCACTCAAGATCTTGCACAGATGAATGCTATGTGGCAGTCCTTCTTAGCGCAGCCTTTAAGCGCTGAAGAAAAAACGGTAGCAAGCCAATTTACAAGCGATTTTGACAAGCTGGTTAACCAATCTATCAAACCTGCCGTTGACCTTTTGCAAGTCAATTATTTATCGCAAGCCAGCGCATTACTCGCTCGCACTCAAGGCTTGCAAACGCAAGTGATGACAGATCTAGATGCTCTTATCAAGGCACAAGCGAGCGCAAAACTAATTGCCTTACAAAAGAAAAGTGTTACTGAAGTGAATCCTGCAGCCCCTTCGGTTCCCGTAACTTCTGTAAGTGAGCCAGCCAATCGGCCAAACGAAGCTTCCTTAGATACTCCCTCAGCAAAATCAAGCGCCCCCTCTTCCAACAACAGCTTGCCAACTGACAAGCTGATGATTATTGCTGTCGGCATGCTAATCATGCTGAGCCTGGCTGCTCAAATCTCTCGAACTCTCAAACATAGTTTAGGCGCTAGTCCTGAAGAATTAACGAAGGCTGCAGGCTATATCGCTAGCGGCCAATTAGATTACCGCATTGCATTGAGTGCAGGTGATCATAGCAGTGCAATGGCGGCCATTAAAGCGATTCAGGGTGAGTGGAAACAGTTCATACTGGATACCAGCATTTTGAACGCCGCCCTGCAAGACGGCAAACTCTTAGGCCGCCGAGATGCAGATCAGCATCGCGGTGCTTTTTATGAATTCGCTCAAGAACTCAACACTACTATTGATCTGGCAATGCAAAAAGGTCAAGTATCTGAATCTGCGCAGCGCACTATTGAGCAAGCACTCCAAAAAGCTTTAGCGCAAGCTCAAACCATTCCAGCAGCGTTGCAAAACCATGATCTAAGTAAACGGCTATCCGTTGATAGCGAACTGGAAGAAGTCAATTTACTCAACAAGACCATGAATCAACTGCTAGATAAAATGGAAGAGTTCAGTAGTATTGCCCAAGTTCAAGGGGTAGAAATTCAGAAGCTAGCTAAGGAATTAACGCTTTACCATGCAAGCCTGATCAAAGGCGCACAAGAGCAGGCTCAAGTCTTGCAAACCTCAAACCTGAAGATGCAAGGTTTGGGTGAAAGCACTAAACAAAATGCTGAAAACGCTAAGCAAGTTCGGCTCATGGCAGTATCCAGTACTGAAATGGCTAACGCCCTAAGTACCGAAATAGCGCAAGCAGGCGTTCCTCCCGAGAAAATAGATAGTATTAATAAGTTCGTTGAGCGTATTGCTAGCTCCACGCAATATGTTGCTGATATGAGCGCCAACATTACGACCGCCTCTTTAGATCAGAGCCTGAACCTCTACGAGGTGAATGGCGCCGTATCCCAGGTCGAAAAAATTGCCCAGAAAAATGTCGAAACCATGAAAGATACGGCTCTCAGCGGGGAAATGCTCTTGCAACATGCCAATGCTTTAGCCGAGACTTTTGGTCATTTGACAGTTTCAGCGCCTCAAAATACCCCCGTCAAGACTGCTTCACTTGATGCGCCAAAGAGTCCAGAACTTGAAAATCCCGCAGCAAATCCTGCTGAAAAAGACCCTGACTGGAAGCTGTTTTAGGCCCCATCTAAGGTCGTCGCTATACCCAACAGTCACTCTAAATCGGATGTTTTTGGCCTTCCATTGCCAATAAACTTGGTTTTAGAAGCTTGAATTAAGGGGGGTTCACCCCCCTTTTCCAGCAATTCATTTAAGCCCCGCTCGCTGAAAATCATTTATCAGCAATTTAATCCTATTTAAGGTGTAGCGGTGGCAGAAGAAAGCGATTTAGAAAAATCAGAACAGGCCTCGTCGACGCGACTAGAAAAAGCGTACGAAGAGGGTGACGTTCCTCGCTCCAAGGAATTGGCGACTTGCGTCTTGCTGTTTACTGCCGGCATGTCAGTCTGGGGGTTGGGTTATCACCTCAACTCCGCATTAAAAGACCTGCTGAGTAGTGGTCTGACTTTTGATAGCAAATTGGCATTCAATCCAGAAGCCGGTCTTAGCCGCTTATCTGATCAGGTTATCGACTTATTAATCGCCTTTGCTCCGCTTGGCTTTGCATTAATGATTGCCGCCCTTGCAGCGCCAGTATTGGTTGGCGGCTGGAACTTTAGCACTCAATTACTCACACCCAATTTAGAAAGACTTGATCCCATCAAAGGCATGGGCAATCTCTTTTCTAAAAACTCCCTAGTGGAGCTCGTTAAATCCATTGCTAAAGCAACCCTGATAGGTGTAGTAGCTTACTTTGTAATTTCTGCAGATTTTCCTCAGCTGATTACGCTCTCGCTGATTCCAGTTGAAGTAGGCCTTGCAAAGACCGGCTTATTTCTTGTCAAAGCATTCATTTTTATTGTGGGTGCTTTAGTAGTCATTGCATTAGTTGATGTCCCCTATCAACTCTATCGCTATGCTGAAAAACACAAGATGAGCCGCCAAGAATTAAAACAAGAATCCAAAGAAGGTAACGGTAACCCTGAAATCAAGGCCAAGATTCGCCAACAACAAAGAGAGATGTCACGTCGCCGCATGATGTCCAATGTACAAAAGGCAGATGTCATTATCACCAACCCTACGCACTACTCTGTTGCCATTCAATATAAAGAAGGTGATATGCGAGCACCGATGCTCCTAGCTAAAGGAACAGATACCTTGGCACTACGCATTCGAGAAATTGCTAAAGAGCATGAAATTTTGATATTGGAATCACCCAAACTTGCGCGTGCAATTTATGCCAATACTGAACTTGATGCAGAAATTCCAGAATCCCTATACCTTGCTGTTGCTGAGATTTTGGCCTTTGTGTTCCAGGTGAAGAACTTCAATGGTCGCAGCGGCGCTTACCCAACTCAACCACACAATATTGTTGTGCCAGATGAATTAGATCCGCTATCTAACCCTAAGCAACTTGAGCTTGCATCATGAACTTCTCACAATTTTTAGAATCTCTCAAAAACCTTAATAGCAAGACGATTGCGGGTCCTATCATCATCGTGATGTTACTAGCCATGATGATTTTGCCGATTCCAGCAATTGGCTTGGACCTTTTATTTACATTCAATATTGCACTCTCCATCTTAGTATTAATGATCGGACTGCAAACCGCTAAGCCGTTGGATTTTTTAGCCTTTCCGACAGTGCTTTTGGTCACCACGATGTTACGTTTGAGCTTAAACGTAGCTTCAACCCGCTTAGTGTTGACTGAAGGTCATACAGGCCCTGCTGCCGCTGGTAAGGTCATCGAAGCTTTCGGACACTTCCTGATTGGCGGTAACTACGCTGTTGGTATTGTAGTTTTTATCATCTTGACCATCATTAACTTTACAGTTGTAACTAAAGGTGCTGGGCGTATTGCTGAAGTAGGTGCTCGTTTTACCTTAGATGCGATGCCCGGTAAGCAGATGGCAATTGATGCTGATCTCAATGCAGGTTTAATCGGTCAAGATGAAGCGCGTAGCCGCCGTGCAGATATTGGTCAAGAAGCTGAATTTTATGGTGCCATGGATGGTGCTTCGAAATATGTTCGTGGCGATGCGATTGCCGGCATTCTGGTAATCGTCATCAATATTCTGGGCGGCCTGATTGTTGGTATGCTCCAGCATGATTTAAGCTTTAGTGAAGCAGTTAAAAATTACACCTTACTAGCTATTGGTGATGGCTTAGTAGCCCAAATTCCATCGCTCATCATTTCAGTTGCGGCCGGTATTGTGGTGTCACGCGTTGCGAATAATCAAGATATTGGCACACAGTTAACCAAGCAACTCTTTACCAATCCGAAGATTCTTAATATCACGGCCATTATTATTGGTGGCATGGGCCTCATTCCCGGTATGCCGAATTTGGCCTTCCTGTTACTTGCAGCCACCCTTGCTGGCATTGCCTATTCATTAAAGAATCAAACTAAAAAATTACTGGATTCAGAAACAAATGCAAGCCAAGAAGTGGCTCAAGAGTCTATTGATGCCACTTGGGACGATGTCATGCCAGTCGATGCATTGGGTCTTGAGGTAGGCTTTCGTCTCGTTCCCTTGGTTGATTCACGTCACGGTGGTGATCTCATTAAACGCATTAAGGCACTACGTAAAAAGTTTGCACAAGATGTGGGTTTTTTAACTCCACCTGTGCATATTTGCGACAACCTGGATCTTAAGCCCTCTGCCTATGTCATTAAGCTTAAGGGCGTAGAGGTTGCTAAAGGAGAATCCCACTACGGTCAATTTTTAGCTATTAATCCTGGTAATGTGACTGGTGAACTACCAGGCCCAGTCACTTCTGATCCTGCATTTGATTTACCTGCTACCTGGATTGACAACACACTACGCGAAGACGCCCAAAGCAAAGGCTATACCGTAGTCGATGCAAGTACAGTAATTGCCACCCACCTCAACCATGTGATTGGTATGCATGCCTCAGAATTGCTGGGACATCAGGAGGTTCAGCAATTAGTCACTCTACTTGCTAAAGAGTCGCCAAAATTGGTTGAAGACCTGATTCCCAAATTACTGACGATTTCAGTAGTACAAAAAGTACTGCAAAATCTTTTGATTGAAGGTGTCACGATCCGCGATATGCGCACCATCATGGAAACGCTCATTGAATATGCTCCCCATACACAAGATCCTGCCGATCTGACTGCAAAAGTCAGAATCAAATTGGGTCGCGCAATTACGCAACAGCTCTTCCCTCATAGCAATGAGATGTCGGTGATTTCATTAGAAAACAATCTTGAGCGTTTATTGATGCAAGCAGTGACTGGCTCTGGCGATAACAGCTCAATTGAGCCTGGCATTGCTAAAACCCTTGCCAACGAAGCGAATGAAGCAGCTAAAGCACAAGAGAGAAACGGACATTCCCCAGTATTGCTCGTTGCTTCACCCTTACGCGCGACCTTAGCCAAATTTTTGAAGAGAGTTACGCCTAATCTACGCGTGCTCTCTCATGAAGAATTACCCGATTCCAAAACTATCCGTGTTGCCAACTTAATTGGAGGTTCAGTATGACCATGAAAAAATTTCTAGCCAAAACGACTCGTCAGGCTTTGATGCAAGTCAAAGCAGAGCTTGGTGAAGACGCTACCATTATTTCTAATCGCTCGATTAACGGCTGGACAGAAATTTTGGCGCGCAGTGAATCCAGCGTTCTTCCTGGCTCAAACCTGCTGGGCAGCGTGTCTACTGCTAAGGAACAAGCGGAAAAAGCCTTGCAAGCCAAAAAGGTACAGGCTACTGTCGATTTACTCAATGGTAGATCTAGTTCTAAGGTAGCTGCCCCTGTTGTCGAGTTGACTACTACTAATGTAGAGGTGATAGCGCCTAAAGAGCAGCCCGTTGAGATCATCAATCATCCTCAGATTCAGGGGATGCTTAAAGAAATGCGCGAAATGCGCAATCAGTTCCAGGCACAACTGGAGACTCTCTCTAATAGCACCCTTGAGTTCAGCCCTAATAAACGGGATTTGATGAGTCAATTTTTATCTGCTGGCTTTAATCTAGATCTGGCTAAACGCGTGATTAGCAAACTCCCTTCCGATTTTTCTTCCAAAGAAGCCAAGCCTTGGGCAATGAATTTACTGGCTAAGAATATGCAGGCCCTAGAAAATGAAGCGGAAATCATGAACCAACATGGTATTTATGCTTTGCTTGGGCCTACTGGTGTCGGCAAAACTACGACGATTGCCAAAATTGCCTCACGCTTTGTCCTTAAACATGGCAATCAAGACATTGCCTTGGTAAGCACTGATACTTATCGTATTGGCGGTCATGAGCAATTGCGTATTTATGGCAAGATTTTGGGTGTTGAAGTGTTTGCCGCAAAAGATGCTCAAGAATTGCAACAGACCCTTGAGAAATTACAAGACAAGAAGCTCGTCCTCATCGATATGGCTGGTTTAAGCCAAAAAGACAAGATGGTTAGTAGTCAGCTTGATATGCTGTGCGAGGCATCACGTGATATCAAAAAAATCATTTGCCTAAATGCTAGTGGCACCTTGGATACGCTCAATAATGTGAGCAAGGCGTTTGCTGGCAGAGGTTTGGATGGCTGCATCATCACTAAAGTAGATGAAGCAATTGGTTTGGGCGGCGTTATTAATGTGATTCTGCAAAATAAACTGAAAGTCCTGTATCTCACCAATGGTCAACGCGTTCCAGAAGACATTGCTCTAGTCGATAAAATCGCTTTGATTGAAGAGGCTTTCAAACAAGAAGACTCTAGTGATCACCTCTCGATTGTCAGACCAGAAGACTTGCCTGCTTTTTTCAGCAAATCTACAGCGATAACACAAGGGCATGTTCAATATGCTTAATCCACGCGATCAAGCAGAAGGTCTCAGACGGATTTTGATGCCAACCAAGGCTTGCCCAATTAAAGCCTTAAGTACAAAACTAGCCCAAGGCAAAGGTCAGCTTCTACAAGACCTAACTATGGATATCGGTGGACGGAATATTCACTTTATCGATATGAGCCTAGACCGGGCTCAGGAGCTCCCCTTGGCACTCTTAAATCAACACGAAATCGTACTCAAATTGGCGCAAAGCTCTGAATCTATAAAGCGGGCTTTTGGAATCATTAAATTACTGGCCAAAAGTCCTGAAAACCGGGTATTTGGCATCATCGTCAGCGCCCAAAATCCTGAGACTGCGAAGACCGTCTTTCGCAACCTTAAGCATGCCAGCCGGGCTTTTTCACAGATTCAACTAGAGATCATGGGTTTTAGTACACTTAGCAACAGTTGGGTAAGCCCAGTCGTCATGGACTCATCCCCTGTAGTGACACGCATGATTACTAGAGACCCTATTTTTACTACCCAATTTGGTATAGCCCCTACTCAATAAGATCATGTACAAGGCCGACGGAAAAACAGACCAGAAAGAAACGCTGGTCCACCAATACGCCGACCTGGTCAAAAAAATGGCTTATCAAATCAAGGCCAAGTTACCAGCTAGTGTTGAGGCAGATGATTTGATCCAAGCAGGCATGATGGGTTTGCTAGATGCCGCTGGTAAGTACCAAGATAATCAAGGTGCCCAGTTCAAGACCTATGCGACCCAGCGCATTCATGGGGCGATCATGGATGAACTGCGTAACGCGGACTGGTTGCCTCGCAATGTTCGCAAACAAATGCGCGATGTTGAAAAAGCGATTGCTAGCTTGCAACAAACCCTTGGCAGAGCTCCTTCAGAAATCGAAGTTGCCAAAAAGCTCAACCTCGATATTGCCGATTACTTTCAGATGTTGACTGACTGTAGTGGCCATCAACTCATTTATTTTGAAGATGTCCATAAGAGCGAAGAAGAAGATCATTTCTTGGATCGCTTTATTCAGAATAATAAAAGTGATGTCATTAATGGCTTACTGTCCAAAGACTTTAAAGAAGCCCTTAAACAGTCGATTGACGCCTTGCCAGAACGAGAAAAAATGTTGATGGGCTTGTATTACGAACAAGAACTCAACTTAAAAGAAATTGGCGCTGTGATGAGCGTCACCGAATCTCGTGTTTCCCAAATGCATAGCCAAGCAGTCGCTCGGATACGCGCAACCTTAAAAGAGAAATTATGGACTGGGCCAGCCTAGGCGGTATTGCACTTGCACTAATCGGAATTTTGATTGGTCAATCGATTGATGGCGGCAGAATAGGCTCACTCCTGCAGCCCTCAGCCTTTTTCATTGTGACCTTTGGTACATTTGGCGCAGTCTTACTGCAGAGTCGCCCCGTGAACTTTCGCAGTGGCATTGCCAAACTCAAATATGTCTTTGTTGAACCTGTTGATCAACGTACGGCTTTGGCTATGGAGATTTCACACTGGAGCATGGTGGTCAGAAAAGAAGGTGTCTTAAAGCTCGAGAACTTTATGGTTGAGACTCCCGATCCTTTTGTTAAGAAGATCCTACGTTTAGCGATTGATGGTGCGCCACCGCAAACCATTAAAGAAATCGGTGCTAATGATATTTACCAATATGAACTTCATGAGCGTAATGCCATCAAGATTTGGGACTCTGCTGGTGGTTATGCGCCCACGATTGGTATTTTGGCAGCAGTGATGGGCTTAATCCATGTAATGGAAAACCTCTCTGACCCGACCTTACTGGGTAGCGGTATTGCCATTGCCTTCGTAGCGACGATTTATGGTGTGGGTTTGGCCAATCTGGTTTTCATTCCGATTGCTAACAAGCTCAAAACGCTTTTACAACTTGAAGTTTCCAAATACGAGATGCTCGTTGAATCTTTAGCATCGATTGCTTATGGCGAACATACCAAAGTGATAGAGGACCGTTTGTCTGGATACCTCCTTTAAAAACCCACCCCTTAAGCGACGTAAGCGCCCAGAAGATCACGAACACCATGATCGCTGGTTGGTGTCCTATGCCGACTTCATTACCCTACTCTTTGCGTTTTTTGTCGTGATGTATGCCAGCTCCAGCATTAATGAAAAAAAGTATGACGCCTTATCTAATTCTCTAATATCCGCCTTTGCACCATTGCAAGCCACCGAAGGGGATAACAAGCTAGATACCAAAATTAAGCCTAACGGTGATATTGCAGGGGCTCAAACTGACGCAAGCCCAATCCTCATAGACCCCTTGGGTCTGATCAGGCTCAAACGTGACATGGCTTTTATCAAGCGTGAGAAGATGAATCGGGTTGAGAAAGACCTGACTAAGGCCTTAAAACCACTGATAGAGGACGGCAAAATCGGGGTAATGCAAACCTCTAAAGGGGTGCGTATTGACATCATTGATAGCTATTTATTTAGCCCCGGCTCAGCCAGTGTCACTAGCCCTGCTGCGCTCAATACGCTGGCACAAATTGCCCCTATTTTGGCTAAAAGTGATCAAGCAATTGATATTGAAGGTCACACCGATAACCAACCCATCAATACCAAAGCCTTTAACTCCAACTGGGAACTCTCTGCTATCAGGGCAACAACTGTTCTGAATATCTTGAATCAAAAAGGCATTAGCGAATCACGTTTAAGTGCAACCGGTTTTGGTTCATCCAGACCTATAGATTCAAATGACACTGCGGTAGGGAAAGCAAAAAATAGAAGGGTTTCTATTTTGCTATTGAACGATTCTGTCCAACAACCCGGTTCCGATATTGCACCAGCTAAGTTAGTGCAACCAGCGGTGCAGCCCCAGAATCAGCCTATGGAAACGAAGAGTCAATAAAGTTGATTTGAGTGCCGTCTGTAACCAACTAAACACACTGACGCTATAATCTCACCCTATGTCATTCCTTGATCTACTCGGCCCCCTCCTCTTTATTATCTTTATCATTATGGTGATCGGGATTGCTGCTTTCGTGGTCAAGTTGAGTGATGCGATTGATAAGCAAGAAAAAGTCATTAAAACTTTATTTAGAATCATTGAAGAAAATCAGGCAGAAGCCCGTAATGCAATTGATGCTTTTGAATCGACCCGCGAAAAAGTGGTCAGTGTTAGCACTCGCGTAGAAAGCGTCGAGTTTGAATTAAAGGGTATGCGGGACAAAATGAAAGAAATGGCGATTAAAAAATAAAACTGAGCTATAAGTTCTTCGCCTTTCTAATTGATCGGCGACTAGCTTAATCAAGAGAAAATTGCTCACTTCAAAAATTGATCTCCGCCAGTCATCATGTATTTACTCGCTGATAGCAAAGCGCTTGATTGTTGTTTTACAGCGCCCCTCAATCAATGAAGTAATTTGACCAAGAATTGGGTGATCCAAGTCATTGGCTTTGAATTGAGTGTGAAGACTCTGCGCAAGTCCTGGCAATACATCAGCGATCTCAAGTACTCTCCTCTTTAATTGAGGTGCACCTAACTGGGCAGATTCGGCCATCTGTACCCAATGGCGTGCATGCAATTCATCGAAGCGGTATTTGCTGCCAATCTTCATGGCCATACTATCGGTAAGACCTGGATAGACCGCTGTTGATAACACGTCATAGAGTGGCGCTAATTGAATTCCATTTCGACCATATAGTAATGAAAAGTTCTTTGCGTGGGCATCGTTGTTACCAACCAAGCAATTAAAGATGATGTAGTCCAGTAGCCTCAAAAGATTAGGGGCACTCGGTGTGGTGACCTTACGTACCAATGCAAATCCATCGACAATAGATGGCCCACCCTCATTTTGGTATTTAAACTCTGGACCCACACTCAATGCCTGACAAAAATCTTCTTGGTGCAATCTTGTTAATAGTCCATTGCTGTCACAAAAACGGTCATATCGTTCTACCAACAAATACGTTTTACCTTTTGTGCAGCCAATCTGAGCGGTAGCTGCACTTAGCTTTAGCTCCTTAGCCAAGGCAAGGCAAAAGGCTTCGTTATAAACACTTCCATCCACATCCGATATCTCTGGCTTAAGTATGTACGAGCTGGGAATATTATTTTTTGGTAGGCCAATTTCAAAATAATTACCTCGAGCAACCTCACTCTGCACCTCTCTAACAACTACCGGTAACTTCTCTTGGGCTCCTGCAAGAGAAAGTCTTAATCCGGACTCTCCAGCAAGCAATGGTCGCTTCGGCAGCTTCTCTAGGACTCCAAGTAATTGATCTTCCTTAAGCCACTCTATCGATTCACTTGCATACGCTTCTAGAGGAGGTATTTGACCAGGCTCCAATAAAATCAATGCACCTGCACACTCACCCCCAATACCATCCAATAATGCAAAATCATTTTTACTGGATACTTTTAAGATGCTGGCTACTGCATCACGCTTGTCACCCTCTGGCAATAAGCCAGCAAAAAAAGGTTTTGTAATCTTGTCGCCAAATGATTCGGGAATTAAAGGCAAAGAGTGCGAAAGAGGCTTAGCATTTTTTGATTCTAGCCATTGAGGTAAATATCGAAAAGACAGATAACCCTCGTCTTGAGTTAGCACACCAACGCACTCACCAAAAAACCAGACGTTTAGTTCTCGAACCATTTAGCGCGCACCCTCTTGCTTGTTTACAATAAATGGGTCCATGCCCTCTACGCTTAATACACCACCCAAGGCTTGCAACACCCTGAGAATATTTTCCAATCTCAGCGTGGGTTTACCCGCCTCCAGTTCAACGATGAACCTTACCCCCACGTTAGCGGCGAGCGCCAATTGTGGTTGAGTCAATTTCAAACGCCTACGAGTTTCACGGATCAGACTACCTAAATCTGTTGAATTTTGAATGGATGTGCTCATAAATATTTCCTGTTCGGGAAATTTTAATCAAATATGCCTATTTTTTCAACATAATTTCCTGATCGGGAAATTTATAGATTATTTGCTCAAATTATAGGCATATATTCCCGATCGGGAAATATTACTGTATATCACCACTAACTAATAGTGAATAACCCACCAATTTAATAATGGCTATCAAGATGCAGTTCGTTGAGAGTCTAGCCCTCAATCTTGCGTCTCATGAAGAGGTCATTTCCAGTCTCATCCTGAATAACTGCAATGAGCCTGTTCACATCACCAAAATTTGATAGGCAATAAGTAGCCGTCAATCTCTCTGCTGAGAGCTTGTTTTGATGAATCCGTAGTGATTTTTTCTTTGACCAAATGAATCAACATATCAATCACGAGTGCTCTCACCTCATCTGGGTGCCAAACATTCATACGATCTGTGAATGAGGACAAAAAATTCTTGCCATTTAGACCGCGTAATCCAGGGTGTAAATTTTCTGAGACTTCAATAGTCGTTGCCAGAGATTGCATGGCATTACGGTTACCAGAAAACTGGGTGTTAAAGGTTCTGCATAATCTTTCAATGAGCTCGGATTCGGTTAAGGCAGCCATACAGGGTCCAGTTTTAATAGTTTTGAATACAATACATCTCAATAGTCATGGCATTATGACATCCTCTAAAATGAAGCGGTATCCTAGGACGTTATAGCCCAAATCCCTTGAAAACCAATACCTCCAAAATCAGAGTAGCCGACAAAAGAGCTGCCCGACTGCTGTGTCAGGCTTTTAATGACGGCATGCGCAGTGGGGCTGAATATAAAGTCGCTTTAGTGAGGATGATAGATGGTCAAAAGAGTCAAATTCCAGAACTAAGATCCCTTGACTCTAAAAGCGTCCTAGCCGCCTCGAATCTGCAAGTGAACGTCATGTTTCCTCATGAATTTCGTAAAAATGCCATTCAAATGATTGTTTTTCTATTATTCAAGCACATCAACCCCAATCTTAGTGGTGCCGATCGCTTCGTAATGGAAGCATTTATAGACGAACAATTAGTACCCCTCAAAGAGTGGGTGCAATAAACCTAGCGGGTTAATTTACCCGAACCCACTAAGAGGGATTGCTCACCCGCTTAATCACACTAGCCAACTTCTTGGCGTAATCCGGATCCGTTGCATACCCCGCTTTTGCCATTGCGTCAGCATAGCTATTGATGTTACCGAGGTTGTTGAGAACGTTCTGGTAGCGTGGATTACTAGAAATCAAGTTTGCAAAATCTTTAAATGAGTCTGCATAAGAATCGTAGGCTCTGAATTTTTCGACTCTTTGTTGCTTTTCACCATTTATATATTCAGTAGTGACTGCAGAAACAGTTTTACCAGTCCAACTGCCGCCTGCCTTAATGCCAAATAAATTATTACTCTGGGTGCCATCAGCCCCTTTAATTTCTTTTTTACCCCAACCTGTTTCTAAAGCAGCTTGACCCAGCATAAAGTGTGCCGGTAGTCCAGAAGCATTACTAGCCTGCTGTGCATAGCTAGCCATTTTGTTCGTAAAAGAACTAACCGCTTCTTTTAGAGTGCTACCCACAGAAGAGGCCATTGCCTCACCTGCATCTTCTAGCGAAGTAAAGAGTTTGGAGACCTTATCCATGAAAGACGGGCTCGCTTTAGCACTAGACATAGATGCCATTGAGGTATAGGCAGCCACTTTTGAACTAGTATTGGGATCAAAGCGATTCAGACCTAAAGCTTTGGAGGTAATAGGCTCATCCCCTGGCTTCAGTGAATCCGTTGGAATGCCCGCAGACTTACTCAATTGCTTCACCAATACATCAGCCAAGCCAATACCTTTGCCCGATGAGAGTTTTTGGCTCAACTGCTGATCAAACATCGAAGTGTAGAGTTTGTTTTGCTCAGTATTAAAAGGGCCGTCCTGTGGACTGGCTTCACGCATACTTTTGAGCATCATATTGATAAAGATCGCCTCAAATTGCTTAGCAACGCCTTTGATAGCCTCAGGAGAGTTCTCTTTGGCAGATTTTTTTAGGCTAGATAAACTATTGGTATCTAATGCCAGCTGGTTACTGGCATCAGACGCCGAAATAGAGTTGCTAGGCAATGCCATTGCGTTCTTATCTTTATGACTTAAATGATTTCAAGTTCAGCACGTAGCGAACCAGCTGCTTTGATGGCCTGCAAAATAGCTACCAAGTCTTGCGGTGTGGCACCAACCGCATTGAGTCCGCGAACCACATCAGATAATGATGCACCACCAGCCAACTGAATCACATTACCAGGGTCTTGGTTCAGACTAACTTGGGATACCTTAGCCTCAACAGTAGTACCCGTATTGGAAAATGCGCTTGGCTGACTAATCACCGGCGTTGTGCTGATAACAACAGTCAAGTTACCGTGCGCTACAGCGCAGTTCTCTAGCTCAACTGTTTGATTGAGCACAATCGAACCAGTACGCGCATTAAGAATGACCTTAGCCTCACCCTTTGCCGGAATCACATCAATACTCTCTAGGGCGGCTAAGAATTGCACGCGGTTGCCGTTTTCTACGGTATTCGGGTCAATCTGAATCACTCTAGAGTCTTGAGCAAATGCAATCGGTTTACCGAAACGCTTATTAATTGCAGAGGTAACGATACTGGCGGTTGAAAAATCAGAATGCCTTAGCTCAAGGCTCACCATTTCCATACCCAACAAATTATTAGGAATGGTTCTTTCAACCGTTGCTCCCGCAGAAATACGACCAGCATTGAGCTGGTTAATGGTTGCTGAGCTACCGTTAGCGGATGCGCTGGCGCCACCAATCACGACGTTACCCTGGGACATGGCATAAACCTGTCCATCAGCACCTTTTAAGGGTGTTAATAAGAGTGTGCCGCCACGCAGTGTTTTTGCGTTACCCATAGCGGAGACGGTGACATCTAAGTTTTGACCAATTTGCGCAAATGGTGGCAAGTTGGCAGTCACGATTACTGCAGCTACGTTTTTTAACTGAATTTGTGAATAAGTACCCGGAGGCAGAGTAACCCCTAAGGACTGCAACATGTTCAAGGTACTCTGGAGGGTGAATGGAGTTTGCGTAGTTTGGTCACCAGTTCCATCTAAACCCACTACCAAGCCATAACCAATTAATTGGTTACTACGAACGCCTTGGATATTTGCTAAATCTTTAATACGTTCTGCATGTGCAGTAGGAGCAATCACCATACTTGCCAAAAATCCAGCGCAAACGACCAAAAACACCACAAGACTTTTTAGCCACTGAGGTGATTTGTCTGCTCTAAACAATGAAAAACGATGGGTTCTGTTTAGCAATAACATAAGCAATTAGAAAGGCAACATGGTTTTGAAAAAACGGGTTACGGAACTCGCCATATAAGAACTATCCATGGTGTTATTAGTACGATATTCGATACGAGCATCAGCTACTGTATTGGAATCCACTGTATTATTAACAGTAATCATTTTTGGATTAACCGTTCCTGAGAAACGAATAAACTGTGCACCTTCATCAAAGCCGATTTGCTTCTCGCCTGCTACTGTTAAGTACCCATTAGGTGATACTTCGAGCACAGTTGCTGCAATGCTGCCTGTAAAAGTATTGTCTTGCTGCCCCCCGCCCTTGTTCTCATTTGAAAGACCATTAGCCCAGCTCCAAGTTGGACTGACCGTATTACCAAACTGGTCTTTTGCAGTAGCAGTAGATGATGCAGTCTTAGATGACAAATTATCTAAAGTCGTTTTACTCTGAGTACTCTCGTCCACCACAATTGTGACAGTGTCGCCTACGGCACGGGCACGATTACCTTCAAAAATGGGTCGATAGCTCCCAGTGCTATAAATAGTTCCAGGAGCAGCTTGTCCAGCGTAAGAACGGGTAGTTCCTGGGCCCGGATTTTGCGTAATTGTCGAGGGCGTTACTGCACAAGCTCCCAAGATCGATAGTGCCGAGATGGCACTGATCATTTTGATAGTAGAGCCGCAAGATAAAGCGTTCAAGTGAGAATTAAACGGTAAACGCATTTGAATTAACCACCCAATTGTGCCAAGCGCTGCAACATCTGATCGGATGTTGTAATCGCCTTACTATTGATTTCATAAGCGCGTTGCGTTTGGATCATATTGACCATTTCTTCAACGACGTTCACGTTAGAAGTTTCCACAAAACCCTGTACCAAAACACCGGTGCCATTGGCGCCAGGATTCGATGGATTCGGTGTACCAGAGGCTGCAGTTTCTGCATAGAGGTTCTCACCTTTTGCACTCAAACCTGCTGGATTAATAAAGGTTGCCAACTGAATTTGGCCAATTTGCGTTTGCGCAACAGTATTTGGCAAAGTGACAGAAACCACACCGTCAGCGGCAACAGTCACAGTCTGAGCATTAGCCGGAATTGTAATCGGCGGCTGAATCGTATAACCACTTGAAGTGACCAGCTGACCAGTGCTATTAATCTGGAAGCTGCCATCACGGGTATATTGGGTTGTGCCATCTGGCATCAAGACCTGATAGAAACCGCTACCGTTAATGGCGATATCAGTGTTGTTGCTAGTTTGCTGCAAGTTACCTTGAGTAAAGATGCGCTCAGTAGCTACGGGCTTTACACCGGTACCGATTTGCATACCAGAAGGCAATTGGGTCTGCTGCGATGATTGGGCGCCAGGCTGACGTAGGGTTTGATAGAGCAAATCCTCAAACACCGCACGTGATTTTTTAAAGCCAGATGTACTCACGTTCGCCAAGTTATTGGAGATCACATCCATTTGGGTTTGTTGTGCTTCTAGGCCAGTTTTTGAAATCCAGAGCGAGCGTATCATTTTATTTCCTTTAATTTAGGTGCATCTTGACACATAAAGTCTTAACTTAAATTGAAGAGCTGAGCGGCTTGTTGGTCGCTATTCTCAGCATTCTTCATGAGCTGCATTTGAATATCGAAGCTACGGGCCAAAGAAATCATATTGACCATACTATGAATCACGCTCACGTTGCTATCTTCTAAGGCGCCATTGACCACCTTCACAGCGGGGTCTGCTGTAAAGCCAGCGCCAGTAGAAGATTTAAATAGGCCATCGTCTCCACGCACTAAACTTTTTTCATCAGGATTAGAAAGCTTGATCACGTCAATCGGGGTGGATGGACCACCACTGACTGCAGGATCAACACTAGAAATCGTGCCATCAGCACCAATGGAGATATTCACGTTTGGAGGGATGGTAATTGGGCCACCACCACCAAGCACATTGCGTCCACCAGCAGTTTGCAAAATACCATTCTCACTAATTTTGAATGATCCATTACGGGTCAAACCTTCTGATCCATCAGGGCGTTGCACACTAAACCAGCCCTTACCTTCAATCGCCACGTCCAAGGTGCGACCTGTTTGTTTAATAGCGCCTGGGCTAAAGTCTGTACCACCCGATGCGTTGACTACAAAAGAGCGTGTATCTAAGCTACCACCCTTAATTGGCACAGATAAGAAGGAATCAATCTGAGCTTTAAATCCCGTTGTCGATACGTTAGCCAAATTATTGGAGTTCGTCGCCTGCTGGTCCAAGATGTGTTGGGCTCCAGTCATTGCGGTATAAATAATACGATCCATATTTTCTCCTTAGCTTTCAGCTCTCATCGTCTATCCGTCTTAACCGTTCATACCAATTAGGGTTTGATAGATTTGATTTTCAATTTTGACCACTTGAGCGCTGGCTTGATAAGCCTGCTGTGCTGCTAGTAAAGCCACCATGTCTTGTGTTTGATTCTCATTGGAGCCCTCAAGTGCAGAACCTTGCATCTTGCTACCTGCCAATTGCGCCGTACCCAGAACAGGTGTACCAGATTTTGAGCTTTGTACCCAAGTGTCGTTACCTACTGCTTTTAAGCCGGTGTAACTAGGAATAGTAGCCACACCAATTTGTGCAATGGTGTTCGTTAGACCATCACTATAAGTGCCAATAATGGTGCCAGTTTCATCAATAGCCATGGTATTTAAATGGGCTATAACTGTTCCAGGAGTCTTAGTCTCAACTAGCGGATTAGATCCTGTCAAGAACCCAGATGCAGTTACATTAATTGTTGGTTGTGAACCAAATCCGGTATAAGTTGCCTGCACCCAACTCGTATTTGCTTGCTGAGCGGGTGTAATGTTCTGACCTAAATAGGTTGTCGGAATATTAGCCGGTACTGCAGCGAGCGTATTGTAATTACTTAATACACCACCAAATAGGCCAGTACGCACTGGTGCTGCATTAGCAACACTGGGAGTATTTCCATTCGAAGCACTTACTGGTAATTGTATATTGGTAGTGTTATTACTATTGGTAAAAGCAAGAGCGCCATTACTGACTTGTGCGCCGGTAGTATTAACGCCAGTTAAAGTGCCATTAATGACGCCATCAGTCACGCTCACACTATTTTTAACAGTGCCATCCGCTAGACCGGCAAAGGCTGCTGCCACATTCGCTGCTGTTGCGCCTGATGCACCAGCGGTAAATGTCATCCCTGCGACAGTAATGCTCTCATTGGCGGCGAGATTATTAAAGCTCACCGTGTTATTGGCAGGCGTAAATAGTGGGTAATTATTCGTAGCAGAATTGCTAAAGCGAGCTGCAATCGTATCAGGTGTATCACCCGCTTGTAAGCCGCTAAACAAGGATGCAACTTGCGCAGCAGTCAATGTTTTGCCATCGGTATTGGTGTAGCTTAAGCCACCAAAAGTAACCGTGCCATAAGGAGATAGTGGTGAATTAAAGCCAATCGCATCTACCTGATTGGTATTGGCTGAGCCAGGGCGAATATCATTCGGTGCTAATGGCAATTGAATTGCCGTACCAGTGATATCTAAAACCTTAAACCCAGAGCCATTTACTAAAAATCCAGTATCACTCTCGGTAAATTGTCCATTGCGCGTATAAACTGTCTGACCCAAAACAGGATCTTTCAATACAAACATTCCCTGGCCAACAATGGCTGCATTAAGTGGTGCTGTAGTTGTATTAATCGGACCCTGTGTAAAAGACTGCATCACATTGGATGCCAGCACGCCACCACCCGTTTGTACTGGTGATCCAGAATTAGCAGCATTGAGTTGACGCGCTAGAACATTGGTAAAGTCAACACTCGAAGCCTTAAAACCCACAGTTGCACTATTGGCAATGTTATTACCTAACACGCTCAAATGTTCTGAGGCCGCATTTAAACCGCTTAATCCTTCGACGAGTGACATATAAATCCTTTGGTGATGAACAGTATTATTAGTAGATATTTAGCTTGCAAATTAACGAATCTGTGCCACATTCGAAATATTGGTAGTCGTGTTGTTATCCAACATGATCTGGGTACTAGTATTTGCTGTAGGATTCAGAATGCCAGTAACGCTTGCCACTGTTAAACCAGTTGGGTTCACATTTTTTCCAGCGACGTTAGCTGCTAACTGGAAAGTGTATTTACCATCAGGCAATTGATTGCCAGCAGCATCTTTACCATTCCATGAAAGTGGCACTGTGCCAGCAGGCTCAGCACCATAAGTCAACACATTGACAGTTTGACCAGCAGCATTTAACACATTGACTTTGAGTGAACTTGCGGGTGCGCTCAATTGCACACCAAAGTTTGCTTGACCCTTAGTCAAGTTCAAAGTATTGCCAGGAACCATGACGCTCTTACCAACCATACTGGAAGCTTGATAAGCTTCATTGGTTTGCATTTGTGTTAATAGTGAATTCATGGAGCCATTGAGTTTATTCACGCCATCGACTGTTGAAATCTGCGCCATCTGACTTGTCATCTCAGCACTATTCATCGGATTAGTTGGATCTTGATATTTCATTTGCGCAACTAATAAGGTCATAAACTGATCCTGTATTTGTGAGGCAGAGCTAGCAGAGGCGCTAATCGCTGCACTTGCACTACCAGCGGCACTTGAATTATTAGTCGCACTTGGCAATGTAGTCACGCTGGGATTATTTTGGATAGTAGTCATCGTGTGGTCCTATTTAGTTTTGGCCAATGGTTAAAGTTCTTTGCAACATCGTTTTTGCAGCGTTCATCGTTTCAACGTTGTTTTGATACGAGCGTGATGTAGAGATCATGTTCACCATCTCTTGGGTAGCATTCACGTTAGGCATTGCTACCATGCCATCTTTATCTGCCAACGGATTAGCTGGGTCATGCACCATGCGAGCGGGTGTTTGATCTTCAATCACCTTATTGACCTTAACGCCCTGATGACCTGATGTGCCAACCGGTGTTGC
The DNA here is from genome assembly GCF_003261235.1 of Polynucleobacter paneuropaeus. Taxonomy (NCBI): domain Bacteria; kingdom Pseudomonadati; phylum Pseudomonadota; class Betaproteobacteria; order Burkholderiales; family Burkholderiaceae; genus Polynucleobacter; species Polynucleobacter paneuropaeus. The sequence continues at coordinate 652,617 of NZ_CP030085.1, read as the reverse complement.
TTCGAAGATAACTTGCTTGGCCTTGTAGGGTTGACCACTGGAACTCGTCGCACTATCCACGTTGGCCAAGTTACTAGCAACAGTATTTAAGCGTTGAGACTGCGCGCTCATCGCTGAACTAGAAATATTAAAAACGTTTTGTAAGGAGGACATAGTTATTCCGTTCTATCTAAATTAATTACCAGAATTCAGTGCTGTGGTCATATCTTTAATCTGGGCGTTAAGCATGGTGATATTGGCTTCGTAATGAATGGCGTTATCCACGAACGCTGTTCTCTCGACCTCACCATCAACCGAGTTGCCGTCTACACTTCCCTGAATCAAGGGGCGATACAACAAGTCAGCCTCACTGAGACCGTTACCGCCCGGAATATGTTGACCATGAGTAGTAGCAAGGGATATATTGCCGTTGGAACTCACCGCAGAATTATTGGCTGCACTAGCCACATTGGCCTCGAGGGCTTTTTTGAGGGATGCGGCAAAGTCGATATCCCGTGCTTTATAGTTCGGGGTATCTGCATTGGCGATATTGGCTGCTAAAATTTCTTGGCGTTGAGCCCTCACCCGCAGGGCGGTTGCATTAAAATCAAAGAGCGCGTCTAATTTATCCATTTATTTCTCCAATTTCCCTAAAGAAATCCTTAAGTCAGCCGTAATAGGTTTTGTAGCACTGCAAATACCTATTAATGGCATTTTCACTAATGTAATTTGCCCGCCCCTTCCTTGATTTGCCAATAAAAGGGGTAATAGTTCGACTAATTGAGGCATTGACTGGCCCCCAAAATCCTAAAATCATGTTTTCGCCATCCTTTTGGACTGGAATTAAGCATGCATTCCTTAAATGAAACGCCCTTAGAATTCAAGAAAACAGCCCAAAAGCCCCTTTTCGGGTCTTTTTTGCAAGGTTTTGAGACCCTGATCATTGGCATCATTGCTAGTGTGTTGATCTCTTTTTTGGTGCTCTACCCCAAAATCAGCTGGGCACAGACACAAAATCAAGGGGCAGTCCAAGGACAGAACTCAGGTGCTAGCTCAGGAAATGCCCCGGCTTTTCAAAGTCTTAAGGTGATTAATCAGAAAGTAAAAGAGTTCTTGACAGCCCAAAGTGCTGGCTCCCCTGGCAAACCAGAAATTACCGTCACCCCCATGGAAGAAGGCACGCAATTGACCTACTGCCCTTCTCCAGAGGCCTTTTTTCCGCCCAATAGCGCTGCTTGGGGCAGAACGACTGTGGGCGTGCGTTGTGGTCAACCTAAGCCTTGGACCGTGTATGTCCAGGCTAATGTCAGCATCATTGCAAACTATGTTGTCGCTGGAGCTCCAATCGGTCAAGGTCAAACCATCTCCGCCAATGAATTACAACTACAAAAAGGCGACCTAACCACCCTGCCAGCTGGCATTTTTACGGAATTTAACCGGGTGATCGGTCAAACCGCCAGAATGTCCTTGGTAGCAGGCACCGTCCTCAAAAAAGAAATGCTCAAAATGCCCCTGATTGTGCAAAAAGGGCAATCTGTGAGGGTTTCTAGTGGTGGCAAGGGATTCTCGATCAGTACCGACGGCCAGGCCTTAAATGAAGCTTCCGAAGGTGAGATAGTTAAAGTTAAAGTCAGTAATGGCAGTGTTGTAACCGGAATTGCCAAAGAAAATGGCATAGTTGAGGTTGGCGGCTCTTCTAAGTAGATAGATTAGAGCAAAAAACTGAGGGTCAATAGCAGCAATGACTGATATCGGCATATATAACCAACTTAAGCTAGATCTGACTAAAGTTAAGCTATAAAAAGCCGTTAAAGAAGTTGTAGGAAAAGTAATAGAAGAGAAGCAAGTTTTATCGTGTTTTGATAGTTTGATAGAAAACTGAGAAACTAGCAGCACCTAAATTAGGCTAAAGTGTTCCCATGAAAATTAATGATTCTTTGAAGACCGCGCTCAATACCGTAGTGGAAAAACCCGCTGCGAGTGAGAGCAGTCCCACTTCAACGATTGGGCCTAGCTCTAATTCAGTAAAGCCACCCGCTGCTGACATCACTACATTGTCTAGCCAGTTGCAAGCATTGCAAGCAACGATTGCTAATAGCCCAGTGTTTGATTCTAAAAAAGTAGATATGATTCGCAGCGAAATTGAAAGCGGTCAGTTCACAGTTGATACTGGCAAAGTTGCTGATGGCATGATTCATGATGCCGTTGCATTGCTCAAAAAATAATGATCTGCGTTACGGAAGTTACGTAATCAATTCAACTGAAGCAACAACATAAATCACCTAGGCAAGATCAGAGATCATCATGAGTATTGCCAAAACCAATCTAGTTGATACTTTTACAAACTATGTAAAAGATTTTCAGACAAAAATTAATTCGATTAATACGCAGTTAAAGAATGGCAAGCTCACTCTGACTACTGCGCAGCAAGATCAAGTTACCACTCTGTCCGCTACAGCTCAAAGCTACTCAACACCACAAGCGAGCATTACTGCGGCACAAAATACGATTGGTGTAGCCCAGACGGCAATTACAACTATCTTGAAGCTGATGCCTCAGCTGCAACAACTAGCATCTCAAGCCAGCGACCCTACTTTAGGCTCGTCTGATAGCACTAACTATAACTTTCGCTTTCAGCAGCTAGTAACAGAAATTGGTAAGTTAGCCACTAAAGCTAACCTCAATGGCACCAACCTGCTCTCTGGCACAGCTGGTATGAATGTCATCATCGGCACCGATAAAACTGCAGCATCACGAGCCTTTGTTAATCCAGTAGACATCTACGGCATGATGACCATGGGCTTGATGAGTGGCATCAAACTCGATACACCAGAAAATGCCCAAGCAGCAGTGAATGCTCTCAATAGCGCGCTAGCCCAGATCAATAATGGTCAAGCCTTGCTCAAGATGACATCGACAAGACTAAGCGCACAGGCTAATAAACTGACTGGCTTAGCCAAGACTGCCCAAGATTCAGTTAGTGCCATCCAGAATATTGACCCAGTAAAGCTTAAGGCGCAGCTGGCTCAATTACAAAGCCAACAAAATGTTGACTATCAATTAATTAGCCAGTTAGACCCAAATGCCTACAAGGCATTGATTGTTGCTAACGCTAAGGCAAGCGCCGGTTAATCAGCACAAAGCTCGCCATACTTCTTGTTGATCTGCTGCACTTCTTGATTAGCAAAAATCAAGAATTAAATTCAAAAAATACTTAAGTTTTACCAGCTCCCTCCGTTAAAGAATATATAGAACGAAGGCTTCTTCGGAAGTTTTCAAATAGCTAATGTCATAGTTAGCGCCAAGCTCTGTTGATGTGGTCTACGCACTGCGCACTGATGCTTTTCGTAAGTTGGTTTGTAGTTATGCATTTCGCGTAACCAAACCGTTTATTGCAATCCATTGTGGATGCATAAATTTATACTAAAGGAAAAGAATCATGCCAATGCCATTATCAGGTTTAGCACAGACCCTATCAAATTCTGTTGCAAAAGTACAAGCTGAAATTGTTGATGTTCAAAACCAATTGACCGCAGGTACCAAGACATTAGATCCAGCATCAAATGGAATTGTTACCAGATTGGGTGCACAAGCAACTGCTTATGGTACAGTTCAAAACAATATCAGTACTGCCCAAAATGTGATCAGTGTTGGTCAAACAGCCCTGAGTTCTGTCGCCACAATCCTAAATCAAATGAAACAAATTGCAACCCAAGCAGCAAGTGGTGGATTGCAATCCACTGACTTGGATAGCTTAAATACAACTTATACAAGTCTAGAGGCACAAGCTGAAGCTCTAATTGATGCAGCATCTGTGAATGGCGTAAACGTTCTTGGCGCAACCAATTTAGTGGTTACCACAGGAATTGATGGGGCAACTAATACAACTGTGAGCGCCCAGAATTCTAAAGTTGGAACATTACAAACTCAATTAACTGGAGCCACAACTACTGTAGCATCATCTCTTGTCAAAGCCACCACCTCTGATGTTACTGTATCTGCCGTAGTATCACATGCACAGGACTTTGACATGACAGGACTCCCAACTACTACTTCAGGCGCAACAGTTACTGTTGGAGGGCTTACATTTACTGCCGGTAGCACTGGTTACGCCACTACAACTGCTCTTGCTGATTTATTTGCAGCATATATTTCATCTGGCGGCGTTCAGCCGAGCGTTGCAGTTGGTAAATTTAGCGGCTCCCTAGGAACCGTTGATTTAAACGGTGATGCTGCACAAGTTACTGCAGCATCTACTACTCCTGGTGTTTTGACCTTGACATCAACAGCAGATGCTAATGACTTTGTTGCGCTAACTGCGACTGCTGCAAACTCAGCAGCGACAAACGCAAACAAAGCTATTGTGGCCTTGACAGCTGCCTTAAATGCGATCTCAACAGGCCAAGCGAATTTATCTGCATACTCAACTGGTTTGTCAGCGCAGATGACTTCAGCAAAAGCATTACAGTCAGGCCTTGAAAACACCGTAGGTCAAATCCAAAACATTGATGCTACTGCAATGCAAGCGAAGTTACAGCAATTGAACAATCAACAATCAATCGATTATTATTTGGTTAGCCAAATGAATACCGAAGCAGCAGCGATTTTGTCGATATTCCGTTGATTTAACTAGTGTTTTAGCTGTTTAAGCTTAGAAAAGCCGGGTAATTCCCGGCTTTTTTAATGGATTCAAAGGGTTGATAAACCCTTATAGTCTCCCTAATTATTGATTTTTGTCGTGTATAGGGCCAGGGTTTTTACGAATTTATACCTGGATTTTACATAAAAAGATTGGATATTTAAGGAAAAAATATCATGAGCAATACTATTACTTCGCTAGCTTCAACACTGACTCAGTCTGTCAATGAGGTACAGAAAGGCATTGTTGAAACCCAAAACCAACTTGCCTCTGGTAATGCGACACTAAATGCCGCTGAGACTGGGGTTGTTAGCCGAATGACGGCTCAAGTCGCAGGCTATGGATCAGTTACTAAAAATTTGACTGATGCTGGTAGTGCAATTGATGTTGCTCAGTCTGCCTTAACGTCCATCTCTACGATCATGAGCCAGCTAAAAGGCTTAGCTACTCAGGCCTCAAGTGCGGGATTTGCCTCAACCGATCGTGATAGCTTAAATCTGACCTTTCAGAATTTAACGAATCAAATACAACAATTAGTCACTAGCGCTAGTGTTAATGGCGCTAATCTTCTCAATACTGATTTTGGTTTACAAGTAACAACCGGCATTGACGGCACCCCAGATTCACAAACTCAAATAAACGCAACAAATGTGGGAGATTTAGTTACATCTCTAAAGCAATTATTAATTACTGGTATGCAAATTACTGACCAGACCTTTGCGGCTACAAATTTGACGACCCCCGTTAGCACAATTATTGGATCAGAAATCGGAACAATAGACGGGACTGTAGACAGCACCGATCCAGAAGCACCAGTTGTAACTTTCCCAGCAGCCGGATTAAAGGCCGGGGACTCTTATTCCATTACGATTAATACAAATCCTTCGGCAACTATCACTCTCACTGTTACAAGTGATATGAGTGCAAGCGAATTGGCTAATGCTTTTGCAAACTACATTACCGATGGCACAGGAACAACCTATGGCACTTTTACTGGAGACTCCACTGGGGCAGACACAACGGTTGATGGGGGCGCCCTTACGATTACTGCAACTGGTGCATTGACTGCATCGACTGCCATCTATACCGATCCATTGAGTAGTCAGACACAAACGATAACCCTACCGACTAATAGCATGGCTCAGGGCAACTCTCTAACAATTGGTAATTTAACCTTTACTGCAGGTCCAGGACCAGGCACTACTGCTGCTGGTATATCACCATCGGCAGTTAGCAAGGCATTTGCTAATTACATTAATAATGGCGTTCAACCTGATCCAAGCATTGGAACATTTACCACTACAACAACTGCAGTTACACAAGTTCAAACGATTACATTCCGTGATTTAGCAAGCGGCGATAGCTTCTCCGCAGGCGGCTTAACATTTCTCGCAGGAAGTGGTGGAGTGACTGCAGCTCAACTTTCAACAGCATTTTTGGCCAAAATTGGTAACTCCGCATCGCTGAGTCAATATGGCACTTGGAGTGGCTCTAAAGTAGGCGGTCTCGGCACAGCAGTTAGCGCTGGGGGCTCCACAACATCAATTGCCTGGAGCTATAGTGCGGCCGGTGGTCAGCTAACCAATCTTTTGGCAACGGGTCAATCAGGCGCTGCTTCATATACCCTTTCGGGTCAAAGCGCTGTAGCAGTGCCTTCAACTATTACAAAAATTGGTATGAACGCTAATACTGGTACGAAGATTACCGGTGGCTCCGCCTACGGTGTCAGCGCAACTGTTACTTCAAGCAACACATTTAGCCTAACAACAATAGATCCACTAACAACAGGCAGCGCTCCTGGCGGAATTGCCTTGCTGTCTCAAAACAGTAATACCACCACCAGAAATACCTTAACATTCACCAACACTAATTTATTGGCTGGTACTGCCAACTTATTTCCTGGTGACAGCGTCACAATTAATGGGCTCACTTTTACTGCATCACAAACTACAACGCCTCAGCAAGTTTTAGACGCTTTCAAGAATGTGATTAATAGCGGCGATACAGGCAATCTATTTGGAACCTTTGCCAATACCGATGTTGGTGGTGGCTCTTTAACTGGAAAGGTTTCTGAATTCACCAATTACTTCACTGCGATTGACTTAGGCAATAACGTTTTAGCAATTGATAACAAGCCTGGCAATACCTCAACTACCCCACCGACGATTGCCTGGAATACCCAAAATGCGGCGATTGCTAATGCCAATAAAGCAACACAGGTGATTACCGGTCAAATTGATACCGTTTCTACTGCACAAGCATCTCTTGCTGCAGCAACAGCTGGTATTCAAGCTCAATTGAAAAATGCAACCAATATCAAGAATGGTATGCAAAAGACAATTGATGCAATTGCCAATATTGATCCGACTGCTTTGCAGGCTAATCTACAACAATTGAATACTCAGCAAAGCGTTGACTACTATTTGGTAAGTCAGATGAATACCGCAGCGGCTGCAATTTTGTCAATATTCCGTTAATTTGAGCCCTGATACCCCTTGATTTGTACTAATGATCATTTCATGATGAGTTCATATAAATCAGAGGGTTTTCAGATAGAATGATTCTAATAAAGAACACGAAATAACGGATAACGAGAGACCATCATGTTTAATAGCAAAAACGCCATTAATGCTTATGTGTCAGTGGATAACAATCTGACTGGTGCTAGCTTTGAAAAACGCTGGTTTGAATCTGTCATCAGCATCATTAAACGGATCATGGCAGGCGAATTCGATCCTGTAACTAATCACAAAAGACTATTAGAAATCGCTGAAGGCTTGCAGTGGGTACAAGAGAATCTCAATGAGAAATTACATTCTCAACACCGCACGATGCTCAAGACGATCTATAGCACCAATATTCAAATTCTCAATGGCGCCATTCAGTCACAGAATTTTGAGTATCTTCCCCTGGTCATTGCATCAATGGAAGTTATCTTAGGCCCTTACAACAAGGGAACGGCTGGAACCATAGCAGCACCAGCTGAGGCTGCAGAGCCAATGAAGCACACTGCTTAATTCTGTAATTCTCCATTCGATTGATATTCAATACACCTAAGCAGTAGCTTAGGTGTATTGCTTTGTGCTATGCATTAATTATCTTGCTCAGTTGTATTGAGTAGACTGCTTTAATAGCGGTACCAGATCATGGCGGATTTTATCTAGTGGCGCATTCCAAACGCCCTGCTGCTCTTGTCGGTAAAGCCTTAAGCTGGGATACCATGGGCTTAAAGTCACCCCAGATAACCAGCGCCATTGTGGCGCTTTAGGTAATAAGACCCAGCAGGGAACATTAATAGAGCCCGCTAAGTCCGCAACGATGTTGTCAGTAGAAATCACTAAATCACATGCACTGACTAGCGATGCTAAGTCATCAAACTCCACTGATTCGTTAACCTGCTTATATCCATAGATCTGAACCATCAACTTGGACTGAAGATCCGCAAGCTCTCGATCAATAATGCCCTGTTGCAAGTGAACAAATTTGATTCCCGGCATATTTAAGGCTGATGCCAACCGGTTCAGTTCAATATTTTTTGATTTGTCGTGCGGATTATCTTCATCCCTCCAAGCAATACCGATGAGTAACTCATCTGACCTCGCTAGCGCCTCTCTAATAGCAGCTCTTTGCTCAAATTTTGGCTTGAGGTACTGAAGTTTGACATTCAGAAAGTCATCTAAATCATTTCTGAATAGGCCGGGTAGATCTCCTAATGCCAGATGGGCATCGTAGAGTGATTCATCTACTGTTTCTGTTGCAGCATAGAAGGTGATTTCTGGCATGGAGCGCTCAAATAACGGAATGAGGCGTTCATCAACTTGCACCAGTAAATTAGGCGCTAATCTTTGCATCTCTAATAGCAAGCCGCCAAAGAGAATGTGCTCGCTAGCGCCCTGCTCTGCCCATACCAATACTCTTTTAGCTGGGCTATCCTTTTGCCATTTTGGATTGCTAGTTTTAAGCGCTTGGGTCTTGAGACCACGACCCTCCCAACGCCAGTGATACATACCCCATCCAGATTGAAAATGACCATTGAGCAAATACAGCTTTGCCAGGGTATCGTGTGCCGCTCCTAACTGAGGGTCTAGAGCAATCGCCTTTTCTTGACTCTCAATGGCTGGGTAAATCAGGTTCAAAGCTTGATAAGTTAGACCTCGATTGACATAAAAGGTAGCGTCCTCTGGGTCAAGCTCAATGGCTGTCTGAAACTCTAGTAAAGCCTGTTCGTGCTGCCCTAACTCTTTAAATAGATTACCGCGGTTTGAATAGAGTTTGGCCATGGTTGGCGCAATACTGATGGCTGCATTAATCGACGCCAGAGCATCCTCTTGGCGCTGCAAATTACGCAATGCCTCAGCCGCGTTAGCATAGGTTGTCCAATTACCCCCTTCAAGTGCGATGGAATGACGGCAACACTCTAACGCTAAGCCATACTGCCCCAGCTTCATCAGCGCATGGGCTGCATTATTAAAACACTCTGGCATGGTTGAATTAATTTCAAGCGCTTTGGAGAGTAATTGCACTGCTCTTGAAGGATCTTCATCGGTAACTGCCACTCCGAGCATATGTAGAGCGTCAAAATGATTGGGATCATTTTGGAGAATATCTTCATAAAGCAATTTTGCTTGCTCTACATCGCCTTGCTGATGAAGTGTGAAGGCTTGTTGGAAGGATGTATTCATATTCTATATTGGGCGATTGCTAATCCGGCTGTTTTAGAGAGGGTGTAATCATTCCGGTAAATCAGCCGCTCTAATTTCCTTCATAACGTCCCTGAAAACACCATCAAATTCTGGAAGAGCACTCATCTGATGCGCTAGGCGACCTGTCCAGTTACGCTTTAGTCGCTCGCTTTTAACAGCAATTGCTTGCTCAAGGCCATTTACAAATCTATTACGATGCGCCAACTTGCGCTCTAGTTCGGGGCGCAACTCTTGAAGCACAATTGAATACTCTCCAAATAAATGCCAAAGGTCATAAAGATCTCTAGGTTCATTTCTAGCCCGATCACTTAGAGCCGCGACCTTTTCAATCACAATTTCTTCAATGGCATATACATTTAGCATTGATCCTCGTGGTAGATCTTCGAATGCATCATAGGTTTGGAAAATAGGCTTACTTTCTGTGGTGAAACAAAATACCTCATTAATCGTGATGTCTACCTTGACATCATTTGATGCTGGCAACGGCCCTTGATATTTGAGGTAAAAAGTATAGCTATTTTGGTGGCTTGCCCGATCTTCTCTATCGAACTCTATCTTTAATCCACACTCTCTATATACGTTATGAAATATCTCATTTAAGCCAACTAATATTTCTGAAAACTCAATAGGTTTCGTTAAAGTGAAATCCAGGTCTTCTGAAAAGCGATAGTGGTCAATCCAGCAACGTCGAAGCGCTGTTCCACCCTTAAAGATCAATACCTTACCCAAAGGGTGATTGGCAAGTCCAGTCAAAAACCAAGCCAATACATAGTCACGCTCAATCACGGACTCGGGAACACGTTTACCCCCCTCTCTTAATAATTGATTGGAGATCAGGGAAATATTTCTTTGCGGAATCATTATCCAAACCTCACAGTTTCAAGCTCTTCTTGACTCACATTAAGTTGTAATTTCCACCTAGAAAGAAAGGGTCCTTCAGGAGGCAATTGTGGATCTAGGAGCTGATAGGTTGCACTTAAGTACTTTTGTAATTCTTGCAACATATTTTCATCTGCCAACCCATATCCCTCCAATAGATATCCGAGGCGCCGGATTACCGCACCTACGCCGAGCTCTTTAGCATATGCAATGAGAGTTCTAACATTAATCGCCTCTTTTTGCATCCATAAACCCCTAGCCACCTCAGTAATTCCTCCAACATACTCTGGGTGCTTTAAGCCATCAATCAGCGTTCTTTCTAAATCACTGATGAATACAAAGCGCTCTTTATCTACCCAGTATTTCTCTATCCCAAAGACCTGTTCATCCCTTATATTTACAAACTTGAAGTCATATCCTCCAACAGTCTGAGGACGTAAACGCTTAGTTGATGAAACATATGTAGTGAATATTGGCTGTGTGACCATCCGATGCAACTCGAATGCAGTTCCATACGATAAAAAATAAGGCGCCATCCCTACAATCTCTCTCGCGATAATATAAGGACTATCGATATGCTCCGACACATCCCCCAACTCAAAAGGCACCAAGTTGAATAGACCGGGCTTTAGTCGCGTAACGAGCCCGCGTTGCTGCGCTTTGTGCAATAAGTTACTTACCGCAACTGGCGATAGTCCCGTATATTTAACGGCGTCAGCTACCCTAAACGTCATGAGTCCTTTTTCATATAGGTGCGTAATTAATCCTGCCATACGAGAACCTAGGGTTTTAGATGATTTATTATAATTTATGTTCATTTTATATACCAAAAAGATATAATTAGCACATTAAATATAACATTATTTGATCTAGTTAGCACTACTTTTGAGCATGGGGCGTACTGAGATGGCACCTAAAACGACCATTTAACTTATTAATCGAATTCACTAGATCTCCAAGTAAGCTTTTTCCAAGAACGGTATCACCTTCAATAAAGGCAGACATTGTCTCTTGGAATAGAGCCTCTCTAAAAGCAGGATCACGCTCAACCCGAGCTGTTACTGTATCTTGAAATAACTTCGTTAATGGCATTGTTATTTTCTTTTTTCTTTTAGATCGCTAACCTGAACTACTAAGGCCCAAGATGAGCTCAGGCAAATACCACGCTAGTGTGGCCATCAACTTGCGAACGTGATCCTCTGCGAATCACAATTTGCACATCTCTACCTAAACGATTAAGACATTCGAGCATTTTGGTTTCGCTAATACCTCTAAATTGACCGCGAAGTAAGCCGGAGAGTTTCGGTTGGGTCAGCCCCAAAAGCTCAGCAGCCTCAACTTGAGTCAGACGGCGCTGCTTGATAATTTCCCCAATCTTATAAGCTAGGCGAGCTTTAACCAACATTTCTTCTACCTGGCTATCACCCAGGTCAGCATAGACATTGCCGCTGCTGTTTTCAACTTTGGTCATACTCTATTTCCTTTTAGCATGTTCTTGAGCAACTTTTAGACGCTCATGAATTAAATCCATATCCGGTTTTAGAGTAGCAATACCGCTAGTCGATTTCTTTTGAAAACAATACAACGATTTTAAGTAATTCGACATGTCCATATTATACCTATATAGGTATAAAGTAAACTATCTTTTAAACCTTAATCCCTATAAGCGTCCGGGATTTGTAATATTGCAACCACCTTTAATTTGCCTAAAAATAACTAAGCCAATTCTTACCTCAACTTCAACATATTTTTACTAGCCTCAATCCCCTGCTCAATCACGATTTGATAAGGAGCGGCTAAGGTAGGCAGCATCAACATAATCACCAAAAATCCTACTAGCAGAGTGAGCGGAAAGCCAATACCAAAAATATTAAGCTGGGGTGAGGATCTAGTCAAAATACCGAGAGCTAAATTCGTAATCAGCAAAGTGGCCACAATGGGTAATGAGAGCTGTAAGGCAATACTAAAAAGCTTCGCACCCCAAGTGGCAATCATCATGCCATCGATCATATGGGCTTGCGCTGTGACGGGAATGTCATAGAAACTCTGTAGTAATGCAGAAATCATGATCAAGTGACCATTCATACTTAGGAATACTAAGAGCGCCAAGATACCCATCAGTTGGCTGATCACTACCGTTGTACCGCCTGACTGAGGGTCGTAATTGGTAGCAAATCCAAAGCCCATGGTCATACCACTCACCTGACCCGCAAACTCAATCGCACTAAAGATAAGCTGCGCCATAAAACCAATTGCCAGACCCACAATCAATTGCTCGGCAACAATCAACGCACCGCTCAAGGAGAGTAAATCAATATTCGGCATTGCTGGTGCTGCTGGTGCAATCACCATCGCAAGCAAAATACCCATCGCTACTTTAATCTGCAGTGAGATCGCTTGATTACCAAAAAAGGGGGCGACGGCTACAAAACCTAAAATACGCGTAAGCGGTATTAAGATGGTGACAACCCAAGCTTGAATGAGTTCGCTATTGAGCGTCAGCATGGGTGAGGATTTATTGTATTAGCCCATCAAGAGCGAAAAGTTACTGAACATACCGCGCATATAGGTTACTAATACAGAGATCATCCAAGGCCCAGCGATGAGTAACGTGAGCAAAATGCCTAATAGCTTTGGAATGAAGGACAAAGTTGCTTCATTAATTTGCGTTGCCGCCTGAAACACCGAAATGATCAAACCCACTACCAGAGACACCAAGAGCAAAGGCGCACCAACCATGAGGGTTGTCTCCATTGCAAGGCGTCCGATATTCATTACTGATTCTGGCGTCATGACTTTTATCCTAGTCTTATTTTTCTATATTTCTATTGTTTACTGCGCAAAACTGGCTGCTAAGGAGCCTAGCAAGAGCTGCCATCCATCTACCAATACAAACAACATCAGCTTGAACGGTAATGAAATAATCGCTGGTGAGACCATCATCATGCCCATGGCCATCAGCACACTAGCGACCACCATATCAATGATCAAAAAAGGAATAAAAATACTAAAGCCAATCTGAAAGCCGGTTTTCAGTTCGCTAGTCATAAAGCTAGGCACCAAAACACTCATCGGAATGTCATCCGGTGAAGCAACTTTCTTGCCTGACATATTTAAGAACAAAGCCAGATCATTTTCACGGGTTTGCTTAAGCATGAACTCTCGAATCGGTACGGAACCTTTTTCTAGAGCCTGCTGAATGGTGATCTTGTTGTCATTGAGCGGTTGATATGCCTCGTTATAGACTCGATCAAATACTGGCCCCATCACAAAAAAGGTTAAAAATAAAGCTAAGCCCAACAAGATTTGGTTAGGTGGGGTTGCCTGTGCACCAATCGCCTGACGCAAAAGAGAGAGCACAATAATGATGCGTGTAAAACTGGTCATCATTAATAAAACGGTTGGTAAAAAAGATAAAGAAGTGAGCAGAATCAGAGTCTGCAGACTCAAGCTATAGTTTTGGCTGCCGCCAGGCCCAGCGGAGCTAGATAAAACATTTAGAGATGAATTATTCGCCGCATAACTTGGAATGGTGTAAAAAATACAAGCCAAGGCAAAACCTAGGCATAGCGCCCAAAAAATTGTCTTTGCGTTAAGAGAAATGGGTTTGAATTCTGTTAAATCATTCATTGCCATCACCCACTTTTAAGATTTTTCGTAAAAACCGTTTCACATTTTCTTTATGAAATTTGGCAGCATTGGTTTGTGGTTTAAAGCTGCTTTGCATATTGCGCGGCTCTTCTTGTAATTGAGACGAAGATGTTGACTGCTCCTCATCAAACTCAGATCGGAATTGAAAACGGGGTTCTGCCTGGCGTTGTGCGCGAGCATTTTGTGATGTACTTGGTGCGGGCTCATCTTCATAAAATGGCGTCTCTTCATAGCCATCACTAAAATCCAGATCTGCTACTTTGAAATTAGCCAAGCTATTAACTTGGCCTGAGGCCACACCGACAACCACCCAATTGCCACCAATTTCAACGACTACCACTCGCTCACGCGGTCCCACACTCACGCCGCCAACAATTTTGGCAACGGATTGATTACCAATTTTGGCATGATTGAGTTTTTTCATTGCCCAAGCCAAACCCGCAATCAAGCCTAGTACCAATAGCAAACCCAGGATTACTCTAAAGGGACCACCATCCGACTCTGGAACGCGGGTGACCTGAGCCATTGCTACTTCAGCGAAGAAGAGGCTTGAGAGAATTGCCCAGTTACGTGTTTTCAGGATGGTCATCTTGTGCTTTTTTTGGCTTATTGAGCTTATTTAAATTAATTATTTATTGATTTATTTATTTAATTTACGAATGCGTTCAATTGGCGTAATGATTTCAGTCAGGCGAATACCGAACTTTTCATTAATCACCACCACCTCGCCTTTAGCAATCATCGTGCCATTAACCAGAATATCCATCAAATCACCTGATGCGGCATCTAACTCAACGATAGAACCCTGGGTTAACTGCAGAAGTGTCTTAATTGGAATTTTTGTGCGGCCGATTTCCACAGACAACTGGACCGGAATATCTTTAATAAATTCCAAATCCTTTTCCTGTGGCTGGGACTTATCATTCCCTTCCAGCTCATTAAATACTTCGGCGCCCTCTTGATTGCCGGATTCAATTTCATTTGCCATCATTGGCTCCTTTAATATATTCAGATGCGTCGGGTTTTAAGAGTTTTTCAACTCGCAAAGAGTATTGGTTGTTGTATATCCCATAGCGACAGGACAATACAGGTACGTTATCTACTGTCACAGGAATTTCTGCTAAATAAGATAGGGGGATAACGTCGCCATTCTTTAAGGCAATGATTTCTTCCATCAACATGGTTTTATTGCCCAAATTAGCAACTACCTCTACTTCAACTGCTTGTACCTGCTCTAGCAAACTCAGTTCCCAGATATGATCATGCTCAGACACCATGCCCTGAGTCTGAGATGTCAGAATATCCATGATGGGTTCGAGCATCATGTAAGGGACACACAGCTCAATCTCGTAATTCGCTTCGCCAATGACGAGTGTGAAAGTGGTGGTTGACATTAACTCGCTAGCCATCGCAATGTTGACGAATGACAAATTCATTTCTGAGCTAACGTGTTCGCATTCTATAGGGTACGCTGGGGCCCATGCTTCTTTATAGGAACCAAAGAAGGTTTGTAATAGCGTACCTACAATCCGCATCTCAGTAGCCGTAAATTCACGACCTTCGATAGAGACTGGAAAACGGGCACCACCACCAAAGAGATTATCAACGGTGTACAACACCAAATTGGGATCCATAATCAACAAACCTGTACCGCGCAGTGGTTTCAGTTTGATCAAATTAATGTTACTAGGTTGACTATGCTTGGCGAGCAACTCACCATACTTACAGGTTGTAGTTGCTGATGTTTTTACCTCAATAAGCTGGCCAAATAAATTGGAGGCCGTAATTCGTAACAAACGAATAAAACGCTCATGTACTGTTTCGATCGTGGGCATACGGCCACGAACCAGGCGCTCTTGGGTGCCTAAATTAAATGTCTTAGCTTGTGCGCCCTGCAGGTTTTGCTCCTGCATTTGGGCATTTTTTTGTTCTTCAGTTAACTCAACGTCTTTTAACAGCTCGTCAAGTTCACCTGCGGTGAGGTTTTCATCTGCCATGATGGGCTCGTGTTTACTGAATAATGAAAGAAGTTAAATAGACGCCAGTAATTTTTTGTTCTGACTGACTACCGCTAAAAGGTTTTTGAAGTTCCTCAGTAATTTCAGTGATCAAGGTATTTTTACCTTCGACTGAGGTGATTTCAGAGGCTTTTTTATTGGTGAGAATAAACAAAATACGACTTCTCAACTCTGGCATATGCGCTTTTAAATTGGCGCTCATCTCTTCAGAAGGAACTTGAAGATTTAAAGTCGTTTGCAAGTACTGTTGAGGTTCAGTGCTCTCTGGTCGCAAATTCACGGTAAATGCTTCCAAAGGAACAAAAATTTGGAGTTCAGGAGTCTTTGGTTTGGACTCGGCTGCATGAGAGTCGGCTTTCATGACCAAGAAATAGTAGGCTGCTCCACCACCAATAGCCAAGGCGAGCACAACGCCTAGGATGATGAATAACATCTTTTTGGATTTAGGCTTAACTGCCTGTTCGTTCTCTGCCATTTACCGCTCCATTGTGAAAATCATTCCTCATTATCGGGGGAAATCATGACACTAGATACTCAGAAAAGAGGTAGAAACACCCCTTATAAAGGCATTTAGATAGTGCTTTTAGGGTTGATTCGGAGGGGTTTACTTTAGAAATCCCAATCCGAAGGAAGGGATTATTCTGAAAAGCTTATGCCGAAGTAATAAAACTGGCGCCTGGCAAGGCAGCGGGCTGAGCTTGATAAGGGTGGCGTGGCAACATTTGACCTGCAGCGGCAGTCATGCCAGCTAATGAACTCTGGTCAGCACTGGGTTTACTGGCGCTGAGTAAGCCATGTAAAAGCGTGCTTGCAGCGGCATCGCCCAGCTTAGAAAGGCCCAGAGAAGCACCAGGCAAAGCAATTGAACTCCCCAGTGATGCAAGGGCAAGACCGCCAGATAGTGTTTTACCCAAAACACTACCCAAACTATCAACAAAGCTAGCCGAAGAACCCTCTACAGCGGATGCTTGTCCCCCTGTAGGGCAGTGGAATTCAGCAGAAACCCCTTTAGCTAAAAAGCCGGGGTTCAGAGAATTGCCAAAAGAGGTAGGTAAGCCTAAATCAGTCATCGTTCGATTTTATAGGGGGTGCAGAGATTCAATTCGGAGAATAAAGGTATTTTTTGCCCTTAGTTCTGGATTTTGGACCGGTTTCACAGCTTATCCTGCCACTGAATCGGCGAGCCAACATGCTCGTATTCCTCAGTTTGAGGGTTATAAAAGGTCATTGCCCAGCTAGGATATTCGCGGGAGCTAATCTCACCCTCCTGAATGACGCTTACTAGGGTATGACGGGAATCTTGCTCTATTTTGCTAAACAGCGCTTTGATAGCAGATTCTTCGCCCTCCAAAACCTCCATGAAATTCCCGTCTTTAAATACCAACATGCCGGTTATACCGACCTTGGTATTTTCACTACTCATCAGAAAAGCCATATCCAGAAACTTTTCTCGAGTAAAAGTCTCTGTTGCAGAACTGACGTAGATGAGTTGATAAGTGGCCATAAAGAATTACACAAAGACGCTGACAATGCCATCGTACCGCATTGGCAGACCTGGATCCTGAACTTTCCCGCCCTTCGCTGCTTGCTCATTGAGTAGCTGGCTTAGCGCACTGTGGTGCTCAGATGAAAGAATTGAACCAGACTGATTTTGGGCAGCGAGAACGCTAGCCTGACTTTCTTCAAAGCTAGCACCAGAACAGACATTCGCCTGCTCCAAAATGAGATCAGCTTGGCTCATTGAGCCCCGCAATTGCTCTATGCCATCTTGCAAAGCTTGGCGCACGTCCGCATTATTCGACACAAAAGTCGCATTGACCTGATGATCTTTAACGGTAATCACAATTTTTATAAATCCAAGATTGTCAGGATTGAGATTTAACACGGCTAAATGCATATTAGCACCAACCATCAAGATCATTCTCTGGGAGATCTCTTCACTCCACTGTAAAGAACCAAACTGGGCATGGACTTGGCCATGCATCGTATTGGCTTGAATTGGTGCATTACCAAACTCGGATTCGCCACCACTGCCAGCTTGACCACCTTGTCCTTGATTCTCTGATGCAGAAATTCCCATAGCGGTAATCGCTTCGCTTTCAAGATTTGCGTTCTTCTTGGGTACTAGCGGATCTTTACCTGGCATCTCCAATGTCGCGTTCTTGGATAATGCTTGGGAAGGGCCTAGAAGTTTAGCTTGCGTTTGTAGAATCTCAGCATCAGAAGTAAACCCCGGCTCTCTTGAAATAACGCGCATATTTTTGGCTTGCGCTTGCATTTCCGCCAGTTTGGCAAAAGCAAACTCTGTATGAGCCTGCTTCATATTTGTGCTTTGGGTTGCTGGTGCTTGAAATGAATTAACTTCGCCTGATTTAGAGATATTCACAAAGGCATCTACCTGCCTTGCAACCGCAGCCCTTACCTCTTCTTGATGAGGATTATCTTTCGCCTGCAATTTACTGGCCTGGACAATATTAGGCGATAGTAGCTGCGCAGTGTTCACTGTATTTTTGGCATCTAGCTCTTGAAATACTTTTACTTGGGAAGAAAGTAATTGACTAAAAATGGGTAAAGTTGAAGCGGTGGCAGCATTGGAGTTAGACTGTATTCCAGAATCCTGCCCAACACTGGTGTTGAGTAAAGATTGGGCTTGAGCTTTGAGATCGATATTCATAGCCGTGTTTTAAGCGCTAGAATTATTGGCAGATAAAAAGCGGCGTTGATTACTGCTGAACTCATCCATTTGCTTTTGCTCGCGTCTAGCTGCCAGCTTTTGCATTTGTAATTGATTTCTTTCAATAATAACTTCGTATGATCTTTTTTTAGCCTGACATTTTTGCCAATAGGCTAAGTGATGCTTAACGATTTCATCATATTGATGAATGGCACTACCCTGACTAACAATCGCTTGGTCTAAATTCTTCAAAAACAGCATGTAATTTTGCAAATCGGTAGCAGTAACACCCTCCAGCGATAACGCATTTCGCTGATCAATATATTCATCACGATAGTTTTGCAAATGCTTTTCTTGATCACGTGCCTGTGCAGCATCCCGATTTGCTTTAGCCAATCTTTCGGCAGCATTATCTAGATTACGTTTAGCAAGTTCTAAGAGAGTATTCATACCATTAAGGATATTCGCCATGATTAACCTTGCTGCGTAATAATCTGATTAAGCTGCTCGATACTTTCTTGGGTGTTGCACTGTGTCGCAAAATCTTGTTGCAAGAAGTTTTCAATACTTATACGTTTCTGAATCGCCTCATCCAAAACAGCATCTGCTCCAGGGACATAAGCACCTACATTAATCAGATCTTGGTTGCGACTGTATTTAGAGCTGAGTTGTTTGAGCTTACGCGCCGATTGCTGATGCTGAGTATCCACAATACTATGCATCACACGACTAATCGACTGCTCAATATCAATCGCTGGATAGTGGCCTGCTTCCGCTAGAGTTCTATCCAGCACAATATGACCATCCAAAATGGCTCGTGCTGAATCAGCAATCGGATCTTGCTGATCATCGCCCTCGGTTAAAACAGTATAAAAGGCAGTAATCGATCCACCGCCGACATCACTGTTACCTGCGCGCTCTACCAACTTGGGTAGTTTTGCAAACACTGAAGGCGGATAACCCTTGGTTGCGGGTGGCTCACCTAGCGCTAAAGCAATTTCACGCTGGGCCATAGCAAAACGGGTTAACGAATCCATAATAAGTAAGACATGCTTACCTTGACTGCGGAAGTGCTCTGCAATCGTAGCTGAATAATTGGCGCCTTGTAAACGCATCAAAGGCGATGCATCTGCAGGGGCTGCAACCACTACTGAACGCGCTAGACCAACCTCTCCCAAAATGTGTTCAATAAATTCCTTGACCTCGCGACCACGCTCGCCAATCAAACCGACGACGATGACATCAGCATCGGTATAGCGAGCCATCATTCCAAGCAGGACACTTTTACCCACACCAGAGCCAGCAAATAGACCCATCCTTTGACCACGCCCTACTGTGAGCAGACTGTTAATGGCCTTCACACCAACATCCAAAATCGTATCAATGGGCGCGCGCTTTAAAGGATTGATTGGTTCAGATTGCAAAGGAGCAAAATGATCTGCTTGCAGGGGGCCTAAATCATCTAAGGGCACGCCTGCAGCATCGAGAACACGCCCCAGAAGATGATCGCCGACGGGTAAACGGGTAACCCGACTTTCATTCTGTGGGGAATCATCATTGTGATCAAACGGCTTATGAAATTGTGAAGTGCGAATAGGCATTGACTTCAAAATAACTTTAGCAGAAGGAGCAATCCCTTCAATGCTACTTTGGGGCATCAAAAATAGGCGCCCATGATCAAAGCCAACTACCTCAGCCTCAACCTGCTGTCCGTCACCCATTGGAATCACACAAACACTCCCAATGGGTAAATATATTCCACCGGCTTCAATTACTAAGCCCGTTACCTTTGTAACACGTCCAGCAACTTCAACATTATCTACAGTGGAAACAGCACTAGAGCAATGGCGTAAGTAGTTATCGAGAAGCCCATCTAGATTCAGGTGGGATTGATCAATACCGAACGAATCCAATTGGTTGGCAACAGTCATGATTTTTCTGCCAGCCAATCATGATTTTGACCCAAAGAATCACAAATTAGACGCCAGCGGTTCTCATGTGTAGCGTCTACAGTATTACCAGACGTTTCGATAATGCAAGAGCCACGTTCAATGCAAATATCTTCCTCTATCTGCCAATGATTTAATTCGGCCTGGAGATATTTCTGCACAATTTGTACATCTTCAGGATTTAACTTCAGATGCAGTGGCCCTTCGCTATCAATGAGGCTATTGGTGGCCTGTCGCAAAATAGGGAGGATTGCCTCTTGATTAATCTTGAGATGCTCTTTAAGCATTGCTTTGGCGATGTCGAGAGATAGCGCTAATACGTCTTCACACAAGACCTTACTTTTTTCCTTGGCAGTATTGGAAAAGCCATTCATGAGATTTTTCAAATCGGCTTGTTCAACTGCCAATTTTTCATTTGCCATATTCATGCCGGCTTCGTGACCGCTTTTCATGCCACGGTCATAGCCATCCAAATAGGCTTTATCTAAGATCTCTTTAATTTTCTCAGGGGAAAAACTAATAGACTGTGAAGCACTAGGCTCAGGCTTCACTGCGGGCTTAGTCGGAATGAGATCAGTAAAAAAAGATTCGCCTATTGCTTTAGGCCAAGCACGAGTAGTTTCCATATTAGAGGTAATCCTCACCACCTCCGGCACCCGGCAACATCACCGAGCCATCCTCAATCAAGCCCCTGACCACAATCAGGATTTCTTTTTGCTGCGCTTCAACTTCAGAGAGTTTGACAGGGCCTTTATTTTCCAAGTCATCACGCATCATATCGGCCGCACGAGAAGACATGTTCTTGAAGATTTTTTCACGCAATTCAGCACTTGCACCTTTGAGGGCTGTAACTAATGCATCTGACTGAACATCGCGCAAGATGGTCTGGATTCCGCGGTCATCAATATTGATAATGTCGTCAAATGTGAACATTTCATCGTTAATCTTTTCTGCAATTTCAATGTCGTATTCTTTAATACGATCCATTAAAACTTGTTGTGGGGCTTGGCCTATATAGTTCATGATATCTGCAGCAGCACGAATACCACCAATTTGTTTTTTGGTGGAAGTCTGCGCCCCACTCAATAATCGGGCAAGTACCACATTTAATTCTTTAAGTGCTTGAGGCTTTACTTCCTCTAGGGTAGAAATCCGCAACATTGTATCTTTGCGCAAGTCTTCATTGAACAAGGTCAAAATTTGTGAGGCCTGCTCTGGCTCAAGATGCACCAAAATCGTGGCAATAATTTGTGGATGCTCATACCGAATTATATCGGCGACAGCTGTGGCATCCATCCACTTCAAGTTATCAATACCTTCAGAATCTTTATTCTCCAAGATACGCTCAAATAAACCGGAAGCGGTTTCTTGGCCTAAGGCCTGGGTTAGAACGTTTCGAGTAAATGAATCGGTATCAATATTAAGAGATGCACCTTCACCAGCATAACTAAAGAAATCACGTAAGGTATCGGCAACTGTAGCCTGCTCAACCCTGCGCAGAGTTGTCATGACAGCACTCAGCTTTTGCACGTCTCGTGGCGAGACGTGTTTCATCACTTGAGATGCACCCTCTTCTCCGAGAGCCAGCATCAAAATAGCGGCTTTAAGAACACTGCTCTCGTTTGGATTTGTTGCCATTAGCTATTTCCCACCCAACCAGCAACCACGTCAGCTACTACTTTTGGATTTTCCTTGGCCAAAGCCTGAACGGTCTTGAGGTCCTTTTGATACGGAGTTAATTTTGGTATAGGTCTGCCATTTTCGTCAAGATTATCGTCAAATTCAGCAGGAGCCTCATCTGGCGCCAGTAAATTGGCCAACATCGGTTTGATTGCCTTACGATACATCACAAATAGCACGATCAAGCCTAGAACAATTTGACCAATATTCTTAGCCATTTCAATATTAACCGGGTCTTTCCAGATTGGTAATTCAGATACATCAGCTTCTTTAACTGGGGTAAACGGTGTATTCACCACGCTTACGCTATCACCCCTAGCTTCATTAAAACCCATAGCTTGTTTAGCTAAATCCATAATTTGCTGTTTTTCAGCATCGTTTAAAGGACGTGTCGTTGGTTTACCTTCAGCATCAACGTCAGCTTTATTGTTGACTACGATTGCTACTGAAAGACGCTTCACTCCGCCCATCGATTTTTGGGTAAACAAAATCGTTTTATCAATTTCATAATTCGT
Source organism: Polynucleobacter paneuropaeus (assembly GCF_003261235.1). NCBI lineage: Bacteria > Pseudomonadati > Pseudomonadota > Betaproteobacteria > Burkholderiales > Burkholderiaceae > Polynucleobacter > Polynucleobacter paneuropaeus. The sequence goes on along the minus strand of NZ_CP030085.1, from coordinate 629,930 downwards.
AATCGAATTTCTTTGCGTGCTCATCGGATTTTGAGCAGCGCCAGCTGCACCAGCAGCACCTGCACCAGCAGCAGCCCCGCCTGGAGCAGCATTGTTAGTTGTATTTAAAGGTGCAGTTGCATTTGCAGGGGGTTGATTACTCAATGCACCTGGTACGCCACCATTGTTTGAGCCTGAAGGCACAATAGACTCATTAGTCTGCAAGCTACGAATGACAGCAACTTCAGGCTTTTGATTTGGCTTGTAAATTTCATTAGCCTCTTCAGTGTTTGAAAAATCGATTTCTACATTAGCCTCGGCGCGCACATTCTTCTCTCCTACGATTGGAGTAATGATTGCCTGAATTCGCGACACAATATTTTTTTGCAAATCTTCAACATATTTGAGTTGATTTGCATCTAAAGTTTTAGAGCCGCCCTTGTTTACGTCTGAAAGCAAGCTACCATTTTGATCAAGGATATCAACATTGCTAAGGCCTAAATTTGGCACGCTACTAGAAATCAAATGGGCTATTGCACTTACTTGATGTTGATCTAGAGTGCGGCCTTGCATTAATTTCACTAAAACCGATGCCGTTGGTTTTTGCGCATCACGAACAAATACTGATGATTTAGGTATTGCCAGATGCACTCGAGCGCCTTCTACTCCAGAGATCGATTGAATACTACGTTCTAGCTCACCCTCTAAGGCGCGTTGAAAGTTCACCTGCTCTACAAATTGAGAAACCCCAAATTTTTGATTTTCAAGAAGCTCAAAACCCACATTACCGCCTCTGGGCAAGCCCATAGCAGCTAATTTGAGTCGGGTCTGATACACCAAATCTGCTGGTACCAGAATGGAAGAGCCGCCATCGGCTAATTTATAAGGAATATTTTGCTGTTCCAGAACGGCAACAATAGCCCCGCCATCCTTGTCATTGAAATTGGAGAACACGACCTTGTATTTAGGGCCCTGACTCCAGATCCAAAAGACCGCCATCACGGCAACAACCGCAGCGATCCCTGCTGATAGAAGCACTTTTTTACTAGTGCCCTGCAAATTTAAGCGCGCTAACAAGCTTTCCATAGCAATTTTCCCAGCCAATTAGTGATATGAAAAGGCAGATTGAAGATCACTCTGGAAACTGATAAGATCGGTTTTTTGCATGATTTCTCCAATACGCCCTAAATAAATATGATGTTTAACCGTCATTATGAATAGGGAAATTTCATTTCAATTGAAGGAATAAGGCCTTTTTTTCCTTCTTATTGCCAAAACTGCTGCCGTTCTTTGCTGATACATTACTTCCATTGTTCAGTTTCAGTGAGGAGTTCCATCATGAGTGTCGGCGCTATAGATTCAGGGCGTATTCAAGCAATGTTGGCCCAATTAAAGGCTGCGTCTTCTGCCGCCCCTGCAAACCTTGCTGCCCCAATTCAGGGTCTAGATGGCATTAAAGGCATCACCAACGGGGATGGTCCTAAAACTGCCCCTTCGATTGATTTTGCAACTGCCCTCAAGTCATCACTTGACCAAGTAAACCAACACCAGGCTAAAGCGGTAGAACTGGGGAAAAACTTTGCCTTAGGCGACGACAGTGTCAACCTCTCCGATGTCATGGTAGCAACACAAAAAGCCAGCCTGTCATTTCAAGCCACTGTACAGGTTCGTAATAAGCTCGTATCTGCTTATCACGACATTATGAATATGCAGGTCTAGCTCTATCACAACCGCAATAGCGATAATTAGCTAGTAATTTTTTGCTGGGTTACTTCAATCAACTCAGAGTGTGAGTATTTGGAACCCACAACGTCGCCCACTAGGTAGACAATCACATCCACTGCAAAGTTTCGTAACTGCGCCCTGCTGGTAAAGGTTTTACCCATGGATAACAAAGCCAATACCTCCTTAGGATTCACTGATCTGAGCTTGGGGTGTAAAGAATTACACATCTCCATCATATGCACCAGGGCTTCGCCCGCATTTGCATTTTGCATAAAATGCGCGTTATAAGCAGCGCTCATTTCTAAAATAAGAGTACTTTCAATAGAAACGGACATATTTTCAATTCATGCAATAAAGGTTTGAGACTCAATGACTTACTTAGCTAACGATATTTCAGCAATCCACTGCATTACTGTATCAGGTCATTGCCTAGGCCTGCTTTTCTAGCTGATAAAGCCAAGCCAATATTTCTGCTACGGCTTGGTATAAAGCAGGGGGAATATTCTCATCAAGATCGACCTGCATGAGCAAGCCCACCAGGTCCTTAGATTCATGGATATAAATATGATGCTCTTTAGCCTTGGCAATAATTTGCTCAGCTACAAGGCCCTTACCGCTAGCTAATACCTTTGGTGCAAATTCGCCTTGCTCATATGTCAAGGCTACTGCTTGCTGCAAAATCTTGGCCTTATCCATGGGCAATGACCTCCATTGCTTTGAGCTCTTGGCCATTAGCGTTAAAGGTATTTTTAAGATCTGAGATTTCTTGTCTAAAGAGATTTTCAGTCTGGGGCTTTTCAGCCTTCAACTGAACACTTAAAGCATTACCACGCAGGGTCAAGCGCGCTTGCACTTTGCCCAACTGGGGTAAATCCAATTCAATCACACTGACGATCGCCTGATCAGTATTGTCATCATGGGGCAACGAGGAAGATTGCTCCTGTTCATATGCTACCTGCCAATCCATCAGTTGGCCTGGCCAGATATTTCCATTCCAGCGGATGGTTTGATTTTCTAAAGCATCTAACTGTTTATTGACGATTTGCGAAGCATTAAAATTAGGGCGATTTTGAGGCTCCTTCATCAAGGCATTTAAGGGCCATTTGCCTTTAGCAAAGTTGGCCAAATGCGATTCATAGAAGAGCCCACTCATCACGATAGCGTTTTGTAATTGAGCCGCAGTAAGCTGAGAGTTTTGGGGATTTTGTAGCATAGGAGGCAGCAAGCTCTCAACCTTTGAGAGCTGCCCTTGTAACTGTGCTTCATCTTGCAATTGGGCGATCAACAAACTCGTACCGCTCAAAATGACATTTTCAAACGCGGATTGATTAGCGCCAGCACTTAATAATAGAAAGGTAGGGTTTGGATCGCTGCCGAGAAAGCGAAAATGCAGCACATCTCCAACTGCAAAATGACTGCCCAGCTTCATACCAAACACTTGGTCGCCAATTTGTACTTCGGCTATTCCAGCTGGATCAAAGGAGATAATTTTTCCGACATACTCCAAGCCAACCCTCAAGGTAGCCTGGCTAGACTGCCCTACTCCTGTTGGAGCGACCGTTGGATTGATACCACCAATCGGATTCGTGGGCATACTCTATCTACTTATTTCTTGAAAGACTGACCACTCATGATGTCTGACAAGCGCAACATCCAAGGCTGCATTAAATCCATAATTTCTTTATCGTTTGAGAGGATGGTTTTGAGGCAAGCAATTTTTCGCTCAAGGGCTTCGGGCGTCAGGGGAGCTTGCTCGCCATGTACCGGAATTTGATGAATATAACCCTGACATAGAATTTCTAATTTACCGTAGCCATCCCAATCTTTTTGACGAGCAGCTTGTAACATCTGCTGACTGATTTCAGTCACAGCTTCATATAGGGAGAGCATATCGCTATTGGGCATTAAATTTTGACTTGTAAAAGCGATTGCTTTGATCGTATGAAAACCTTGTTTATCCAATATAGATACTACAAAACTTTGAGCCCAAACAATTCCAACATAAGACCTGTAAAAGCGGTTTAACTAAATTAATTAAGTAGGCTTCTAGTAACTTTTATACTGTAAAGGCCTGAATTAAGCCAATAAATTGTTTTTAATCGCGTAATGCACTAATTCTGCGTTTGTTTTCATACCCATTTTTTTAAGCGTACGGGTACGGTACATACTGACAGTTTTAGGGGAAAGACTCAACTTTTCGGCAATGGCATTGACGGTAAGGCCGGTAGCGACCATCATCATAAACTGATGCTCACGATCAGATAGACATTGATGTGGATCAGCAGCAGTCTGGGCATCGCCAAAACGCTCTGCCAAAATTTCAGCAACGATTGGGCTGATATATTTTGCGCCAGTAGCAACTCGACGTATCGCCAAGACCAATTCCTGGGTGGGCTCGCTTTTGGTAATGTAACCCAAGGCCCCCGCAGACAAGACCCGGGCGGCATATTGCGAAGGTGGGTGCATTGATAGAACCAGAATAGGCAACTTTTGATTATTGCGGCGAATAGATTTAATAACCTCAATGCCATTTCGGTCCTGCAAATCAATATCGAGCACCAAACAGTCGAGCTCAGGGTTATCTGCTAGCTTAATAGCCTCTTTACCAGACTTCGCCTCAGCCACTACCGCTATACCAGGGTGCGTATTGAGCACCTGAATGAGCCCCTCACGGATGATCGCATGATCATCTGCAAGTGCAATACGTAGGTGCTTCATTAATGTCATAAAAGCTGTCTCAATTTAGTTTTATGACATTCTAACGAAATCTATAGAATTGCCGAAAATGACAAATATACCCGTGAATCAGCCCTTCATCGAGCTCATTTGGCGATCAAGCTCGTTCGTCCAGGCAATAGCCTGAAGCTGCAAGTCTGTTAAGGACTGTGCAGAAATTCCCAAATGGCTTCTAGAGGCCTCCATACGGCTAAAGTCAGCCGCCTCAATGGCATCAGTCAAGACCAGCAATTGACCCAAAATCCCTTCGTGGTGCAAGAGGGCATTTTGTAAATGTTCTGCAAGATGAATGTGCTTGAGGACTTCTTCCATAGTTTGGCCAGTCACCTTATGCGCCAAAGAAAGGAGTCCCACTACAAAAGCCTGGTCACTTAATCCAGGCTGAGTGATATCTTCATGCTGCGAGAGGAGCTCAATTAAGCGGGCACGGTTTACCACTCGGCGCTGCAGCTCTGAAGTAGCTGCATTACCAGCCTCCGTATAAATTAACAGCAGCATCCATTGCAAGAGTTGCTTTTGCCCTAAAGTAACTAATGCCTGACGTACAGAACTAATCTGTAAATGCCCTGCCACACCAACGGAATTTACCAAACGAAACAGGCCTAATGTGAGATCAGGATTAGCCTTAAAAAGAGGCTCTAAAGTCGCAATACCCTCATCTTTAAATAGCAGTCCTACAATCTTCATCAGACTCACCTGCAATGCTTGCGGTTTTTTACTGCGCATCACCAAAGGCTGGGAAAAATAAGGGCCGCTAAATAAGCTAAAGCCCTGCGCTTTACAAGCTGCTAAATCTTCGCCTGTCTTAACTTGCGTTGCCCAAAAAATCGGCTTTGCCAATAAGCGAACACGCTCAATTAAACGTAGAATATCTTCAGGAGAAGTTGTTTTTAAATTTACTTTAATAATGTCAATTAAAGGCAAAATAGAATCAACACCCTCTACCGCCCCCTTTGATTCTGCTGCGTCGCCCAAACTAGAATCTACTAATGCAATCCGAAAACCAGTCGTTTTTAACTCTTGCAAACGTTTAAGCATTTCTGAGTTTAAGGAAACGTCAGGCATGATTTCGAGAATGATGCGCTGAGCAGGAAGAATCTCTAAGGTATTACTCATGAGCAACTTCTCAGTCACATGAATAAAACCATCAGCAGAACCAAGTACTCCCTCTAAACCAAAATGGCTCATCGAATTGACGATCACCTGGGTGCTTGTTGCCAAATCATCAGGTCGCCCTTCATCCACACTTTCGCGGGAACGAAAGAGCATTTCATAAGCTATCACCCTACCCGAACTATCGAATACGGAATTGCGCGCAAGAAAAATTTCGGAGGTACTTAAATCCGCAGAAGACTCAGTTGTCGCAATCATATGATCCTTGTTTAAAGGGGCCCCAGTCAGCAAACGGACGGACTTTGGCTATCCTGATAAATAAGCTACCACTTTAGGGGAGTGAGGGGATTTTCAAATTGAAGAATAAAGCGACTTTTTTAGGCCTTATTCTCAAGATTCAAGGCTTAAGCTGAAACTAAGCCTAATGTTCTGCTATTAAACCTTGATATTGACCAAGGTGCCTGTACCGGAAGCAGCCATTAGCTGAATTGGCATAGGGTCTTTTTTGGCGCCAGGCGCTTTTTCAGTAGGGTTATATTGATCTGTTTGGCCAGTTTTTCTGTACTCATCCAAAGCCAAAGATGCGGACTTGATTTCATCAGAACGGCTTGTTTTAATTGAATTATCAATTTTCTCAAAGAGGGCATCAGGGCTAACGCCACCGCCAACACCACGCAACTCAATTAAGGCCTGTTGAGCAGCAACCACATCACCATTACGCAAAGCAGCAGCCAATGCGCCCAAGTAACCTTGGCGCGCCTGTGATTCGCTGGCTGATGAATAACTAGAAACAGCAGCAGATGGAGTTATTTGCATATTCATATAAGCTCCTTTAACCTGGCTATCCTTTCAAATCTTTGCAATGAAACCATGAGGTTTCGACCCGGGCCTACATAACTTACAAGCCCTCACCATCTTTTACGTCAATCAAACTAAAAACTTGAGCCCAATTTCAAGAAATTCTGAATTTTATGATTAATAAATATTAAGTGATTGATTTAATTGACTATTTTTTTATATCTAACTTTCCCAACTGGGCTGCAATATCCATGGATTCTTGGCTTGCTTGCAAAATAGCTTGGATTTTTTTCTTACTGGCGTCTGAACCAGATTCACCAAGAGAGTGCATTAATAGCTCAGCATTTAAGCGAATAGCCAACAAAGGCTGACCCAAGTCATGCAAAAGGGCCTCCATTTGAGTTCTCTGGTCCATTACGCTGTCAATTTTTCCAGCTAAATCTAGTTACAGGTCTTTTTGTTGCCCTGCACCACACAATTTGAGCCGTTGGAATAAATGGTTCGATTGCCGTTTGAAACTGAACTACCGCCAGGAGAATAGTAAGTGGTGGTACCAACTTGGGTTTGGGTAGAGCCGTTTGGGCCATTCATCACAGTGACGGGCTGGTTGCTATTGGGAGCACCCGGAACATTGCCTGCGTCATATGGAACTACGACATAGTTGTTATTGTTACCGTAGCTGTTATTCCCATTATTGCCGCCACGACCTATATCTCTGGCCCCTGCCCCACCAATTTCAGCGGCAAAGCCAGAGGAAGAAATCATGATTAGGGCCACTGGGGCTATTAAAAGTTTGAGCTTCATCATCCTTATTCCTTTAGATAAACCTAGACCTCTATCCTACTCTCGAACCTGGCTTTGGTCTCTATCCCAAAGTAAATTTAAGCTCTCCAAGTTTTTCCACAACACTCGTAACCACATCGCCTTTTTTCAGCCAAACTTGCTGATCTTTAGGCATATTCGCAATAACGCCCTGGGGAGTGCCGGTGAAAATAATATCGCCTGGCTCAAGCGCCCAGTAGGTGCTGATATAAGCAAGCAGCTTTTGGACATTATGAATAAAGTCTGAGGTATTGGAGTTCTGCCGCATTTCACCGTTTACAAAGGTCTGTATTTGTAAGTTATTTGGGTCGCCTACCAAATCAGCGGTCACAAAATGGGGGCCAATGGGTGCGTATTGATCTAGCGTTTTACCAATCATCCATTGTCCACCTGGAAGATCAAGTTGCAAATCACGTGAGGTAAAGTCATTTGCAGTGCAATAGCCAGCAACGTAATTAAGGGCTTCAGACTCAGGAATATTGCGGCCTTTTTTTCCAACCACCACTAAGAGCTCGGTCTCGTAATCCAGCTTATAAGAAACATCGGGTGGTGGAATTTCAAGAACGCAATTATGGGCTGCCAGACTGTTGTCATACTTATTAAACAAGGCAGGAACCGCTGGCTTAGCTACCCCAACCTCTTCTGCATATTGTCGGTAATTGATTCCAACACAAATAATTTTTCCAGGATTCTTAAAAAGCCTGCCATACCGAATCTTCGATTCTGGCAAGTAGGGCACCCCAGACTTTTCAGCGCCAGCCACGGCTTTATTAAATGCAGTGGCGTTACCCTCTTGTAGCAGCTGATCCAAAGTGTAAGGCGCGGCAATATTCAGCTTCTTAGCAACCGCACGAATATCGATCACCCCTTTTGGGCTGATGACACCCATCGTCTCAGAACCATCACTATTTTTAATGGAGAGGATCTTGGTGTTTTTAACCATGATGTGGGGACCGCTGTAGGCCTCTTGCTCTTTGGCAAACTTAAATCTGCGCGCAGCAGCATCAGAAGAAAATCCCAAAGTTGAGGCTGCCACAATACCGATTCCAGATAAAGAAAAGGTCTTTATAAAGTGGCGACGTGCACTCATGTTTGCTCCAGCTTGATTAGTGATTTTGATAGTTTAACGGCTAATTAAGCCACTAATTTAATAACTTAGTTAGTTACTCATCAACCGGAGCTTCTGCCTGTTCCCAAACATCTTCATCCGGAGCCAATTGAGTTTGGGCAACGAATGTTTTAATAGCCAGAAGAGAATCTTGGGCAACATCATCCAAGGTAAGCAATCCCAATTCTCCTGAGCATAGCTGCTGGCATTTTTGTAAGTCACCAATTTCAGCAGCTTCAGCAAGAGTTAGTAAACCGCCCAAAACGCCACTTCGATCGGCAATGGCATCCACAACAACACCGGGCAAATTGAATTTGGATAGGATATCTCGACTAGATTCATCGAAGAGATTGTCAATCAAGGATAAACCGCCGACTAAGAATGCCAAATCGCTAGAGCCCAAGCCCGCTCCAGCAGGTAATTTGCCAGATGCCAATTCCATAAAGAAAGCTCTGACACAAACCAATTGAAGCAAAGGAGTCGACTCTAGTGAGACCTTAGCCTTACTATCTGCATATAACAATAATTGAGTCCAACGAGTAATACGTTTGACCCCAGAAATCACCGCCGCATCTCGAATATTTTCTGGCTTGGCTCGCTTTCTGCCAGCATCCACTTCCGCAATCACCATTAAATGCTTTGCTACGACTGGGTTCAACTCAATCTCATCGACAAGTTCGTGTAATTCGGGAGATGAAAGCAGTAAAGTAAGCAGCTTTAATATTTTGCGATAGTCATCGCCGCGATGCAATGAAAGTTCTGGATCAGGCTTAATAAAATAGAAGCCTTCGTAAGCATCAAAACCCAAGTCACGGGCTTTGTGGAAATCTTCTGGAGTCTCTACATGGGTTGCAATCATTTTCATTACAGCACCATCATCGCCAGTCTTTGCGCCCTTCTTCGCAGGAGACTTGATATCTCTTGGTAAAGGAGTGGCTTTACAGAATTCGATCAGACTTGCCGCATTCTCGACTTGGTGAACATCAAGTTTGACATAACGAAACTTCGGCAAGATATCTTCAAGGCCATCAAACACTTCTGTCAAACCAGTAAGTACAAATTTGTACCCGATATTCGCTAGCTTTTCGAGCTTTTCTATAATCTCTGGCACCTTAGGCTCATCAGAAGCATCAGGATTTTTGACATCTTTCTTGCTATCCTCTAGATCCTCATCCTCAGAAGCTTCCTTTTGAATTGCCTCCAGGATCTCAGCTAAATCCAGTTGCAAAGGAAACTTCACGGCAGGAATACCGCGAAGCTCATCTCCCAATTGATGAGGGTGGATTTTGATAAAGCCAAGATGCTGGCCAAGTGACTGAGCTACACCTTTTGTCTTGAGTGCATAAAGCATCTCACTAAGCGTGACTTCTTTGACTTCATTACCATCGTCATCCCGCAAATTGGCATCCGTAATTTCATCAGGATAAGTGACTTCTGCCTTAGGATCTTCTGCTAGACGCTTAGCAATTTGAGCCAAGACCGCATTGCGTTCGTTAATTCTTTTGGCTTTGAGAGTGGTTCCAGGACGGAAGAAAAGTTCATAACCAATGATGGCTTGGTCACGATCAATAATTAGTTCGCGCCCTAGATAGGAATTTTCCGGGGCTACTTTTTCAGGCTCCCTGGGAGTCTGAACAGGAGTGGGCTGAGTTTTTTTACCAAAGAGTGCCATTTATTTTCTTACTAAAAAGAATGCCTTTCTAATGAATAATGTATTGAGTAGGCTATTTATCAGCATTTTGTGAGTTATCCCACTCTTTAATGTAGCGCTCTAAAAATTTGATTTGGCCAGTTCTGTGCTCCAAAGTATCTTTGACGACATCGCCAATAGAAACAACACCTCTCACTTTGTCTTCATCCAATACTGGTAAATGACGAATCCTTTTAGAAATCATGATTTGCATACAGTCACGCAAATCATCTTCATAACCAACTGAGATTGGATTAGCAGTCATCACATCTTTGACCAATACTTCTTTAGCGCTTAGGCCAGGAAGCAGCACTTTAATAGCGCAGTCCCCTTGAGAAATAATTCCTACCAACTTTTCTGAATCAATTACCAACACGGAGCGAACCAAATTGTAGCGCATGAGCTCCAATACCTTTACTACATAATCAGAGGACTGAACTGAAATGAGAGTATTCGATTTGTTGGCCAAGCAATTTTTTACTAATGGCATACGATGCTTATCCTTTTATATCTGGAGAGCAATATCAGCGCTGGAACACCCAACAAGTAACAATATTGGTCATTGGTAGATTCTATCTAAGCTATAGTCTTATTAACATAAAATCAAGCACAACTTGATATAAGGCTATCTTAGCCCCATCAGCATGAATTTATATCAATATTAGGGAAAATCCTAAATACGTTGGGGCGCTTCAAATGCAGTTTTTATAAGCTGCTTATATTTTATTAAGTACGGCTTTTGAACTTTAAGGTCCAGCTATTGCCGTTTTTATCCCAATATTCTCTATAGACTGGGGAGCCCTCTGCCTGACCGATCGGCTGATCAATCACCAAGGTGGATGTTGACTCTGGGGCATAAATTGCCTCAGGCGGTATAGAAGTTTTTATCTTTAGGCTTTCGGCCCTAAATGCAGCGATTTCGTTGCTGACCTGAGCTGAACGCGCATTCCAATCAGACTTCTTTAGCCATTGGACTGAAGGAACCACACTCACATGGATTTGGCGTTTTTTAGCTAACTCAATAATTTCTCGGACATCATCGTTGGCAAAAGCAAGGCATCCATCAGAGGCCTTAGGGGCTCTACTGTAAGTGTTTTTGGGCACACCATGCAACCAAATTCCTGAACCGCTAATGTCCAACTTCTTATCGAGCGCATTTGGGAAACTTAATTCCAGTGCACCAGCCCCAAAGATGGACCTTAATTGCTGCTTAGGGATCTGCATCGTGACAGAGTAGACACCTAAGGGCGACTTAAGATCACCCTCTTTTTTCTTGCCCACACCTAATTTACCGATAGTGACGAAATAATCTTTCTCCCAGACAGGGTCACCATCTTTATTGCGCAAAAGATAGGCGCGAGAAATCGATGCGTCAATCAAAATGACATCTGCATTCTTGGGCATTTTCAGAACCTGAGCTGGGCGAAGATCTGTCAAATTGGGGATAACGGAGTTTCTTAACTGAAGCTCCGATAATAAATTTTGAGGGGCTTCAACATCCCGTACCTCGCTCATAGACTTATTGGCAATTGCTCCGCCGGTAAGTGCAGTTAGCAATTCAGCACGCATAAATGTTGCCAAACGGAAATTGGGATGTTCAACTTCAGACTTATTTAATAAGTCTAGGGCTTTGTCGAGATTACCATTACGAACCAATTCTTGAGTGGCCTGACGAACAGCGGTATCGCCATTTGCTAAACAAAGCATTGGGGCCGTTAAAAAGCCAGCGATCAATAAGGATTTCAAGCGCAATTGACGTGCTCCGCTATCAAAGTGATTGTTATTTATTAAATTCACGAGCAATCAACCAAGTTCCCTTGTCATTTACCCATTCCAAACACTTCACAGAATTTGTATTGACGTTTGCAGAGTTGTACTTCTGCCTAAAGGTAACAACAATCTTGCCCTTCGATTTAACCACTTTCGTGATTCTAATTTCAACATTGATAGCACCTGGTTTAGCGACCCTTTGTTTCCTTTGCTCATACCACTCTGAATAGGATAAGCCTTTGTCAGGCGAAAAACTCGGCGAGTAATAAGCTAAATACGATTTCACGTTTTTACTGGACCATGCCTTAACCCATCCATTCATATTTGCAGTGATGGTTTCAAGCTCTTGCGGAGAAGGTGCAGCATCTTTCTCGACTGCTGCAACCTGAGCTGGTGGTACCTCTGTAACTGGGGTAGCTACAGGGCTTGTCTTGGGCGCCTGAGTACTGGGTGCTGGAGCTGCTGCCGTCACTGTGGGCGTTGGGGGTGCAGGCGCTTTGGGAGCCTGTGCAACGACTACCGGCTTATCCACCAAATCAGTACCGCCACTAGAGCCTGCTAATAAAATGGGTGGAGGCGCCAAATTTTTTTCATTTAAAGCTTTTGCATAAGCCTCAGCTGCCTGAGCTGAATAAATTTTGCGCAAACTTCTGAATGCAGGCGACGCAGTATTGAGGGATGTTTCTAAAACCTTACGCGCCTGATCTTTTTTATCCATCCCCCACAAGGCAACTGCATAATTATTGGCCAATAGAAGATTTGTGCGGTCTTTTTCGTAATAAGGCTCTAAAAGATTAGCAGCCTCTTGCCAGCGCCCTAACATTAATAAAGCGGAAGCTTTCGTGTTGGCGTAGTCAACCGGGGATAAATCCTTCTTGAGCGCATCCGCTTGCGCAAGGGCTGCTTTTGAATCGCCTTTTAAGAGAAGATTTTCTACAGGCTGTGGAGAAACATAAGCAAATGCAGGAGCAATGCTTACAAAAAACAATAAAAGGGCACCCTGAAAAAATTGCGAGAGTTTGTGCTCTAGGCACAATTTTCTAGATAAACGAATTTCAGTCAAAATGGATGGCATTAGGGGGAATGAGACAAATGAACCCGCCAATTTTAGCATTTTTGCGAAAACTATCAATGCAAACAGTCTTTTAGAGCGCCCTGACCCAGTCCGCTCCCTCACACAAACCTTTAAATTTTTGCTTCATAAAGGGGCATTTTTAGCCACTTATTGTAAGAATTTCTCTGTCTTTTCAAAAGCCAGCAAGACGAGCATCATCAGTCAACAACTACATTAAAATAGTACTTTCTAGCAAGCTCGCAAAAAAACCTAGCATCTAAGGCCCGCAATTACGTGAAATACCTTATCGCCATCCTCCTTTTATCCACACAATTGGTTTTTGCTCAAAATGCTGAGAGCGAGAAGCAAGGGGTTGTTGGGATTCGCTACACCAAAAACGCGGATGGGATGATCGTCATTAAGTATGTCGAGGACAACTCGCCAGCAGCGCAGGCAGGCATTCAAGTCAATGACATCATGATTAGCGTCGATGGATCAAGCCTTAAAGGAATGGATCCAGGCAATATTAAGAATATGCTTCGTGGCAAAGTTGGTAGCACTGCCGAGATCAAGCTAGAGAACTCTCAAACCAAGAATGAATATTCTGTTAGCGTAGTGCGCAAGATTGTCCGCTTTGGGACTAATGATGGCTCAAAAGATTCGCTTACAAAAACTACTGTAGTTGAGGCAAGCAATGCGGATAAGAGTGAGGCGGCCATCAAAGCCCCACCTCCTAAAGCTACCGTCAAGCCAACTGAAAAAATTCCAGCAAGCACAACTCCATTGGCTGCAACAGCGACTGCAACACAAAATGCCTCAACTTCAAACCCGGAGAAAGCCTCTGCAAACCCTTCCAGTGACTCCAAATACTTTGTTCAAACTGGGGCTTTTTTCACAAAAGAGATTGCCAATGATCAGGTTGCGGCCTTTAATCAAAAGGGCTATACAAGTTTTGTTGATCCTGCAAAAATTAATGGTAGCAATGTGTTCCGCGTGCGCATTGGGCCCTTGCCAACACAACAGAGTGCTGAAGCAATCTCTAAAAAACTCGCTAGCCAAGGCATTAGCGCCTCAATCATCGAGGCCTCAAAGAACTGAGCGTTTGTAATATGAAAACTACGTATCCATTTAAGACAATAGCGTGTGACGCTATAGCAAAGCAAGCAAGCTAAGCCCCTCCTTTATTTCAAATATCGAATTACATTATGCAAATCATCTGGATTTCAGGGGCAACCTCCCACTGTAGAAAATTTAATATTACCAAGACCCAGTTAACACGCTTTGCTGCTGCGCTCGGTATTCTGTTCATCATGCTTGGAAGCGCTGTTTATTTCTTGGGCTTTAGGGTCGCCATCAAATTTGATCCCGGCATGGCACGCGATATGGGTGGTGTCATTACCTCAGAAGAGCTTTATCACCGTGAGGACGAATATCGCGAAAAACTTGCCAAGCTCCAGGGCAACCTAAAGGCGATGGACCAGAAAATTGACGCCCTAAGCAAGATTAACGAACAGTATGCTGCGCTAGCAACACCACTCCCTTTAAAGGAAAAGCGCAAAGATAAGGATAACGAAGCGAGCGCAGGCAAAGGCGGCCCCTATCTACCCCTTCTCCCTTATCAAGTGAATTTTTACGAAAACGCTGGCCTTAGAGTTGATCTTAGTAAAACCCTAGAGACCACGGTGAGTCTTAATCAGAAAATACAATCCCTAAAAGAGGTTTGGCTTGAGAGGTATGAACGCTTAATTCCCCTGCCTACAAAACCACCCATAGCCGCTGGCTATGGCTTAAGTAGCAATTTCGGCGCACGTATCGATCCGATCACCAACAATCCCGCCTTTCACCCTGGCATTGATTTCAATGCAAAACCCGGCACTCAAGTTTTGGCTGCAGGTAATGGCACCGTCATTAGGGCAAAGCAGGATCCAGAACTGGGAAACGTGATTGAAATAAAACATACTGAGGGCTTCACTAGTCTGTATGCTCATTGCCAAAAGCTACTAGTAAACCAAGGTGACATCGTCGTTCGCGGTCAACTCATTGCAGAGGTCGGTAATACTGGCCGCTCTACAGGGCCACATTTACATTTCAGCATTTATAAGAACGGCACACTACTCAACCCAATGGATGTCTTGGCTTTCACTAAGCCAGCAGCAGCTAAAGAGAACTAAGAAGAAATTCCTGCGTCTTGCTTGATCTTATTGATAGTATCTTGCAGTTGCGTAGCTGAGTCGGGGCTAGAGTTTGGCTCTGCCCTTTTCGAGATCATTTGACCATTGAGTGTGGCACCTGGCTCAATGCCGATGGTGTCATACGTTACATCCCCATGAACATTGGCGGTTGTATGCAATTCCACTCTTTCATGGGCATAAGTGTTTCCATTCACCATGCCAGCAACGAGAATTCGGAATGCAAAGATATCACCATGCACCTCACCACCTTTACCGATAGCTATGGTGATTCTTTGGCCAGCACGCTCCTCGATATTGCCGAAAATCTTGCCATCTACTCGCACACTTTCAGAAACAATTAAGGAGCCATGAAATTCCGTAGCGCTCCCAATGATGGTTCCAAAAGATTCAATCAGCGGTTCAGAAAACTTGTGTTCATTATTCTTTTTACCGAACATCATCGCACCTCGTTAATTTTGCTTGATCAGAAAGGCAAGAATTGATGAAGAATTATTATCAATCAACTCGCTAGACTTCAGTGCATGAGTTTGAGAACGAGCTTGCATGCCTAATAATTTTTTATTTTGACGGTAGCGATCTAATATCAAAATACCCTTACCTAGACCAGAATAAATGGCGCCCAATTTAGAAGCAGGTGCTTCACGCTCACGCTTTTTATCTAAAATCTGTTGGGCCACAAACTCCCCAAAGCGGCAAAAGTAATTTGAGATAGTGGCATTGCTGGAGACGCAGAAAAAATCTTCATAAACAAAGTTATCAATATCATTAGCACGCAATACAGGAGGGGTGACGTAACACATTTTCAGTGAAGCAAGATTTGTAGAAATACTGGTTTCTGCAAAATTCGTTTCAACTCTACTAGGAACTGCCATGATTGCTTGTTTATTTTTCGCAATAAAAGGTGTGTTGCGCAATACATATTCCAAAATAAATATTTCGGTACTAGCTAATTCAAATTTCGAAGTTGAAGTTGGAACCAAGATGACATCGAAATCATGCATGAAATTCTCTGCCATATTTGGCGTCCAAGTAAGGTCCGAAATGCTGACATCAAAACCTGTTGAAAATTTACGCAAAGAAGATCTGGCGCTCAATAGTGTCATGCCAGCACTTTGATAAGACATCTCAGCTCGAAAAGTCTCAATACCAATATTAGGAGCCTTTTTAATCCAGGCAGAAGATGAACTTTGCTCGTCGTAATCAATCAATGAAATTTTCAAGCCCTTTTGAAGAGCTAGGTATGCAGCAAGATTGGCGGCAATCGTGCTTTTACCAACCCCACCCTTACGGTTTGTGACGAGTACTTTTATTGTTTCCATGACAATCTCTTGCTCTGCTTTGCTGAAATAGGATATTTATCCTATTACTATGCATCACAATTTGCAACAAATTTCATAAAAATTAAGGTATTGCAGATCACTCTTCAATTTAAAAACTAACATTAGGAAGGATAGCCGTTGGAAATGTCATCAATATCCTTACATTTATAGACTCAACAGGATGTTGACACAGTTAAAACAAATTAGCTTATATTGCCTCTGATAAAAGACTGTTCCTGCTGACTAATGGGGTCTACAAAATATATCTCATTAGAAATGGTGACGTTTGTACAGCACCTACAAGAGCTCTCCGGTGGCAAACCAGCAGGCTTCAAATTATGTATTGGACACCCCTGGGAATGGTTCGCCATCGTAAAGGCTATGATCAAGACACAAATTTATTTTTTTGCACCAAAGGCAATCTACTGTACAAAAGGTAAGGGCCCCCGATAGGAGGCCCTTATAGTTGGTGCGGCTGGCAGGAATTGAACCCACGACCCCTTGGTTCGTAGCCAAGTACTCTATCCAGCTGAGCTACAGCCGCAACAGCCATAATTATGCCATGGAAGAGAAGAACTACATCACCCCCACCGGTCACGAGCGCATTAAAACTGAGCTTTTGCAGCTTTTAGACGTCGAACGTCCTGAAATTGTGAAGGTTGTCCATTGGGCTGCATCCAATGGTGATCGCTCTGAGAATGGCGACTATATCTATGGCAAAAAACGTTTACGAGAGATTGATCGCCGCATTCATTTCCTCAATCAACGCCTAGAATTCGCAGTGGTGGTCGACAATGCAGCCCGTAAATCGGGTGAAGCCGATGCCGAGCAGATCTTCTTTGGCGCTACCGTTACCTATGCCGCACTCGAAGGTAAGGACGTCGGTAAAGAGACGCGCATCACTATTGTTGGAGTAGATGAAGTCGATCTTGAAAAGGGATATGTGAGTTGGGTCTCACCGATTGCGAAAGCCTTAATCAAGGCCAAGTTGGGTGACTGCGTGAAAATACAAACACCGACGGGACCTTCTGAAATTGAAATTCTGGAAGTACAGTACCTTTAAGCTTGCTACTCTATTCTGAGCGGGTGCGCGTCAATCGCATCACATCATGATTAGAGCGTAAGTTGCGCATCACTTTAGATAAGTGCAAACGATCAGAAACCTGAATCGTAAACCGAATCACTACCGAATCTTCTTTGTAACGATCGTCCATCGAGACATTCAAGATATTGGTATCCGCTGAGGTGATGCTACTTGCAACTCTGGCGAGTACACCTTTGCCTTGACGGGTATCGATTGCCAGATCAACTTCAAACTCACGATTAATCTCTTTGCCCCACTCTACCTCGACCCATTTATCCCCATCTTTAGAAAGCATGCGTAAGGCATGAGGGCAATCATTAGTGTGAATATGCAAACCTTCACCTTTACCGAGATAACCAATAATATTGTCCCCTGGGATGGGATGGCAACAGCTTTGGAAGCTAATCGAGTTACCTTCACGACCATCCACAATAATGGCCTGGCGTTGATGAGAATAGGTAGGCTCAAGCTGTGTTGCGACCCAATCCGCAGAATCTAAACGCATTTGATCGCCAGTACCCTCTTCATCCAACAGAATCTTCAAGCGAATGGCAAGCTCTTGGGGGGAGCGGCGACCCAAAGCAATGTTGACGCAGGCTTCTTCACGGGTTTTATCCCCCGTCCAATGCAGTAGCTTTTCCCAAACCTCGGTAGTCAACAAAGCAGCATCAACGCCCTGCTGCCGCAAAGCACTCATCAAGAGACGCTCGCCAAGTTGCAGAGATTCTGAATAATGCTTGGTCTTTAGAGAATGTCGGATGGCAGCACGTGCTTTACCAGTGCGCACAAAGGCTAACCAACCTGGATTGGGTTGTGAGCTCGCTGAAGTAACCACCTCAATAATATCGCCGTTCTTGAGCTCACTGCGGAGCGGTAATTGCAGACCATTGATTTTGACTGCCACACAGGTATTGCCCAGATCACTATGGATCGAGTAGGCAAAGTCAAGCGCAGTAGCGCCACGCGGTAAGGCCCGAATATGGCCTTTAGGCGTAAAGACATAAACCGCATCTGGGAACAAGTCAATCTTGACATGCTCAAGGAACTCTTGCGGGTCGCCACTACTATCCTGAATATCAATCAGCGATTGCAACCATTGGTGGGCTCGGTTTTGTACCTCACTCATATCGGGAGCACCGTCTTTATAAGCCCAGTGGGCTGCAACACCCGCTTCGGCTACAGCATGCATATCACTGGTACGAATCTGAAACTCTACCGGCACTCCAGAAGGACCAATCAGAGTGGTGTGTAAAGATTGATAGCCATTCAGCTTGGGGATTGCGATGTAATCCTTAAACTTACCAGGCATAGGCTTAAAGAGAGCGTGCAAAATTCCCAAAGCGCGGTAACACTCATCAATCGAACTGACCGTCACACGGAATGCATAGACATCGAGCACTTGTGAAAAGTTCACATGCTTGGCCCGCATTTTGGAGTAAATACTAAAAAGGGTTTTTTCACGGCCTTGTAGGTCAACTACCAGATCGGATTTTGCAAAGGCCATGCGAGCAGATTGCAGAATCTTTTCCACCATCTCCTTACGATTACCACGCGCCCGCTTGACGGCTTGCTCAATGACCCGAAAGCGCATAGGCATTGAGTAGCGGAAGCTGAGATCTTGTAATTCACGATAGATCAGATTGAGGCCGAGTCGATGTGCAATTGGCGCATAGATTTCAATCGTCTCGGCCGCCACTCGCCGGCGCTTTTCCATTGGCACGGCATCTAAGGTCCGCATGTTGTGCGTACGGTCAGCTAACTTCACTAGAATGACGCGCACATCCCTAGCCATTGCCATGAACATTTTGCGAAAACTCTCTGCCTGCGCTTCAGCATGACTTTGAAACTCGAGCTTGTCTAGCTTAGTTAAACCCTCGACAAGTTCGGCGACTTTTGTTCCAAAACGCTCTACCAGCTCCGCTTTAGTGGAACCGGTATCTTCAATCACATCATGCATTAGAGCGGCCATGATGGATGCTGCATCGAGTTTCCAAGTTGCGCACAGTTCAGCTACAGCAACAGGATGGGTAATGTAAGGTTCGCCGCTATGGCGGTATTGACCTAAGTGGGCAGCATCAGAGTACTGAAACGCTTTCTTGATTTGGCTGATCTCATCAGGCTTGAGATAGCTCAGCTTACTGAGCAAACCTTCAATCGATACAACTTGATGCTTAAGGGGAAGTGTAGGTGCAGAAGTAGGGCCGAAGAGGTGTCGACTCGATTGCGCCAACAAAGTGGCAATGATCGATTTCTTACCTGCCTGTACTTCAGATGCATTCGGGATATCAAGCAGATCTGCTTGCCCAGAAACTACGCTCGAGGATTCTGATGCGCTTGTGGCTCTACTTTTAAGACTGAGAGGGAGCTCCACACCGGAACTCCTAATTTATAGAGGTACTTTGGTCAGCATGTCACGGTCGGTAACACCAGCAGCAACTTCGCGCAAGGCAACTACGGTTGCTTTATCTCTGGACTCAACGCGTGGAGAGTGACCTTGAACCAATTGGCGAGCACGATAAGTGGCAGCCAAAACCAGTTCAAAACGGTTAGGAATAGTTTTAAGACAATCTTCTACAGTAATACGGGCCATGCTGAACTCACTTCGTTTTTAGCTTCAATACCCATAGGATAACTGATTACACCCCAAGGCGCTTTAAAAGCACGGGGTTACGCGCCATAACGGGGCCTGAGCGCAGGCGGCTTGCTGCCAGAATATGGCGCAAATCTGCTAAGGCTTGATCAAAGGCGTCATTAATCACAATGAAATTGGCCTCATGAGCATGCTGCAACTCGATATGGGCTGCGGCTAGACGTCTTTCAATCGTCGCCTCTTCATCCTGCCCTCTTTTACGTAAACGCTCTTCAAGTGCTTCAATCGAGGGTGGAAAGATGAAGATCCACTGCACCACCGGAATCAGTTTACGAATCTGCTGAGCACCTTGCCAATCGATTTCTAAAATCACATCGCTGCCCGTTTGCATTTGCTGTTCAATCCAAGTTTTCGATGTGCCATAAAAATGACCATGTACCTCAGCCCATTCCAAGAACTGTCCTTGATCACGTTCCTGTTTAAATACTTCAGGAGTAACAAAGCGGTAATCCTTGCCATCCACTTCACCTGGTCGAGGTGAGCGCGTCGTTGTTGAAAGCGAAATGATTAAGCCAGGCTCACTCTGTAACAAGGCATTAACCAAAGAAGATTTACCAGCACCCGAGGGTGCCACAATCATCAGCATGCTACCTTGGTAAGCGTTAGTTATGGTCATGGCTTATTGTATGCAAAGGTTTTGCTTACTCTAAATTTTGCACTTGCTCGCGCATTTGCTCAATCAATAGTTTGAGCTCTAATGCCGCTTGAGTACATTCTTCGGCTACTGATTTGGAGCTCAGGGTATTAGCCTCTCGATTGAGTTCTTGCATTAAAAAATCGAGGCGCTTACCAACAGGTCCCTTCCCTGCTAAAGCCAAATCCACTGCTTGAAGATGTGTTTTCAGGCGCGCAAACTCTTCGGCCACATCAATGCGTACAGCATATAAGACCACTTCCTGACGAATACGTTCCATCAGCTCGGCACCACTTTTGGCTTGTGCTTGAGCAGCCAAGGCTTCTGATAAACGTTCTGTCAGTTTTTCTTGATACTGAGCCACATAGCCTGGAATGAGGGGTTCTACTTTAGCCACAATCTCGCGCATCTTTTGCGTGATATTCAGGAGTACTTTTACTAAGGCTTGACCCTCGGCAGCTCGGCTGTCCATCAGAGCACTTAGTGCAGCTCGACCCGCTTCAACAGTGGCAGCCAACCAGCCATCTTCGTCACCACGCGGCTCCGAAAGAACGCCTGACCAACGCAGAATCTCGCTCACGCTCATTGGCTCAGCTTGGGGAAAACCTGCTTGGACCTTTTCTTGCAGGGCATAAAGAGCGTCTACAGCGTCTTGATTGAGAGCGCCCAAGGCATGCGGATTAGCTTTACTTGCAGCCGCACCATTTGAATTAATACGCCATGCTGCCCTAAACTCGACTTTGCCTCGACCCAGGCTTTGGGTCACCATCTCCCGCAGAGCTGGCTCGGCAGCCCGACACTCGTCTGGTAAACGAAATCCGAGGTCTAAAAAACGGCTATTGACCGCTCGACACTCCATTTGCAGATCAGCAAGCACACCCGCCCCCAAGGAGACTTGGCGAGAAGCGCTGCCATAACCGGTCATGCTCGATATCATATGGACATTGTAGATTGATCCACCCCTCAGGACTAAAGAATATGAACAGCCAAAACCAGACCCCCGTAATCCGCCCTAGCGGTCGTGCACCCAAGCAATTGCGTGAGGTATCAATTAGTCGCTCCTTTACTAAGCATGCAGAGGGCTCTGTCCTCATTGCCTTTGGGGACACCAAAGTCTTGTGTACTGCCAGCGTCTTAGAAAGAGTGCCGCCTCATAAGAAAGGGTCTGGTGAGGGCTGGGTTACTGCTGAATATGGCATGCTGCCCCGCTCTACCCATACGCGCAGTGATCGAGAGGCTGCTAGAGGCAAACAAACTGGGCGCACCCAAGAGATCCAGCGTTTGATCGGCCGTGCCATGCGCAGTGTTTTCAACCTTGAGATTTTGGGTGAGCGCACCATCCATTTAGATTGCGATGTGCTGCAAGCGGATGGCGGCACTCGTACCGCAGCGATCACGGGTTCTTATGTTGCAGCCCGTGATGCCATCAACCATCTTCTGAAAACAGGCGTTCTCAAGCAAGATCCGATCATCGATAGTGTGGCGGCGATTTCGGTCGGTATTTTTCAAGGTCAGCCCGTGCTTGATCTTGATTATCCCGAAGACTCCTCCTGTGATACTGATATGAATGTGGTGATGACGGGCAAAGGCGGCATGATTGAGATACAGGGAACCGCAGAGGGGGCTGCATTCTCGCGCACTGAACTAATAGAGTTATTAGACTTAGCAGAGCAAGGTATTACCGAATTAAGCAAACTGCAAACCCAAGCTTTGAAATAAGTAATACGCAATGCAAAAACTGGTTCTGGCCTCAAACAATGCTGGGAAGCTCAAAGAGTTTTCAGAGTTACTGGCGCCCTTTGAGTTTGAGGTAATTCCGCAGGGGCAATTCGAGATTCCTGCTGCAGAGGAACCTTTCGATACCTTCCTCGAGAACGCTTTAGCAAAAGCCAAACACGCCAGTCAACTCAGCGGACTACCTGCTCTAGCAGATGACTCTGGCATTTGCGTCAATGTGCTGGGTGGTAAACCTGGGGTGCGCTCTGCACGTTATGCGGGTGATCATGCCAGCGATACCGACAATAACCACAAATTACTTCAGGACCTAGCAAATGAGCTTGATCGAACTGCCTATTACATCTGTGCACTTGTCATGGTAAATAGCGCTGATGACCAAAACCCGATTACTGTGCAGGCACGTTGGGATGGAGAGGTCACTGACATACCGAGAGGTGATAAGGGTTTTGGCTACGACCCCTACTTCTATATTCCTGAGTTAGGTAAAACAGCAGCCGAACTCTCATCCGCCGAGAAAAATGCTTTTAGCCACCGCGGCCAAGCATTGCGTATCCTCATCGCTGAGTTACTTAAGCTGAACCAGCGTGTCTAGTTCAATTTTGTTGCGCCCACAGTTCACAGCGCTCCCTCCTCTCGCTTTATATATTCACTTTCCATGGTGTGAACGTAAGTGTCCCTACTGTGATTTCAACTCTCATCAAATTAAAGATGGAAAAAATGGATTTGATGAAGTGCGTTATCTCAAAGCCCTTATTGCGGATTTAGAAACGGAGTTACCCCGCATTTGGGGTAGACAAGTGCACAGCATCTTTATTGGTGGCGGAACTCCCAGCCTGCTCTCTGGCGCCGGTATGCAAGAGCTGCTCTCAGCAGTGCGCGCCCGCATCAATCTTGAGCCCGATGCCGAAATCACGATGGAAGCCAATCCAGGTTCAGTTGAGGCAGAAAAGTTTTCTGCCTTTGCCAGGGCCGGTATCAACCGTGTTTCCTTAGGCATTCAAAGTTTTCAGGATGAACAGCTCAAGGCTTTAGGGCGAATTCATAATGGGAAAGAAGCACGTGCAGCAATTGCGATTGCACTTGAGCACTTTAAATCTGTCAATATAGATTTGATGTATGGACTACCAAAACAAACCCTAGAGCAAGCACGCGACGATATCGAAACCGCTCTCTCTTTTAATACACCCCATTTATCTCTATACAACCTCACGCTTGAACCCAATACCTACTTTGCCAGTTTTCCACCCCAGTTACCCAATGAAGAAACGATTGATGCAATCTTTGAACAGAACTTGGCTTTATTGGGTAAGGCGGGATACCAACGCTATGAAGTTTCAGCGTATGCCAAAAAAGGTCAGGAGTGCAAACACAATTTGAACTACTGGCGCTTTGGTGATTACATCGGAATTGGCGCTGGCGCCCATGGGAAAATTTCTTTCCCAGACAAAGTCACGCGTCAGCTCAGAGAAAAGCATCCCGAGCAATATATGCAGGCGATGGAGACGCAAGGCCATGCCCTACTAGAGGCTCGCGATATTACCGCGCAGGATCTGCCTTTTGAATTCATGCTCAATGTTTTGCGATTAAGTGAAGGCGTACAAACCATCACCTTCAGTGAGCGTACTGGCCTGCCGCTCAGCATGATTTCCAAAGAACTCAGTGAGGCAAGCAATCAGGGCTTACTAGATCCCAATCCTACTTTGCTCAAAGCTAGCGAACAAGGCTTTCGCTATCTCAATAATCTCCAAGAGATCTTTCTGGCTTAATTACCTGACCAGACTGGTGGTTCGCCAGCAATAAAGGACTTCACGCCATTCTGAAAGTCTTTACTACCGTAACACTCTTTAATCAGATCATCGCAATTGGGAAGAGTATTTCTGATCAATCGTGCCAAGGTCAATTTACTCACTTTCTGGGTGATTGGTGCCAAGCTGCTAAGACGTTTTGCTAACTCGAGTGCTGCACCCTCTAATTGATCTGCCTCATGGGTTTGCAAAAGATAGCCGTGTTGCAATAACTCTGTAGCGCTAATCATTTCCGAAAGAAGCAACATCCTCTTGACCAGATGAATTCCCAAATGGGCATTGAGCCAAGCAATATTGCCGGGAGATAGGCAATTACCCAAGGTTCTGGCAATCGGCACACCGAAGCGGGCATCGGGCGTCGAGATTCGGAAATCACAGCAACTGGCAATCGCCAATCCACCACCAACTGCCATGCCATCGATGACGGCAATGGTTGGTATTGGCAACATGATTAAGGGCGTAAAGTAGCGCTCAATATTTTGCTCATAGACGACACCCTCTTCACCATTTTGAAAATCAGCAAACTGGCTAATATCACTTCCTGATACAAAGGACTTACCACCTGCACCTCTGAAGATGGCCACCCGAATACTGGGAGTCTTTGCAATCTCTTCACAGATGGATTGCAAAGATTGATACATCGAAATCGTCATCGCGTTACGGGCTTTGACATGATCAAAAGTGATATGCGCTATGGCATCACGCACCTCAAAATGAACTTGAGCAATATCAGTCATTTCGATTATTCAGCCTTGATGTTTAAGCTTTTAACTAAACGCTGATATTTGAGGAGTTCAGCATTCAGAAACAATGCAAAGGCAGCTGGTGTAGCAGGTCCTTCTGGTTGCAAGCCTTGTGAATCTAATGTCTTCTTAATTTGCGGATCATTGACTGCTGCCTTCACTGCTTGATCAATCTTATTTACTACCGCAGGGTCCATACCTTTAGGTCCCATGATGGAATACCAGTTCGTCACATCAAAGCCAACAATGCCGACTTCATTAAAGGTAGGGACATTAGGCAGAATCGCCAAACGTTTTGGTGTAGAAATTGCTAAGGCTTTGAGACTGCCATCTTTAATTTGCTGAAGGTTTGGCGGCAAGGTATCAAAGTTCATCGTGATCTGACCGCCGAGTAAATCAATGATGGCCTGACCACTGCCTTTATAGGGAACATGATTCATAGAAATACCGGCAATCTTGGCAAACAATGCCCCTGCTAAATGTTGGGTGCTGCCAATGCCAGAAGAGCCGTAAGTCATCTGCCCTGGGTTGGATTTCGCCAAGGCAATCAGTTGCGCAACCGAGTTCACTGGCAGAGAGGCATTCACTACCAATACATTGGGTACATAACCTAGATAGGTAATGGGTGTGAAATCCTTGGCGGCGTTGTACTGCACATTAGGCAATACAAATGGAGCGATCGCATTGGAATTGGAGTGCCCTACTAAAAGGGTATAACCATCGGGATTCGATTTAGCAACCATATCAGCGCCAATCGTTCCCGCTGCGCCCGAGCGATTTTCTACTATCACGCTAGTGCCTAGGATTTCACCGAGTTTGGGGGCAATTGCGCGCGCCACAATATCAGTCCCACCACCAGGTGCAAAGCCTACTATCAGGCGAATGGGTTTGGAGGGATAAGCTGATTCAGCACCTACTGTGCAGGATGCAAACACCAGGCCAAGCAAGGCAAAGCGGCCGAGGGTCTGAAGCAATTTTTGCAGGATGAATGTAAGGCGCATGCCGTCTCCGTAGATTTGATCTTTTTTGTGGTTATGATTACTCAAGTCATTCTATACAAATTAAGACATCTGAGACAGTAATGCAAACACCTACAAATCAGCCCCTCCCCCTTGCCGGCGTCCGAGTTCTTGATGTCAGCCAAGTGATGGCCGGTCCCTACTGTTGCATGCTCTTGGCCGACTTAGGGGCCGATGTCATCAAAATTGAGCCTCCTGGCACCGGTGATCAGACGCGGGGCTCAATGGGCTTCAAAATGAAGGGTTCAGACAGCATGGGCTTTCTGAACATGAACCGCAATAAGCGTAGCGTCACCCTCAATCTCAAAACGGAAGCTGGTAAGGAAATCTTCTTTCGTTTAGTAAAGACTGCCGATATCTTGGTAGAAAACTATCGCCCCGGTGTGATGAAGAAATTGGGCGTGGATTACCCAACCCTTAAGAAAATCAATCCCGGCTTGGTTTATGCCAGCATCTCCGGCTTTGGACAAACTGGTCCATGGGCTGACCGACCTGGCTTTGATTTAATGGCCCAAGCCATGTCTGGGGTTATGAGTGTGACCGGCTACCCCGATGGTCCACCAGTAAAAGCTGGAGTGCCCGTTGCTGATATCGGGTGCGCCCTCTTTGCTGCTTATGGAATTTTGTCTGCCTATATCGGCAAAACAAAATCCGGCGAAGGTCAATTTATTGACGCCTCCTTATTTGATTCTGCTTTGGCATTCTCAATTTGGGATACCTCACAGTACTGGGGTACTGGAGTAGAACCCTACAAACTCGGCACCGCCAATCATATGAGCGCACCCTACCAAGCCATGCAGGCATCTGATGGTTATTTTGTCATGGGCGCCACCAATCAAAAACTATGGTCACTGCTGTGTGAGAAGATTGGCAGACCAGAACTCATTGAAGACGAACGCTTCAAGACCAATCCTTTGCGCTTAGCGAATCGCTTGATCTTAGTGAAGGAACTGGAGAAAACTTTCCTCACCAAAACATCTGAAGAGTGGGTCGATCAATTGCTTGCTGAAGGTATACCTGCAGGCCCTATTAATACCTATCCACAAGCCTTTGATAGCGAGCATGGTAAACATCGACAAATGCGAATTGAGATTGATCACCCGGTTGAAGGCAGCATTCCCAATATTGGTTTTGCAGTCAAACTTTCTGAAACACCACAACAAGTCAGTAGACATCCCCCACTCTTGGGTGAGCACACCTCAGAACTACTAAAAGAATTGGGGATTGAGAAAGAAGAGCTTGCTAAGCTTACCGAAGGCGGTGCATTTAAAGCTTAAAAGCTCTTAGTAATCTGCGGAGTTGCAGGAGTAGTGTCACCATCACCCCCGAGGATTTCAGCTTCTTGTTCACCAGAGGACTGTGTACCAGGCTTCATTGGATTCTTCATACGGGAATTACGGGTTGGGCCAGTTTGTGTCCCGTCTAATTCAGGTACTGAAATCTTCGGCGACAAAGGTTGAGAATTAAACTGCTTTAATTCTTCAGGTGACAAAGCAGGCATTACCGTATTTTGAGCGTGAGCTGCGGCCACCATAAACAGTGCTGGGACTACAACTAAAGCTGCTTTGTAAATACGCATGGATATCTCATTCTGATCAAAAAGTAAACACTTTTCAGTGGGATCACACTCAGCTTTTTGATTTTAACTCAAGCGTAAATACTATCCTGTTGAAGGTGCTCATAATGATGCATCCATCCAAGGCCAGCCACAGTATTTTTTAGCGGCTTATATTCGCAGCCAATCCAACCCTTGTAACCGATCTTATCCAAGAAACCAAATAAATATTCATAGTTGATTTCACCAGTGCCTGGTTCATTACGACCTGGATTATCAGCCAATTGAATATGAGCAATACGGGAAATATATTTTTGTATCGTACTAGCAATTTCTCCCTCCATACGCTGCGCATGGTAGATGTCATATTGCAGATATAAATTATCTGAGCCAACCTCATCCATAATCTCGATGGCTTGTTGGGTTCGCGACAGATAAAACCCAGGTATATCAAAAGTGTTAATTGGCTCAATGAGTAATTTAATATTGACCTTCTTTAATTGCTCAGCAGCATATTTCAAATTACCTAGGAATGTATCGCGGAGCACCTTGGCATCTACTCCGGCTGGCGCCTTACCGGCCAAGCAATTGAGCTGACCCACATTGAGATAAGTAGCATATTCAATTGCCTTAGCAACACCTGAACGAAACTCTTCAACTCGGTCTGGATGACAAGCAATACCAAGCTCACCGGCATCCCAATCCCCTGCGGGCAGGTTATGTAAGACTAACTTTAAGGCGTTGTTATCTAAAGCAGATTTGATTTCGCTAGCTTCAAAAGCATAAGGAAATAGAAATTCGACGGCTTTGAAACCTCCAATCTTAGCGAGCGCAAAGCGCTCCAAAAATGGTTGCTCATTAAACAACATTGTGAGATTCGCTGCAAACTTAGGCATTCCTATTCCTTAATAACGAGTTAAATTCAAAGCAATGAATCGATTACTCAAGAAGGCCGGCAGCCACCAAGCCCTCTGTACCAGCAGGATGACGGCAATCAATATCTTCAAATTCATTAATGTTGTTAATTTCGGTACCCATCGCAATATTGGTGATTTTTTCTAAAATAATTTCCACCACTACTGGTACGCGATGCTCTTTGGCCATCTTTTGCGCATCAATCAATGCAGCATTGATCTTATTTGGATCCGACACTCTAATAGCTCTACAACCCAGTCCTTCAACGACTTTAACGTGATCAACTCCGTAACCTTTAAGGTTTTGATCATCAACGTTGATGTTGTCAAAAGCCAATTGTACGCAATAATCCATTTCAAAGCCGCGTTGTGCTTGGCGGATTAAGCCTAGATAACTGTTATTCACCAAGACCATGACTAATGGCAGATTAAATTGCGCACCAACTGCCAATTCCTCAATCAAAAATTGAAAGTCGTAATCACCCGCAAGTCCAACTACAGTTTTTGTTGGATCGGACGCTAATACACCCAAGGCAGCTGGAATAGTCCAGCCAAGGGGGCCTGCTTGACCGCAGTTGATCCACTGACGAGCACCATATACATGCAAGAATTGTCCCCCAGCAATTTGCGAGAGGCCAATGGTAGACACATATACGGTATCGCGAGCAAATACTGAATTCATCTCTTGATAGACGCGTTGCGGCTTGATAGGCACATTATCAAAGTTTGTTTTACGGTGCATCAAGCTCTTACGTTCCTGGCAGCGCTCAACCCACTCACTGTAATTAGTCAGCTTGCCTTTTGCTTTCCATTCTTTAGCAACCTCAACAAATAACTCTAGCGCTGCTTTTGCATCTGAAACAATGCCATAGTCGGGATTAAATACGCGACCGATTTGGGTTGGCTCGATATCAACGTGAATAAACTTACGGTCTTTGCAATACACGTCGATTGATCCCGTGTGGCGGTTAGCCCAGCGGTTACCAATACCCAAGACAAGATCACTAGCTAGCATGGTGGCATTGCCGTAACGGTGTGAGGTTTGAAGACCAACCATACCCGCCATGAGTGGATGATCATCTGGAATGGTGCCCCAACCCATTAGGGTTGGAATCACTGGGATGCCAGTCAATTCTGCAAATTCCACTAACAGTGCATCTGCATCAGCATTAATGATTCCACCACCAGCAACAATTAATGGTTTTTTGGCTGACATCAACATTGTCATGGCTTTTTCTATCTGCTTACGGCTAGCTGCTGGTTTGTATACCGGCAATGGCTCATACGTATCGATATCAAATTCAATTTCAGCTAATTGAACATCAATGGGCAAATCAATTAATACGGGTCCTGGACGGCCTGAACGCATAACATGAAATGCCTGCTGGAAAACACGTGGCACCAAGCCAGGTTCGCGAACGGTTACAGACATCTTCGTAACTGGTTTAGAAATCGTCTCGATATCAACAGCCTGGAAATCTTC